>DJAM01000079.1 GCA_002429595.1 Coxiellaceae bacterium UBA6002
TCACCCCAACCCTCTCCCCCAAGGGGGAGAGGGAGTAATAAAGGGGATGGAGCAAAGGAAAAGAGCCCATTGATTCCCATCCAAAAAAGTGCGACCATTCCCGGCTATTGTTGGGTTGATTGTACATTTTTCGAATGAGGTATTGAAGCGTCAATGGATAAGATTCGCACCGCCGTCATCGGCGTAGGTTATTTGGGTAAGTTCCATGCTGAAAAGATGAAATCCTTACCGAATTCACAGCTAGTCGCTGTTTGTGATATCGAACTAGAGCGTTGTCAATCAATCGCCAGCCAACACAATGTCGAAGCAATTAGTAATTACGAAGAGCTAGTAGGCAAAGTCGATGCAGTCAGTATCGCTGTTCCGACAGCACTGCACTTCCCCATCGCGAGTTTCTTCTTAGAAAATGGCATCCACGTTCTATTAGAAAAGCCAATCGCTTCAACAGTGCATGAGGCGCAACAGCTGATTGATATTGCCAATTATAAAAATGTCGTGTTTCAAGTTGGTCATTTAGAACGATTTAATCGAGTGCTAGTTGCCCTGGATACAGTTTTAGATAATCCTAGATTCATTGAATCAATTCGCTTAGCACCCTTTAAACCTCGTGGCACCGATATTAACGTCGTGTTGGATTTAATGATCCACGATATTGATATTATTCAACGCATTGTGGGTTCACCGATTTGTAACATCCATGCGAATGGCGCATCGGTACTTTCCTCGCATATCGACATCGCTAATGTCCGACTTCAATTTGAAAACGGTTGTGTCGCTAATGTCACTGCGAGTCGAGTTAGTTTTAATGTTGAACGTAAACTACGTATCTTCCAACACGATGCATTTATCTCATTAGATTTGCAAAACAAGAAATTAGCCATTCACCGTAAAGGCGTCAGTGAAATGTTTCCTGGCATACCTGAAATCATTAGTGAGGAACAGGCTTTTGAACAAGGTGATGCATTGCTTGATGAAATGAAAGCGTTTCTCTTTGCGATTCAGTCAAATACGACCCCGATCGTGACCGGTGAAGATGGTAAGCGGGCTTTAGCAATTGCTATTCGCATTACTCAGATTGTGAATGAGCAGATGGCTGCGGATTTGGCTTTAGTTTAAGGAGTGTCATTCCCGCGAAAGCGGGAATCCATGCAACGTGCGACTGGATGAATGGCTTCCCGCTTTCGCGGGAATGGCAGAGAGGGCCATTACCGGACCAATCCCCGATTAGAATTATTCATAGCATCAATAAAAAGCTGCACTTCAGGCGTATTCACAACTAATTTTTCCAATTCCACCAGAGCTTCTTTAATATTCAAACCCTGACGAAATAAAATATTATAAGCACGTCTTAATACGGTAATCGTTTCAGAACTAAAGCCACTGCGTTTTAAGCCAACTGTATTTAAACCACAAACTGCAGCAGTATTTCCTGTCACAATCACATAGGGTGGCACATCTTTGCCAACCATTGCAGCGGTGATAAAACTATATGCGCCGATATTACAGAACTGATGAATACCAACAAACGCGCCAATCGTGGCGTAATCTTGGACGGTAACATGTCCAGCTAAAGAAGCATTGTTCACAAAAATGGTGCGATTACCAACTTTGCAATCATGCGCAACATGCACATAGGCCATAAAGAAATTATCGTCACCTACTGACGTTTCACCGCCACCTTGAATCGTGCCACGATTCATCGTGCAAAATTCGCGAATGATGTTGCGATCACCAATACGTAAAGCAGTTGGTTCGCCTTTATAATTTAGATGTTGTGGGTCTTCACCGATGGAAGCAAATTGGTAAATCTTATTTTCGCGACCAATAGTAACTCCAGCCTTAACGACTACATGAGAACCAATCGAAGTACCTTCGCCGATTTCTACATTTGGGCCAATGGTTGTCCATGGGCCAATCGTGACCCCCGGCGCTATCTTTGCGCTGGGATCAATAACTGCACGTTCGTCAATCACTCTAGTGTACCTCTTGCATTAATTATTTCCGCCGTACAAACGACTTGGTTTTCTACCGTTGCTAAACACTTAAACTTGTAAATATCACGTTTTACTTTTAATAATTCTGCTTCTAAACGTAACTGATCGCCTGGCTCAACAATTCGTTTAAATCTTGCATTATCAATTCCTGCCAGATAAAACCAAAAATCCTTATCGAGTTTTCGTTGCACCAAATTAAAAATCAAAATACCAGAAGCTTGCGCTAGCGCTTCTAAAATTAAAACACCTGGCATTACGGGTTTCTGTGGAAAATGACCAGTAAAAAAAGGCTCGTTTACAGAAACATTTTTGATGGCAACAATGTTGTTATCAGTGATTGTCAAAACACGATCCACTAATAAAAACGGATAACGGTGTGGCAAATAGTCTAAAATGCCACTAATCCTCATTTCACTCATTGTGTTCTTTCTCCAATTTGCGCAACTTTTTTGCCAATTCGTCCAGATTGTGCAAGCGTGCAGTTGCTTTATGCCATGATTTTTGAGGAAGTATTCCCGTTCCTGAGGAATAAACACCAGGTTGCTTGATGGATTTCACAACTTGTGACATCCCAGTGAAGATGACATTATCTCCTATTTCAATATTGTCGTTGAGCCCAGTTGCACCACCGATCATACAATTTTTGCCGATTCGGGTGCTACCACCGATCCCAACACAACCTGCGATGACAGTATTTTCACCAATGACCACACCGTGGCCCACCATGATTAAGTTGTCGAGCTTAACGCCATTTTCGATAATGGTATTATCTAAGGCTCCTCGATCTATTGTGGTATTCGCACCTATCTCAACGTTATCACCGATAATCACTGTGCCAAGATGCGGCAATGTTTGCCAACCATATTGAGTTCTGATCATTCCAAAGCCTTCCGATCCGATCACAACACCGGCATAAATGATCGCTTTATTACCAATAATCACATCGTGATAAATCGTAACATTGGGATATACTTGTGATTCCGCTCCAATTCTAACGTTGTCACTAATCACGCAATTAGCATGAATAATGGTGTTTTCACCAATCTCACAATTCTCGCCAATCACACAATTTGGTCCAATCGATACTGTTGCAGGAATTTTTGTATTAGGACCAATCGTTGCACTGGGATGAATGCCAGCATCATGTTTAGATTTATGTTGGAACAAGCTTAGTAACTTAATGAGGCCTTGATAAGGATCTGACATGACCAGCATATTTGTGGCGCACTGTTGCATGTGATCTGGTGCTAATAAAACTGCAGAAGCTTTGCTAAGAGGTAAAAATTTCTCATGTCGAGAGCTTGCAACTAATTGATAGCGTGAAGAAACTAAAAAACTAATTTGACCTGCTTTGGCGTTTTCTAAAGAGGCAATCCCAGTAATTTCACAATGGCTGTCACCGTGTAACTGCGCCCCTAAAATCTGCGCAATCTCACCCAACGTGTACTTTTTGTTAGACATTTTTAACTCGCTGCATATGTACCTAGCGTCATTCCCGCGAAGGCGGGAACCCATGCTTGAAGCCACTCCGACCATGGGTTCCCGCCTGCGCGGGAATGACAAAGAAGCGCGGGAACGACAAAAAGCTGTGAGATCTACAAAAAGCTGTGGAATGACAGATTAAGAAAACTGCCGCAGATAATCCTTCACAGCATCTTCCAAACTCGTAAAAGCCGTTTGATATCCAGCGTTTTTAAGTTGGCTAATATCCGCTTCGGTGAAACTTTGGTAGCGGCCTTTAAGGTGATCCGGGAAGGGAATATATTCTACTTTGCCTGAGCCATGGTAATCTAATACAGCCTTGGCCACATCATTAAAGCTTCGGCTTTGTCCGGTGCCAACATTGTAAATACCGCTCACGTCAGGGTTTTGCGCAAACCAGAGGATGACATTGACGACGTCATTAATGTAGATAAAATCTCGTCGCTGCTCACCATCTTGATAATCATCATAACTCGCAAAGAGTTTCATGACTCCTTGAGAGCGTAATTGATTATAAAAGTGAAACATGACACTCGCCATGGTTCCCTTATGATGCTCACCTGGCCCAAAGACGTTGAAGTAGCGCAAGCCAACCACTTGGCTTTTGATGCTTGGTAGATATCGTCGGACATAGCGATCAAATTGTAGTTTCGAATAGCCATAGACGTTAAGTGGACTTTCATATTTTGGTTCTTCAACGAAGGTATCCGTTAAACCGTAGACAGCAGCGCTCGAAGCATAAATGAAAGGGATCTGTTCAGCGACACAGGCATGAAACAGTTCTTTTGAATATTCATAATTATTATTCATCATGTACCGACCATCCCATTCAGTGGTGGTGGAGCAGGCGCCTTGATGAATAATCTTGTCAATGTTCTGAAGGAATTTGGGATCGCGAATTTTTGTTAAAAAAATATCTTTATCAAGGTAATCTTGAATTTGACAAGACACGATATTGTTAAACTTAGTGCCATCGGTCAGATCATCGACGACTAAAATATCTGTAATCCCTTGTTGATTCAGACCCTTAACGATATTACTGCCAATAAATCCTGCGCCCCCTGTTACGACATACATTCCTCTTCTCCTCTTATACGTTCGATCATAGACGTTGTTGAATGACCATCAACAAAAGTTAATATTTTCACGTCACCGCCATTGGCAAGTACCTGCTTCGAACCAGCAATTTGTGGGATTTCATAATCACCACCTTTTACTAAAATGTCAGGAAGAACACGGGTGATGAGCCGCTCTGGTGTATCTTCTGAAAACGCAACGACCCAATCGACACAGCGTAATGCGGATAATAATACCATTCGTGAATGTAGAGAGTTTATAGGACGATTTTGGCCTTTTAATCGGCGCACTGAGTCATCATCATTCACGGCTACAATCAAACGGTCACCTAAGCTCTTAGCTTCTTCTAGGTAAGCAATATGCCCTGCATGTAAAATATCGAAGCAGCCATTAGTCATGACTACTTTCTCACCATGAGCGTGAGCGTCTGCAATTGCAATGAGTAAATCTTCTTCACTTAGAATCCCTAAATCACAACCATGATAACGCTGCACAGAACGACGAAGTTCGGGCACAGAGATAGGCGCAACACCGAGCTTCCTAACAACGACACCGGCTGCGACATTCGCAAGTCTTGCTGAATTAGCCAAATCTTGGCCCGAAGCGACGCTTGCTGCCAACACAGAAATAACGGTATCGCCAGCACCACTCACATCATAAACTTCACTTGCATGCGCTTTTAAGTGCAGAGGAGGCTCTTGTTTATGAATTAATGACATTCCCTCTTCACCACGTGTCACTAAGATCGCATCCAAGTCGTGCTGTGCGATTAGATAATTACCTTTGGTGACGATATCAGTTTCGGAATGACAGGGGCCTACTACTTCTTCAAACTCTTTTAAGTTCGGTGTGATAATTGAAGAAGAGTGATAGTGATCGAAATCTTTATTCTTAGGATCAACAAATGTTAATTTCTTTAATTTGGTTGCCGCTTTCAGCATTTGGCGGATGACCGGCGTAATGCCTTTACCGTAGTCAGAAAAGATCACCGCATCTGCCTTAGGCAAGTAGTTCATGAATTGTGTGATTAAGCTGTCTTTTGCAATGTAATTAAAATTTTCTTCAAAGTCTAAACGGATTAACTGTTGATTGCGTCCAATTACCCGCAACTTAGTAATAGTCGGTCTATCTGGTACTCGCTGAAGGTGACATTCTACGCCAGCTTTGCTCAAACAACCCTCTAAGCTAGCGCCTTCAGGATCATTCCCAATCATTCCTAGCAAGATAACTCTACAACCCAGCCCACGTAAATTTAAAGCTACGTTACCTGCACCGCCGGGCCGTTCTTCAATATCTTTGACATGTACCACTGGAACGGGCGCCTCGGGAGAAACTCGGTTAGTTGCACCATGCCAATACCGATCGAGCATCAGGTCACCAACCACTAAAATAGTGATATTTTCATACTTAGGGATGGATATTGTCATTCTTATAGCCGCATGTTATAAATTATTTTTCCAAAAATCTTTGATTTGAAGATTACAACAATTAGATAGTTTGGCAAGGAAAAATAGTTATTTTGCCTTACTTTCCCCTTATTTCCCTCTTTAGAGTCTTACGAGGTATTGTGCACACTTTAAGCGTTATTATCATTACCAAAAATGAAGCGTCAAGAATAAGGCAATGTCTTGAGAGCGTAAAATTTGCTGATGAAATCATCCTCATTGATTCAGAGAGTACTGACACTACTGTTGCTATAGCCAAAGAGTACACCGAAAAAGTATTTCAGCAACCTTGGCTTGGCTTTGGAGTTACTAAAAATATTGCTTTATCGAGAGCAACAAGCGATTGGATCTTAGCAGTTGATGCTGATGAAATAGTTTCTGAAAATTTGAAGACTGAAATTCAAGATTTATTAGCAACAACTCCCAAATTTAATGCTTACTTTATTCCAAGACAATCAACGTACTGTAACCAAGCTTTGCGGTTCGGTGACTGGAAAAATGATCAATGCCTTAGGCTTTTTAAGAAAGGTGATGCCAAATTTAAAGAAGTTCCGGTTCATGAGGAGTTAATTGTTAATTGCGTAAAAGGCAAACTACAAAATTATTTAATTCATCATAGCTTTCCCGCAATAGAAGACGTCATTGAAAAAATTAATCGCTACTCAACGCTTAGCGCTCAACATAAATTCAATGCAGGAAAAAAATCAAGCTTACTCACTGCAATTTCGCACGGGCTTTGGACTTTTTTAAGAGGGTATATTTTTAGGCTTGGTTTTTTAGATGGTAAGAAAGGATTTTTGCTCGCGGTTTCGAATGCGGAAGGGTGTTATTATCGGTATGTTAAGATAATGTTGTTGGAGGAGAAGAGTAGTTAACCAATTCTGCTTATCGTGAAATCTTCAACATTTTTTTCTTCTATTTTAATTTTATATTATTCTTACTCCCTCTCCCGCTGATAGTTGCGAGTTCTTAACAACTTCTTCGCGCGGGAGAGGGAGTAAGAATAAGAGTAAGAAATGAAAGCGAAAAGCTTTATTCTGTTATTTTGTTTTTGAAATACCTTGCAGCTTTTTTATTTCTCACAACATAACGATTAAAATTTACAACATCTTTTTTACGCAATTTATTAAATTTCTTTTTACTTTTAACTTGAGCAATGCGATCAAAGTCAAGCAAGTATGGCTCATGGTTCACAATAACTAAGTTTCCAAAGTGAAAATCACCATGATACAGTTGATTTTGCTTCATTGCTCCAAACATCATGACAACTGCCTCAATGGTCTTTGGCCAATGCTGTTCTTGCTGCGAGTTATCATGAAAATACTCACAACCTTTCATGCCATCAAGGTATTCACTAATAAAATATGTCGCCTTCTTTATTACTCCAGATTGTTTTTGAATTACGGCAACTGGTTTTATCGTTTTAATGTTCAACTTTCTTAAAAAATGGGCATACCAAAACGATCGCAGCGCATGGCTTTCGCGAAATTGCAATTTGAGTGCATGCCAAAAATTTTTGTGATTGTAGCGCTTTATGACTAGCTTTTTATCAGCTATTGTGACACAGGCAACTGTAGTGGTATCGTTGAAAGAATTTTTAAAAAAAATAGCGTTCTCAAAATATTTTTCTAAATTTTCGAATTCTGGTAATAAAGTGCGATAGTTTGGATCGTAGTAAATCTTATAACCTTTGGCTTTCAAAGAACCGAAATAATTCTCACGGAGAATTTTGGGTAAATTTTTTGTAAAAGATATTAGCAATGTTCTCTCTTTAATTCGTCAAAGGCGTTTTTAACTGTGCTGACACGAGTAAAAATTTTCCAGAATTTTTCTTTGATTGGTCTTGGATTTAGCCAACTTGGTGACAAAACCACTTTCCCGGGTGCCCAAGTGGGTCGCCATTGTTTTGCAACACCTTTACGAAGAATAATCGAAACAGTCGGAATCCCTAAGTTTGAGGCAAGATGACCAATTCCTGAATCATTACCAATAAAATAGCCAGATTCATAAATGAATTTTGCCACATCACTTAATGAGCCAAATGAAGGAAGGAAAACATTTTCACTCAATAGCCATTCCCAATCTGGTCTTTCTTTTGGTGATACAATGAAATTAACAGTATACCCTTCTTCATTAAGTAACTTAGACAACTGCATAAATTTCTTTGGTGGCCAGTTTTTTCTTAATAACGAGCTGGTTGGATGAATGATAATTCGTGATTGATGTTTTTTATGCACAAGATCGGCAGGAGGCTGAATATTATTTTCTCTTATTACCGAATCTAAATTAAATTCCTTCTGGCACAACGTTACTTGAATGTCGGTCATTGTTAGATCTGCAAGATAGAGTTGAGAGTCTGAAAGTGTAATTGACCAAGGGTGCCAAGCTGCAACTGTCTTTGATAAATCGGTTTCGTACATGTGCAACACCACATCAAATTCACGCAGGCGTTCTTGCTCCTCAACAGCTAACCGCGGATGTATTTCAAACTGTGGAAACCAATCACGCAGAGCATGCGCATAGTCACCAAACACAGTCACTTTATAGCCATTCCGAGCAAAATTGTTCACGGTCACTAAACCAATTAAACTATCCCCCAAACAAAAAGAACAGTTAAATGCTACTGAAGCATTCTTTGGGATCGGTGAAGTTAATAATTTATCAACGCGCTTCTTTTTCTTTTGCTTCATGGTCTAATTTCATCCTCAAAAACTCACTTTTCAAGTGTTTGACGTGGTCACTTAGAGTCAAGTTCAAAGTCTTAGCAAAGTCAAATTCAACAGTCAGTTTATTGTTTTTAATCTCAAGCAAAGCCGCCACCAAAGCATCTACAGTTAATTCATTTAGAATAATCCCTTGACCAGGTTTTACTAAGTCAATCGCTCCGACAAATTTTGACAGGATAATAGGCGTGCCACATTGTAAGGATTCCATGGCGACCAAACCAAATGGCTCGTAGTAAGAAGGCAGCACTGTGACATCAGCCACACTATACAAAAGTGCCATATCTTCTACAAAACCCATGTATTTACAATTCGGAAGGTTAGTTTGTGGAATGGCATCACCTGCGACAATTAATTCATATTCCGAACTTGG
>DJAM01000014.1 GCA_002429595.1 Coxiellaceae bacterium UBA6002
TGTTGTCTATTTCAACTTGGGGTAGATTTGCTTGGCAGCGTTTCAAGCAATACTCTTGATAGGCTGAAGCACCTTCACCATCACCCAATAACATTTTTTGGAATAGGGTTTGAAATTCCGCAGGAATTACCATTGATATGCCTCTAAGTCGAAATAATTTATTTTAATAATAAAGAATGTTTATTAAGATTTTATTAATTTTTCAAGGTTTTTTCTCGGTAATTTTGATTGATTAAGCTGTAACAATGACCCTTTGGCAGTTCCACAATGATTGGTACACTGCTCAACCACAAAGTGCATACTTAGAAATTGTTCGATATCATCCTCAAAGCGTGGCGAGGCATTTTGCAAAAATGTTATAGGTAATGGCCTTCTTTTTTAACAAGATAATTCGCAAGTTCTGTTGCGATTAAAAAGACCTTCGCTCAAGCTTTGCGAAATAGTTTCTTGATTAACTTTCATGTAACAATCATTTTTGCCATCATTTGTATCTATTGCATATGATTGATGTGTTGTGTCTTAATATTTACTTTTTATTCTTGAGATGATGATATACTTGCGCTTCCACACTATCCGGAAATTTTTTGGCATATTTCTCAACTTCACTCTCTGGAAGCGGCGCACCCGATTTTACACTTGTCGCTATTGGATTCACTCTGAAAAATAATGAAATGCCGTTACTCGCTTCTTTATAACTAGCTTTAAATCTAAGCTCTTTTAATAATGCCGGGAAAAGTTTGTTGTACAGGTCTCGAGTATCCTCCGTAGAAAGAGGAGCAAGTTGTTCTGCTATTTTGAATAATAAATCACTTGGCAGGCGTTTTAAGAGTGTTGGTCTAGACGATTGATTATCTCTATCCTTTATCACAAGTCCTAATAACAAAAAACTTCTAAATACCCGCTCTTTGAATAAATAATTTACTTGTTGATAGTTTAGACCTCTGGCTATCATCATCTTTGCTTTTTTTAATTGGTAGGGGCTCACCACCAGTTTGCTTAAATTTGCTTTTGCCTGAGCAACACCAGCCTCAGCACTTTTGTTATACCAAAAATAAGCTATCGCCTCTTTATCAGGTTTTTCATTTTCTGAAATCCCTCGACCATTTTCATACATCAACCCTAAATTGCATTGTGCTCGAGCGCATCCTTGAGCAGCAGCTTTACGATACCACTCAACAGCCATAGCATCTTTATTTGGCATCTCTTCAGTTGAAATTCCTCGACCATTTGCATACATAAACCCTAAATTGCATTGTGCGTACACGTCTCCTTGCGCGGCAGCTTTACGATACCACTCAACAGCCATAGCATCTTTATTTGGCATCTCTTCAGCTGAAATTCCTCGACCGTCTTCATACATAAACCCTAAATTGCTTTGTGCTCGAACGTGTCCTTGCGCAGCAGCTTTACGACACCACTCAACAGCCATAGCATCTTTATTTGGCATCTCTTCTGCTGAAATCCCTTGACCATTTGCATACATAACCCCTAAATTGCATTGTGCTCGAGCGTGTCCTTGAGCAGCAGCTTTACGATACCACTCAACAGCCATAGCATCTTTATTTGGCATCTCTTCAGCTGAAATTCCTCGACCGTCTTCATACATAACCCCTAAATTGCATTGTGCTTCTGCATTGTTTTGTGCTGCTAAGATTCTCGATTGTTGCTTGATATTGTTGAGAATATTTTCTTTCAGAGTCTCTGAAACTAAATTTAAATAAGCACGATGGATTGCAGGTAAAGGTAGGTTAGATGACTGTTCAAGCAACTCAACAAACTTAGGTGGTTTAGTATAACCATCAGACTGATGGTAGATTATTGCTGCTAAAGATAAAACATCCGAAGGACATTGATTTATCGTTGATTGACTACTCAGATAATTCAAAAAACTGTTGTCTATTCCAACTTGGGAAAGATTTGCTTGGCAGCGTTTCGAGCAATACTCTTGATAGGCTGAAGCACCTTCAGCATCACCCAATAACATTTTTTGGAATAGGGTTTGAAATTCCGCAGGAATTAACATTGATATGATCCTCTAGCTTGATTAACTTTCATCGTAGCAATCATTTTTGCCATCATTTGTATCTATTGCATATGATTAATGTGTTGTGTCTTAGTATTTACTTTGTATTCTTAAGATGATGATATACTTGCGCTTCCACACTATCCGGAAATTTTTTAGCATATTTCTCAACTTCACTCTCTGGAAGCGGTGCACCCAATTTCACACTTGATGCTATTGGATTCCTTCTGAAAAATAATGAAATGCCGCTGCTTGCTTCTTGATAAACACCTTTAAATCTAAGCTCTTTTAATAATGCTGGGAAAAGTTTGTTGTATAGGTCTCGAATATCCTCCGGAGAAAGAGGAGCAAGTTGTTCTGCTATTTTGAATAATAAATCACTTGGCAAGCGTTTCAAGCTTAAGGGTGTAGACGAGGTATTATCTTTATCCTTTATCACAAGACCTAATAACAAAAAACTTCTAAATACCTGCTCTTTGAATAAATAATTTA
>DJAM01000040.1:0-2645 GCA_002429595.1 Coxiellaceae bacterium UBA6002
CCTGAGCCACACATTTTATTTATAGTGGTACAGTCGGTCTTTTTATCTAGACCAGCTTTTAGCGCAGCTTGACGCGCAGGGGCTTGCCCCAAACCTGCTGGTAAAACACAGCCCATAATGACTGTATCTACTACATCAGAGTTTAACTTTGCGCGCTGCGCGGCTGCTTTGATGACCGCAGCACCTAAATCTGTGGCGCTTAAATCTTTAAGTGATCCTTGTAAATTGCCAATCGGCGTACGAACCGCGCTCGCAATAATAATGGGATTTTCTTGACTCATAATTCACCTAATTTGACAAATTGAACAATTCTCTGCCTATTAACATGCGTCTAATTTCGGAGGTACCAGCGCCAATTTCATATAATTTGGCATCACGTAAAAATCGACCGGTGGGATACTCGTTTATATAACCATTGCCGCCAAGGCACTGGATTGCTTCTAAGGCTACTTTAGTTGCATGCTCTGCACTATAAAGAATAGCACCTGCAGCATCGTGGCGCGTCACTTTTCCAGCATCACATGCTTTTGCAACGGTGTAGACGTAACTTCGACAAGCGCTTAAAGTGCTGTACATGTCTGCGATTTTACTTTGGATAAGTTGAAATTCGCCAATCGCCTTGCCAAATTGCTTTCGTTCGTGGACATAGGGCATAACTACATCAAGACAGCTCTGCATAATTCCTAAGGGACCTCCGGATAAAACGACTCGTTCATAATCCAAGCCGCTCATTAACACTTTGGCGCCTTCATTTAGGCTACCCAGAATATTCCCAATTGGAACCTCACAATTATCAAAAACGAGTTCGCAGGTGTTTGAACCGCGCATCCCTAATTTATCTAACTTTTGAGCGGTGCTAAATCCAGAAAAAGACTTTTCAACAATAAACGCGGTAATACCATGAGAGGCACCGTCGGGATCTGTTTTCGCATAAACGATTAAGACATCTGCATCAGGGCCGTTTGTCACCCACATTTTGGTACCATTTAAAACATACCGATCATCTTTTTTCTCGGCTCGCAGTCGCATACTAATAACATCTGAACCAGAGCCACTTTCACTCATCGCGAGTGCACCTACAGACTCACCACTACAAAGCGCAGGTAAGTACGTGACTTTTTGCTCTTCTGTACCAAATCGTCGAAGTTGATTGACACAAAGATTGGAGTGAGCACCATAACTCAGTCCAATTGCACCTGAACCGCGACTAATTTCTTCCATGGCAATGACATGTTGCAAATAGCCCATCGAAGAACCGCCATATTCTTCTTCAACAGTAATCCCTAATAAACCTAACGACCCTAACTTCGGCCACAATTGCCGAGGAAAAGTATTTTCCTCATCAATTTGAGACGCAATCGGCGCAATTTCTTCTTTAACAAAATTACGAACCGTTTGCCTCAGCATTTCAGAGATTTCATCATTTTCAAAACTCATACCTTGAATCATTCCAACTCCTGTTATATTTTCCAGTCGGTCGTCGAACAGCGACGGCAGCGAAAAAGTGGCGTGACGAAAGTGACATGTTACAATGAATTTTTTGTTTAAGAAACTAACCACATAGGGTCACATGAGTTATCAGTTAATAAAACCATTTTTGATGAAGCTCGATCCGGAAGTTGCTCATCATCTGACATTAAATTTGTTAAATGTCTTTAGTTTCGCATTAATACCACCCATTTCGAAAAATCCCGTTCAACTTTTTGGCCTTAACTTTGAAAATCCAGTGGGATTGGCTGCAGGGTTGGATAAAAATGGTGATTACATCGACGCACTGGGTGGTTTGGGTTTTGGTTTTATTGAGATCGGTACCGTAACTCCTAAGCCTCAAGAAGGTAATCCCAAACCAAGACTATTTCGAATCCCGGAACGCCAAGCAATCATTAATCGGATGGGCTTCAATAATAAAGGTGTAGATTATTTGGTCACAAAGGTTAAGCAACGTAAATATCGCGGTATATTGGGAATTAACATCGGCAAGAATGCAACAACGCCAATCGAAAATGCAGCTGACGATTATGTCCAGTGTTTGGAAAAAGTTTACCCGTACGCAGATTATATTACTGTGAATATCTCATCGCCTAATACTCAAGGATTGCGGGATCTGCAGGGAGCTAAATACCTCGAGCTTTTAGTCACTACCTTAAAGAACCGGCAAAAACAATTAGCGACTTTACATCACAAGCAAGTAGCGTTGATAGTGAAGATAGCACCTGATTTGGAAGAAGCTGAACTTGAACAAATGGCAGGAATTTTCTTAGAGCAAAATATTGATGGCATAATAGCCACTAATACCACCTTAGCGCGCGATGGTGTTAAAGGTTGTCCGTCTTGGGATGAAGCAGGGGGGTTAAGTGGTGCGCCTTTGTTTGATAGGGCCACCGCAGTACTAACCAAGCTAAAGTCGTTAGTTGCTGATCGAATACCAATCATTGCTAGTGGTGGTATTTTAACTTCAGAACAGGCAAAAATTAAATTTGATGAAGGCGCGAAATTGATTCAGTTGTACACAGGGTTAATTTATGAAGGTCCTAAATTAGTTCGTTCTTGCATTAACGAAACTTGATTTTTCGTCATTCCCGCGAAGGCAGGAATCCATCCCCCCAGCCGCACCTAAAATGGGTTCCCGCCTTCGCGGGAATGAC
>DJAM01000040.1:2753-18752 GCA_002429595.1 Coxiellaceae bacterium UBA6002
CCGCCTTCGCGGGAATGACGGCTCAAAGCATCAAGAATTCACAATACCATGAGGCACATGCCCAGTAGTAACATGCTTATTAGCCGATTCACAATGAACCACTTGATCATCGAAATAAACATCTGCACCAAATGCTCGCAAGAATTCTCCTTTCGCTAATCCACCAAGAAAAATAGCTTCATCGATACGAATATTCCAAGCACGTAACGTTCGAATCACTCTTTCATGCGTCGGTGCTGAACGCGCAGTCACAAGCGCAGTGCGAATCGGGCAGTTTTCTGCTCCGAAATGTTGTTGCAATTGATGCAATGCGCCTAAAAAACCTTTAAAGGGACCGCCGGAGAGCGGTTGATGCGCGCTTAAGGATTCACTGCGGGTAAACGCCTCAAGACCGTTTGCTTGGTAAATTCGTTCTGCCTCATCAGAAAAAATCACCGAGTCGCCATCAAAGGCAATTCGTAACTGCTCTGTTTCTGACAAATGACAACTACCACTTAAAATCGTTGCGGCAGCGCAATTGGCGGCTAATGCTTTTTTAACATCTTCAGTATTCGACGATAAAAATAGATGAGAACCAAAAGCGGTGATATAAGGAAAAGGACTTTCACCACTCGTAAAGACGGCGCGAGTAATATTTAATTCATAATGCTTAATACTGTTAAATATCCGCAGTCCAGAGTTAGCACTGTTACGCGATAACAAAATGACTTCAACGTGCTGATCGTCTTGATTTAGATTTAAAAATTTTTGCACAAGCGAGAAAGCCATGCCCGGATCAAGAATTTCATTCTCATGAGCAATTTGGTAGGCGGCGTAGGCGTCGACTCCTTCTGTCTCATAAACTAGATTGCTTTCATCCAGATCAAAGAGTGCTCTGGAGGAAATAGCAACAATTAACTTCTTAGAAATATCTTGTGACATAAAGTTTTCTCTTAACTGTGATAATCCCACATATGCCAGCCGCAAAACATCGGAAAATAAAGTCCTAGTTTAATGGGTCGATCTTCGATGATTTTGAAATATTGAGCATATTTTTCGAGCTGTTCGGTATAGCATTGTTGTGCTCTGCTATAAAAAGCGCTGAGCTCACCCTCACAATTCTCAGAGGTTTTATAATCAATGATCCAGCGAGTGCCTTGGTTATCAACGAAGGTCAGATCAATAATACCATTGAATAGATCCGCCGCTAATGCAAGGCAAATTGGATATTCGCTTTGTGCTTGTGAATGTGTAGGATCAAGAAGCCACTGAGCAGTTTGATCTTGATGGATATTAGTGATGGCTTTCTCTAGTTGCTCAATACATGAATCCAAAAACGGGGCAACGACACCTAGCTCAACAAGCTGTTTCTGCCATGATAATCGATTCATTTCTAAATTTTTAAAATGAGGCGAACTTAATTTTTGTAAATATTGATGAATGATAATTCCAACTTGACGTTTAAATTGTGGTTGCCACTCAAAGCGATAAAAATTATGTTTAGACACCACGAGACTATTAGTAATCTCCAAGGGCGGTTGCCAATCGCTTGTTAACCTTTCTAATAAGAGAGGATTATTGTCGGAAAAAGTTGTGGTGTCATCAAAATAAATTGGCTGTTGGTAATGTGTTTCTATCGCAGGCCAAAGAATTCCTAGAAAACTGCTTGAGAAGGGTGTCTTAACTTTCTCATTATCTTCTGTTTTTACCACGTTACCAATCAAATGAAGTTTTTGACGTGCTCGAGTAGCCGCTACATAAAGTAGTCGTACCATTTCATATTTGTATTTTGCAGTTTCCTGGGTTTTAAGATAACGGTAAATATCATCATAACGTTGCTCTAATGGTTTAATCGGAGCCAAAATTAAATCTTTATTGCCAAATTTATTGGTGCGCTCCCACCACAATAGCAACTGCTGGTCATCGATCGCAGGCTTACTCTCAAGCCCTGGCATAATCACCACGTCATATTCAAGCCCCTTTGCTTTATGGATGGTCAAGACCTGAACATTTGCCTCTGATGAAGACGAATGAATGTAGGAACTGTGGAGTTGCTCTTCGAGTCGAATAATGTTGATATCGCCTAGTGCCTGCAATTCATCCAACAAATCAAAATAAGCATTACTGTTATTAATTTCAAATTCTTCTGTTAAACAGGCTGGACCACCTAAGCGATACCAAGTGAGCGCTAACCAAGATCTGAAGTTAGTGCGTAATTTATTATTGAGCGCATCACCTAAAATAGGAACGATTCTTGATAGACGTTGTTTACCATCCTGACTTAAATTTTCAATTTGCTGATAATTTTGAAGATTAGCCCAAATAGTCGCAGGTAAATTGTAATTGGTAATGGCATATAAATCCGACAACGTTAAGCCACACCAAGGCGCCCTCAGCACAGCGAGCCAAGCGATCCGATCGGCTAGATGACAGAGAGCTTTTGTTAAGGCAAACAAATCACTGACGACTGGACTATAAATCAAACGTTCAATTTCAATGGCTTGAAAATCTATTTGAGCTCGCTTCAACGTCGGCACAATTTGCTGTAGATGACTTCGTGATCGAACTAAGACAGCAATTGTGGCATTAGGATTTACTTCTTTTTCTTCGCGTATAATCTTCACGATGTGATCGGCTTCTTGCTGATCACTGGCATTACATAATGGTGTTACCACAACATGTTGATTGTGATCGATCTCCGAAAAGGCAACAGAAGGACTATAAGAAATTGCGCCAAGCTCTCGATTTTCATAGGTTGGGAAAATCGTTGCAAAAGTATTATTAAACCAATTAACGATGCCCGCTTGTGATCGAAAATTAACTTCTAATGTCAGGGGTTGTAATTTAAGGGCACCGATTCCTTGCTGTTTAACCTGCAAGAAAAGGCCTACCTCTGCTTCGCGAAAACGATAAATAGATTGCATCGGATCGCCAACTAAAAACAAGGTACGTCCATCAGTGCTTTCCCAACCTGCTGTTAAGCGTTGGAGCAAATTGAATTGCGTGACAGACGTATCTTGAAATTCATCTACTAATAAATGACGTATTCGATAATCAAGGTTCAGCGCTAAATCGGTAGGGTTATCTTCTTCACCAAGAGCTTCGAGAGCGCCTCTTGCTATCGCAATAAAATCGATAACATTTCGTTCTTGAAATAGGGTATGCAAATAGGCCACTAAAATTGGCAATAATTCGATCAGTGCCGCAATCACTTGCCATTGATTTTCAGAATATTGTTCGGGTGGCAAAATAGCGATTTGTTGTAAAGTCAGACGAAATAACTCCTGATCTTTTAAGGTGGCAAGGAATCTAATCATCCTCTCTTTCATCTGTTTGTAGTGTTGCGCATCTGGGCTATTTTTATTTTCGGTTGCTACCGGGAAGCCGTTATTTTTGTTAACAGTCTTACGCCATTCGCCACCTTGCGTCAGTAAAAGTTCTTGTAACGCGAACCAAATTTTTCGATCCGAAGATGTCTGACATGAGAAAGATCTTACCCCACGTAGTTCACCAATATTTGAATCCGGGTCAGTCGCGGCTAAGTTATTGGCAGCAAAATTTGCAAGTAACATGAGCTCTTCATGAAGTTCTTCAGGAAAACAGTTTGCCGCTTGAGTGATGCTTTCAAGAATAATATTTTGTAGACCTTTTTCTAAACTCTTGCGTGCCTGATCATTATTTTTATGCGTCATAATGTAGTCAAGCCACTGGTCACGTCGATGTAACATTCCGACAAATAAATCTTGCACTACCTTAAAATTATTATCTAAGTGCAATAGCAGGGTGGTGAGATGTGATTGCCAGGAACTGTCTTCATCTAATGATTCCAATAGTTTTGTAGCTGCTTCTCGATATAATTCTTCAGCATCTTCGGTGATCGAAGGAATGGTTCCAAAACGTGATAAGATCGGAGCTGATTTTGCAATTTTAGCGCACAACGCATCAATCGTTAAAATGCGCAAGCGATTTGGATTCCGCAACAATTGCCAGCGAAGTTGCTTATCTTTGGCTAAGACATTGTTTGCTAACTGCCAAGTTTTAAGTTCATGAGTAGCCACCGGTGCAGGCTGCTGTGCTCGTAGCAATGCTTCGTAAACCCGAGAGCGCATTTCACTGGCTGCCTTTCTGGTAAATGTTATCGCAACGATTTCCTCAGGGTCTTGCTGGACATTGGCCAATAAGACTAGTAAGCGCTGAGTTAACAATTCAGTTTTACCTGACCCTGCTGGTGCTTGAACAATAAAAGATTCTGTCGGATTGAGTGCTTGTTCTCGTAAATGATGGTCACAGATGCTAGTCATTTGCTGCTCCTTGAACCGTGATATTCGCAGCACTGTGGTGAATGCGACACAATTCCTCTAAATGACAATAGTGACAGGAAGCAATATTTTTAGGAGCAACTGCAGCTTTACCAGTAATGAAATCAACCGCTAAATTCTTTAAAGATGTTTTCCAAAATAATGTTAATTCTTGCCAAGTGCTAAATTCTTCTTGATTCAACTGTTCGAGTGTTAAAACGCCTGGCGCGGTATCGCTGTAACGACTAAGACCTTTAAAACAAACTTCATCTTTCCTAACTTGTCCAAATAAGATGCTACTGACTTCGTAATTACTGGCCGAGAAATATAATGGTAGCTGTGGTTCGGAAGGTCGATCTGAAAACCAATCATGAATGGAGGGCTTGGATGTTTTGTAATCGATGATGACATAAGTGCCGCTCGTCAATTTATCGATTCGGTCTATTTGAATATGTAATTTTATTTTATCAATTTGAGTCACTTGTCGTTCCTCACAACTAATCACTTCAAAAGGTGTTCGAGATTTTTCAATCTCTAACCAACTCATGATAATGTCGAACAGCCTTATCTTTTCAATTGCAATAAATCGCGAGGAAATAGTCAGTGGTTTCGTGATTTGTAATTCTGATAGTGCTTGATCAATGGCCGTTAGCACATTTTTTTTCAGTGTGTTGTCATCGAGCGCGCACAAAGTCTCGTGATTTTTTAGCTCTTGCCATAACAGGGCTAATATCTCGTGAATGAGGCTACCTCGTTCAGTCATCGCCAATCCTGGCATGATGTCTGCTAATGGTTCAGCATTCAGCCGGTATTTAGCAAATGCTTGAAACGGACAAGCCGCTTGGGATTTAAAGATGCCACTACCACCAGAAACAGTCTCTGAAGTTATTTGTGGTCCAACTTGATCGCAAAGCCATTCCATTTTTTTGCTGCGATAGATTTGTTGGGCTAAATTATCCTCGATAGGTAAATCAAACATCACCTGTGGAAATTGGGTGATAAGCGAGCTAGGTGCTAGATGTCGGTCACCTTCAAAATTAGCGTGACTGAACACAATGTTGCGCGCGTTTTGCTGCAAGCGTGCCATAACATTCTGACTAAATTGTAATTCACGATCACTAGTAGAATGGGGTAGCGCGTATTGCCGTTGCAATTGCATGGGAATAAACGGATTGGGTGCTGCAGGTTGTGGCCAATTATCGCTGGTTAGTTCTGCAACCCACATCGCGTCAAAGCGTATGCCTGCTCCCTCCAAAAGTCCAAGTATCTGAATCGGCGCTTGATGGCTTTGTGGTTGAAACTCAATTGTTTTAAGTAAGCGTTGTAATAATGTTAAAGCTTCGTTGAATGATATTTTCTTTAATTGCAATTGGCTGCCTAGCAATTCATCAAAGCTTTTTTTGAATCGTTCTACTACTTGAAATTCAGTACTTGTTAAAGTTCGGTCAGACGGCCATCCAAAGCTTGCGAGTTGCTTGCTAAATAATAACAGCCATCCTTCTAAAGTCTGACTGTCGGGAGTTTTAATTTTTAAAAATGCAAGTAGTAATTCTTTAAGTGAGCGACAATTCTCTAGTAGCGAATTGCTCACTAACTGCTTTAAACTGATTTTATGTTCAGCTACTTGTCGCAATTTAAAATCTAATTTTGCTCGAGCATTATTTTCGCTTTGCGATCCTGCTATAAACGGTGAACGCAAAAGCTGACTCCAGTTTTCGTAAGGAATCGTTGTAAAAGTCAAGGAAAGTATTAGTAATGCGTGTTGAATGATCGGATAATCGAGTAGCGCTTTTGCGGCTGAAATATTGTATTTTGTTGCTAGACCCTGCTCTGAAAATATATTTTCAATGGTCGTGCGCTGCGCATTTAAATTTGGCACGATACAACCGATTTGCGCTTCAGGATTAAGAAGATGTTGGTTTGCAGCCCAGCGTGCCATCGCCTGTAACTCTTCTTTTTGATCAGCAAAACTCATTCGCACCGCTGTGCAGGCATCGGTGCTTTGAAGATTAAGTGTACTTATTTGAGTTTTGGATTGTAATGTTTCTTGCAGTATTTTAATGCTAGGCGTTAAATCGTCGAAGCCAACAAAGAATATTTGCTTTGGTAATTTGGCTATTTCATCAATGCTTAATAGAGTAATAAGCTCGGCTAAGACTTCGGAGCGAGTCATGACGTCCAACGCTTGGCACTTATTTTGAAAAGTCTGCGTCCAAGCCACGAAGCATTGGATGTCAAAGCAATCAGAAGTCTTAAGTGCGTCACAACTTAAATTCCATTGTTGTAAAAGATTCCAGGTATCTTTCGCTAATTGCGCGGTGGTTTGAATATTGATTAATTCAGTACCAGTAGCAGAATGACTGATGATTTCTTCCCACAGAAGAGTTTCTTGAAAATCGTTGAGGATGCGACGTGCACTTTGCGTATAAAACTGATAAGTGGCTTCAACCCATGCTAATAGCGGCATGATCGCGACACCTTGCCAGGCTTTAAGGCCAAGTTCTAACTGGAGCTGATGGTATTGATCCCGCAAATAATTTGCCAATCTTCGATTCGCAGTTAAGACCAGGTCATCAATTGTAAGCGCCTGTAAGAATTGATCCGCATTCATCGTGCGAAAGCCCTTATTATTTATCGAAACACTGATGCTCATTGACTAAAGTTGGGATAAATTTAAAATGTCAGCTCCAATCTAGACTTATAAAAGGAAGCGACATGATCTCTTTTATCACAAACTTAGGCCAAATCGATATTGAACTCGATCATGAAAATACCCCTGAAACAAGCGCAAACTTTGAGAAGTATGCGGAAACAGGATTCTATAAGGATACCATTTTTCACCGGGTCATTCCTAACTTTGTGATCCAAGGTGGTGGCTTTGAACCAGGCATGAATCAAAAGAAAACCCATGACCCAATTCGCAATGAAGCAAAAAAGGCACTGAAGAACCATCGTGGCACGATCGCAATGGCAAGAACCAGCGATCCCCATTCTGCCTCATCACAATTCTTCATTAATCTTAATGATAACCATTTCCTTGACCATACCGCTGAAAACAGCCAAGGGTGGGGCTACTGCGTCTTTGGTAAGATCGTGAATGGTATGGATATCGTCGATAAAATCGCTCAAGCCAAAACAACCACACGTTCGGGTCATGAAAACGTACCAGTTGATGATGTCATCATCGAAAAAGTTATTGTGAGTGATGAAAAATAGTCCTGAATGGTTACCTCCCGTGACATTGCGAGAGAGTAACCGCTCGCGACGGGTTTCGGTTCGCATTTCTGCACGCCATGGCTTGGAACTAATCATTCCAAAGCGAATTAGCCGGAAGAAAGCTTTTGAGTTTCTAACTGAGAAACTGGAGTGGGTGCGAAAGCACTTGCACCTACTTCAGATCAAACCGCAAGCCTTGACGATCCCTAAAACGGTTAATTTGATGACTATTAATGAAGAGTGGCAAATTCACTATAACGATAGGCAAAAAAATAAACTTAGGGAAGATAAGGCGACTTGTGGCTTGTACTTTCGACACGATATCGATGCAACAGAAGTGCAGCGTTTATTAAGATCCTGGCTGATCAAGAAAGGGAAGCGTCATTTACCCGAACTAATCGAGCACTATAGCCAAGCCTGCAACCTACCATTTAATGCTTTATCAGTCAGGCTCCAACGTTCGCGTTGGGGGAGTTGCAATCGGGATAAGAACATTAGTTTGAATAGCAGATTATTACTTTTGCCACTTGAACTTACTCGTTACATTATCATTCACGAACTAGCTCATACTATTCATTTGGATCATTCTTCTAGATTCTGGAACCAGGTCGCACTCTTTGTTCCGAACCACTTAGCGCTTAGGTCTTCCTTAAAAAAAATAGAACAAGATTTACCAAATTGGGTATACTAACTCCTCGGATGTTATTCTAAGGAAAGCTATGAAAAGGATTGCAAAGTTTCTTTGTTTTTGTGGCTTAGTCTTATTCCTTGCAGCCTGTAATCCCAAACTAAATAAAACCAATTTCGATTCAATCAAGACCGGAATGAGCTTAGAAGATGTCACGGCGATTTTGGGGCAGCCTTCAAGTAGTGCAACCTTAGGTTTTGGTCTAAATTCTGTCGCAACTGTCCGCTGGGAAAATCGTAATCTTTCGATCGTTATTCAATTCATTAATGGTAGAGTTAAAGTCAAGCAACTCGTTGAAGGGGTGAGTACCCAAAGGGTGAGCTAGACATGCCTATTGAATATCATAAACCGGTTAAAAAACCTACCATTCGTCGCGACAACGGCAAAGTTATCCTATCTGGTGACTGGAACAAAAACTCAATACCGTTGATGACTCGTCGCACCAAACGTTTGCGATTTCTCCCCGGCAAAGAATTTACGATTGATGGTACCGATATTTCGAGCCTGGATACCGCCGGGGCTGTGGTGCTATATCATCTTTTTGCTGACTTAAAGACCCACTCAATAGCGCATAGCCTAGTTGGCTTTTCAGATGAGCACAAAGCCTTACTGAAATTAGTGGAAGAGAAAGAGGAAGCCTTAACGCCGTTGCCGTCTCGCCCTGAAGGTCCGTCCTTACTAGAATCAATCGGCAAGGCCACTGTTAGTAAATTCAACCAATTTAGTGCCTATTTGAATTTCCTTGGCCAACTCATCGTCATGTCATTTCACAGCGTTCGGCACTTTACTCAACTACAAGCTCGTTCGTTTTTAAATTCCATTTATGAGATGGGCTACCAAGCACTACCCATCATTGCATTATTATCTTTTTTGGTCGGGGTTGTAATTGCCTACCAGCTTGGCGTGCAACTGCAAAACTACGGTGCCAATGCCTTCATTGTTAACTTAATTGGCCAAGCCATTTTACGAGAATTCGGTCCATTAATTACCGCTATTATTGGAGCGGGTAGAACCAGCGCCGCCCTCACAGCACAAATTGGCGCTATGAAATTACATGAAGAAATAGATGCACTACGTACGATGGGTTTTTCGCCCTTTGATATCCTAGTAATACCAAGAGTCGTTGCCTCTTTAATTGTCTTTCCTTTGCTGATCATCTGGGCGGATATTTTCGGCGTCTTAGGTGGGATGATCATGACTAAGATTTTATATGGCATGCAGTATGGTGATTTTTTAGGGCGCTTTACTGATGTGGTGAACTTAACTACGTTAATGGTAGGTTTAAGCAAAGCGCCTGCCTTTGCGCTTATTATTTCCATGGTGGGCTGCTTCCAAGGTTTTAATGTCTCGCGTAACGCAGATAGTATCGGTATCCAAACTACCAAGAGCGTGGTCCAAGCGATATTTTTGATCATCATTGCCGATGCGATTTACTCGATTATTTATAGCAGGTTAAATCTATGAGGATCGAATCATGAACGAGGTCCCCAAGAAAGAGCCGCCAATTCTAGAAGTGAAAAACCTAGCGACTGCCTTTAAAGGCACAAAAGTGCTTGATAAGATAAATCTTGCAGTGAAACGTCACGAAGTGCTGGGAATCGTAGGGGAGAGCGGTGGCGGTAAAACAACGTTACTCCGTTCGATGCTGTTATTACAAAAAGCCACCTCTGGAAGCATTCATGTTTTTGGGCAAGATGTGTTCAAATGTTCTCCAAAGCAAATCAGTTCCATCCAACATCGTTGGGGTGTCTTATTTCAACAAAGCGCTCTGTTTAGCTCACTGACCGTGATGGAAAATGTGTTATTTCCGTTGCGCACTTTAACTGATTTAGATCATGAACTACAAAGAGAGATCGCTTATTTAAAAATTGCTTTGACGGGTTTGCCGCTTAGTGCAGCCAATAAATATCCTTCTGAGCTCAGCGGCGGGATGCAGAAGCGAGCTGCATTGGCCAGAGCCATCGCGCTTGATCCAGATATATTATTTTTAGATGAGCCGACTTCTGGTCTTGATCCTCATAGCGCCCATAGTTTAGATCAGCTCATTTTAGACTTACGAAAAACCTTGAATTTGACTATCATAATCGTAACGCATGATTTAGAAACGCTATGGATGGTAGCAGATCGCGTTGCTTTTCTTGGTAAATGTACTATTTTAGCTTGTAAGCCAATGGCAGAATTGGTTAATGATGAACATCCTGCCATCGTAGAATATTTTAGCGGTTTAAGAGCTCAGCGACTAAATGGTATTGTGGGTAGGGAAAGAAAAGCAAAAGCAAAAATAAAAAGAGAAAAAGACAAGGAGTAACATTTGGATCCAAAAGTTAATTACACGGCCGTTGGACTATTTGTTGTGCTATTGTCTCTCACACTCGCAATTGCAGTTCTGTGGTTATCTTCTGAACACGTTAAAAGCTATCATAAATACTTAGTTTATTTAAAAGAACCCGTTTCGGGTCTAACCGAGAAAGCACCAGTCAAGTTTAATGGTGTCCAGGTGGGTTATGTGGACAGCATTACCATTGACCCTGAAGACCCGCAAGAAGTCATGTTAGTCGTTAAAGTCAATGACAAGGCACCGATCAATAAAAGCACAACTGCTACATTGATGGCGCAAGGTTTCACGGGTAACACTTACTTAGGCCTCAAAGCAAAAACGTCGAGTGCGCCACCATTAGAAAAAAGCAAAGGTGAACGCTATCCGGTTATTCCATCTGAGCCGTCGTTACTTGTGCAATTAAACGATACCCTGCGAGAAGTCACCAATGGCTTAAAGGGCATGAGTGTCAGTTTCAAGATAATTAGCGAAAGTTTTCGAAATGTTTTAGATCCACAAAATTTAGCGAGCATCAAAAATATCCTGTCCAAAACTTCTACAGCGAGTAATCAATTTCCAGATACCATGGAAAAATTTAGAGGTGCAGCAGCAGGTCTGACGGGTGCAAGTGAGCAAATCAAAATCACCTTACAAAACAGCCAAGGCACCATTCGTGATTTGGATGTTGCAGTTAAAAGTTTAAGCGATCAAACCTTGCCTGAAATCTATGAGGCGGCAAGGTCGTTGAAACAAACCCTACAAAATGTCAAAGAGGTGACGAGTACTCTCAAGCAGAATCCCTCTGCAATTATTAGAGGCACTAAACCTTGTCCTCCAGGACCAGGAGAATAAGTATGCTAAGAAAATTGGCATTGTTGGCTTTGTGCATAGTTGCAGTGACTCTAAGTGGTTGCGCTGTCGATACTTGCGTTAATCGCTACGCGTTGAATAATTTATGTATCCGCCAACCTTGTTGCGGTTCGTGCTTCACCGTTTTTGTGGCAGATACCACCGCAGCAGCAGGGTATGATACTGATCAGATAATTTATCTCAAGTGTCCCTATGAATTGAAAGCCTATAGCCGAAATCGCTGGGTAGCTCCCCCTAATGAAATGCTGACTTCGCTTGTGGCACAAAGTCTACGCAATACTTGTTATTTCAAAGCCGTCACCACAGCTCCCTATGTTGGACAATCGCAATATCGCATTGAAACCAAACTGCTGAAACTGCAACACGAATTTTTCTGTTGCCCAAGCCAAGTCCGCATGGTCATTCAAGTTGTGATTATCGAAAATTGCTGCCGTGAAGTCATCGGTGAGAAGGTTTGCGAAATTGTCTTACCAGCGCCTCAAAATAATCCATATGGTGGGGTGATCGCTGCCAACCACGCCACGTCAATGCTTTTAAATGAAATTGCTAACTTTGTGATTTGTTCAATTCAACGCTGCCCATCATTACCACCACCCAAAATCGTTGGGAAAGAAAAATAATGAAAGGCAAAACCTGGTCAATCATTATTATTTTATTGCTGGTGATCATCGGTACGTTTGTATATTTGCACGAACAATGGACTGAACCACTTAACATAAGGCCAATCAGCAAAGACTTCCAGCTACTGGGCGTCATTGATATGGATAGCAATCACGGGATTAATCTTAGAAAAGTTGTCAGTGGCGATGATGTTTTGTTAGTGCTAGACAAAAACGGCTATCTCAGCCAATTCATCCCCAACCATCCCGAATACACTGAGTATTATTCCAAGCCCTTCGATTTAGTCTATTTTGACCCAGACGGGGAGGGCATACTCGATAGCGAAGATCCCCTTTGGAACTATTTATATGTTATTATCTACAGTGATGACGGTGCCAACTACCAAGTACGTACCTTGCACCAAGCAGGCATCCACGCTATTTTAACACAACACATTACAGAACACGGCGATCATAAAATTTTATTATCAGATGGTGATACCCGTATTTTGTATGAAGTCCCTGCGAAATTTGTAGAAAGTCCAACGTAGCCTGGTGTGTACCCAGGAAACCAAATTTTCAAATATAATTGTTATGTTCCAAAGATTTATTTTTACAACAATTCTGTCTGTTTGTGTCATTGTGCCGTTAAGTAATGATATTTTTATTTCTGGCATGCCTGCGATGAAACAATATTTTGCTGTGGGCGACAACATTTCATGGGTATTAAGTTTCTCGTTACTCGGACTTGCTGCAGCACAATTATTCTATGGACCATTCTCCGATCGTTTTGGTCGAAAACCAGTGTTGTTATTTGGCTTATTACTTTATACGTTCGCA
This sequence comes from Coxiellaceae bacterium UBA6002, assembly GCA_002429595.1. GTDB lineage: Bacteria > Pseudomonadota > Gammaproteobacteria > UBA6002 > UBA6002 > UBA6002. Next base: position 15,561 of record DJAM01000040.1, read on the forward strand.
AGCGCGCAGGTAATGTCTACAGATTCGTTTAGTTGGCTTTTATTGGGCAGATTTATTCAAGCCATGGGAGCTTGCAGTGCAATCACGTCAGCGCTTGCAATTGCTCGAGATAGGTGTGAACAGAAAGAAACGTGATTTATTGCCAGTAATTTTCCTTACTGGAATTATAGCTCTGGAGCGCTTTTAAAGTCATTTAAGGTATCTGCTTTGGGTCAGTGCTTTTAATCTTTGATTGCTGTGTGATGTAAAAGCAAGGTTTAGAGATGTAATATGGGTATTGTGTTTGAGCGCTTCAATTAAGCGTCGAATCTCCTCATCATCTAACTTTGCTAACACCACTAGTTGGCGAACTCTGGAATCATTGTCATTAAGACGTTGTATTTCTGAATTAATTGTATTCATTAAGTATACACAGCCATTAATTTTAATGATTGAAAGCCAATTTTTTCGTACAGATACTTAGCATCGTCAGTCGCTGTTAATATGCAAAATTTATAGTCCTTATTTAGAGCCGCATGCATGGCTGTATGCGTCATCGCTGAGCCGATGCCCATTCCTCTCATTTTTGATGAAGCTATTATATCGAATATTCCAGCTACGTTAGTTGAGTAAACTACTGAGCATGTGCTGATTGGCTTGGAATCGATGTAGCCTACGTAGAACTCTATATCTTTGCTAGTTTGGCAGATAATTTCTTCAGCACTGAAGTAGAAGTTCTCAATTGCATTTTTCTCTTGTGGAACTATGTCCGTTATGACTTGCACGAAGTCCTGTAACGTCTTATGGTTATTTACTTGTCTAATTTCCAAGTTGTTTGGAATAACAAAAGTGAAGGAAGATTTCAATTCTATCGCCATTGCCAATTCTTCCTCTGACATTTTTAGACCATTTTCCAAGAGCATTGCTGTTAAATTCTCTGGCTCACCCTCAAAGCCAACCCACCAGGCAAATGGTAAATTTTGGTCTTTATATAGTTTAATAACCTCTTGCACTTGATTTCGATTTATTTGCCCTTTGCAGCAGACAATATTGAACATATCTGTCATTTCGTGGCTGTTTACAATGAGTAGAGATTCGTTATCAATAACCTTCATGTTGTTTAATTTTCTCTGAAAATAAGAAAATCTCTCTCGGAGATTATTTTCTAAATCGTTTAATAAATTCACGGTAATTTCCATTTTTTGCTAGCTGACAGTATACAGAAGCTTTTAATTTAAAAAATACTGAACTATAGTAGAAATGTGTTAAGAGTGCTTTAATTTTATTATATTCTGGCAAATATAAATAAACAGGAGAAAGTGTCATGCTCACTCCCGAGAAAATCTCAGAATTAATTAAGCAGTTGACCATCAAGCATACTGCAGCCCAACATGGGTTATACCCACCCCAAAAAAAGATTATCAACTATATCAGTCACCAGATAACCAGAATACAGAAAGACAGCCGTTTAGACGATTTAGAAAAAGTTCTGGAAATGACAAACCTCTTAGAAGGCTTTATTCGTTATTTAAATGACACCAATATGATTCTCAAGCTCGATGTGGACCGAATCTTAACTTATATTTACTATCCAGAGAGCGAATCAGTCACGCTTGAAAATAAAGATAATCTACTTATTGGCAGTAAAGGCGCAACCGTTAGGTTATGGCATGATGCTTATTTTATGAATAACCGTAAACCGATCATCAATCGGTTAATAGATTGCAAGAATGTTCTCTACGATAAAATCACTAGAGCTACCTATGGTAGAAACGACAGTCGGATGCCAGAACAAATGCAAAAGAAATATCAAGAGATGTTTCTCGATCTTCATTAATTCAAGGGTGGGTACGTGCATGGAAGCGCTCTAAGCCTCGTTCCGGAAAGAGCGAGGCTTAGGTAATTCTTCCTCTTAATCTAATCTCATCTTATACTACCCTTCTTCTATACACGCTGGATGAACCCAGGAGCCCTAACATTAATATTCAGTAATCAGGACGAACCTCAATGATACTCAATAATATACTTGAAGCGGTTGGCAAAACACCCATCACTCGACTTAATCGCGTTGGCAGTGATCTAGATTGCGAGTTATATGGCAAATGCGAATTCATGAACCCAGGTGGTTCTGTGAAGGATCGTATCGGTCTTTATATGGTCGAACAAGCGGAACAATCAGGTCGCATCAAGCCAGGCGACACCCTCATTGAACCTACTTCAGGAAATACTGGTATTGGCATCGCATTAGCCGGTGCAGTGAAAGGCTATAACGTTATCATTACAATGCCTGAAAAGATGAGCCATGAAAAACAGGTCGTGTTAGAAGCGCTCGGTGCAAAGATATATCGCACGCCAACTGAAGCAGCTTGGGACGCGCCGGATAGTCATATTTCCTTAGCAAAAGAGCTACAACAACAATTACCAAACGCCCACATTTTGGACCAATATACTAATCCTGCGAATCCTGAAGCACATTTCAAATTCACCGCTCAAGAAATTCTAGATGACATGGGCGAATTTGATATGTTGGTTGCGGGTGTTGGTACCGGTGGCACCATTACGGGAATTGCTAAGCGCTTAAAGCAAGCACTACCTAAGATTAAAATTATCGGCGTTGATCCCTACGGATCTATCTTAGGCGGTGGCGATGAGATTTTCCCGTATCTGGTAGAAGGCATTGGGTATGATTTTATTCCCGACGTTCTCGATAATGATTTAATCGATCAATACATCAAAGTCGATGATAAACATTCGTTCCAGGTAGCCAGACGCTTAATTAAAGAAGAAGGTTTGCTAGTAGGCGGTTCTTCAGGTTCAGCCGTGTGGGCAGCCTTACAAGCAGCAAAAACACTCAAAGCAGGTCAAAAATGCTTAGTGATCCTACCCGACTCTATCCGAAATTATTTAACCAAGTTCGTAGATAATAATTGGCTGATCAAAAATAAAATGAATTAAGGAATGACAGTGAATAATTGTGACGATTTAGATATAGCGACTAAAGTGATTCATGCCGGCCAACAACCCGACCCGACCACCGGCGCTGTCATGACACCCATCTATGCAACTTCTACTTACGTCCAAACTAGTCCAGGCAAACACAAAGGATTTGAATATTCTCGAACTCACAACCCAACTCGCTTAGCTTATGAAAAATGTATTGCCAGCTTAGAGTCTGGCAAACATGGTTTAGCGTTTGCTTCCGGTATGGCTGGT
>DJAM01000040.1:18855-19860 GCA_002429595.1 Coxiellaceae bacterium UBA6002
TTGCTTCCGGTATGGCTGCCATTGCCACTATTTTAGAAATGTTATCACCTGGTGATCATGTTGTTGCTTGCGATGATTTATATGGTGGTACCTATCGATTATTTGAAAATGTCCGCAAGCGTTCAGCTGGAATTGATTTTTCATTAGTCGACTTTAGTGATCTAGCTGCTGTAGAAAAAGCAATTCGTCCCAACACGAAATTAATTTGGGTGGAAACCCCTACTAATCCAATGCTAAAGCTCATTGATTTGGCAGGCGTTGCGGCTATTGCTAAGCGCCACAACTTAATTTCAGTTGCCGATAACACGTTTGCCACACCAATCTTACAGAGGCCTCTTGAGCTGGGCATAGATATGGTGATGCACTCTGCAACGAAATATTTAAACGGCCACTCTGATATGGTCGGTGGCATAGTTGTAGTCAAAGATAAACAAGAACTCATTGAGAAAATGTTCTACCTACAAAATGCAATCGGAGCAGTTTCAGGACCTTTCGATAGTTTCCTTGCATTAAGAGGTTTAAAAACCCTAGCGATTCGAATGGATCGTCACTGCGCCAATGCCCAAGAATTAGCCACGTGGCTAGAATCACACCCAAAAGTCGCACGAGTTTACTATCCAGGACTTGAATCACATCCCCAACACGAATTAGCTAAAAAACAAATGCGCCAATTCGGTGGCATGATTTCAGTAGTATTGAAAGCAAGTCTAGAAGAAACTATTAGATTCTTAGAAACCTGCCAACTTTTTTCATTAGCAGAAAGCCTAGGCGGTGTCGAAAGCTTAATTGAACACCCTGCTATCATGACTCACGCGTCGATTCCAAAAGAGAAACGCGAATTGCTAGGCATTCAAGATAGCTTTATAAGATTATCTGTGGGCATCGAAAATATCGAAGACTTGAAAAAAGATTTAGAAAACGCTTTTCGGCAGTTTTGATCACCTATACTGTCATACCCCGTACTGTCATTCACGCGTATTTGTCATTCCCGCTTTCTTTTGTCAT
>DJAM01000040.1:19982-26848 GCA_002429595.1 Coxiellaceae bacterium UBA6002
ATTCCCGCGAAGGCGGGAATCTATCCTTCAAGCCGCACTTAATTTAGATTTTTATCGTTGCACTTGGACCAGAATATAAATGCAAATCGATCCTATCAATCAAATCTTGTAAGTTTTGCTGTGCGTTATCACTATGATGTGTTGTGAATCCATCTTCATTTCTAGATGCCTTCGAACACATTGTTAAAACAGTCTCTAGGAATTTGTCGTTGTCTTTATTGTCTGTTACTTCTCGAACACTTGCTTCATCACTTAAATTACGTTCCTTAGAAATTTTCAAAAAGTCCGGATCATGTTCCTTAAAAAAATTCATTAATGAATCTATTATATGAACTCGACCATGGTGATTAAGCTGAAATTTGTATTTATCATGTTCTTTGTAAAAAAATATTGGCATCTGTTTAAAAACGATCACCGCATCTAAATTTGGTTTTCCCGGAAAGATTTCTTTATGCATGTTTATTAGTCCTGCTTTTATATATTAAAGATGTAATAAATATAGTATAGGTGAATTGAGTTGTCCCCTCTCCCGTTTACGGAAGAGGGTTAGGGTCAGGGGTGGTTTCTTCCTAAGAGATAACAGAAGGCCGATAGATGGATGTATTGGTGATTTTTTCTTCTAACTGTTTTGAAAGCTCAACCCTCTCCTTCCGATATCCAGCTTTACGATCAATTGGATCAACTTTATCTGTCTCTGTTAAGTCTTTATTCATTTCTCCAAAAATCTCTTTCAAGTCTCGATATTGTTGTTCGGACAGAGTAATGGCTGTAGGTGAAATAAAAAACCGTAAGCCGGCTCGAAAGCCATAAGTATCTGAACGTAAGCTTCCCCAGCTATGAAATAGTAAATTAAGATCGCCATTAGCTTGTTTAAGATAATCTACAAACACCTGCTGAGCGTTTGCCAATGTGGTATTTAATTCCAGTCGCCCTTTTTTTCCTGAAGCTCGCCATTGGCGAACTTCTTCTAATTCGTTGATAGCCTGTAGTAATCCTGCGATTCTTGGATTTTCTTCTGCGATCACTTTTAGCGGAAATCCGATCGCCATCAGCCGAATTTTTCCTTTATGGTTTTGTTCGAAAACTGTATGAAGTTCACCGTCAAAGCGTTGCCCATCTAAATCATATTCATGTTCTTCCCCATCTCGTTCAAAATGAAAATGGGTGTGTTGTTTTTTGAACTGGTCACCTCGTACTTTGATGACAGTATTTGATGATGGGGCAAAAAACTGCAGTGATCGCTTGTTGGTGTTTTTGATGACAATTTTGTCGGAACTTGCAGCAACAACTTTAGGTGTAAAATAATCCTTATCACCTAAAGGCGCTAGAAATTTTGAATCAACATGGTTAGCAATCTCGAATGCTGCAATTCGTAATTCCTGATCAGGTAATCGATCCAAAATGGCAGGTAGTAAATAAGCTAACACTTCATCATCGATTAACTCAATACTGCCTGTCTTTAAGTGCTCATCAATTTTCGTAATTGCTTCCTTTATTTTTTGTTCCTTTTCTTCGAAAGCAAATAAACTGTATTTTGAGGTCACAATTGATCTCAAAAATCTTTTTCCAGCATCATCGCAAAATGCGCTCAAACCGTAATGCATTAATATTTTTTTAGTGGCTTCTGGAAAAGCACCCAGCAGCTTCGTTCTAATTTTTTTGAATCTAGTGATATTGATATCGACCAGAAGATCAGGAAGAGTCAACGCTAATATATCTTTCGTTACCTCAAGAACCTCCTCCTCATTTTTGTCAGGTAGTTGTTCTCGAACTGCTTCAATTAGGATAGCTAATATGCTTTGATTGTTTTTAGCCGTCATTTTTACTGAGATTTCGTTTAAAAAATTCTCAGTAAAAGGAATTTGATTTATTAATCCTCTATTAGGTTCTTTGCTCAATATATGAAAGGCATTGCCTTCACCAAATCCAAGCCCCAAACCTCTCTTGCCTAGTAATTTACCAACTTCTCTCTCTTCAACGTTCATATACCCTCCCAATATCTTGATTAGGTAACAGAATAACGTCTACAAATATACAAAGTCAAATAAAATATATTTTTTATTATTTGATATTTATTTTATAATGTTCTCATATAATGAGGTTTGAGTTATGACAAAAACACTGGTCGACAAAATTTATCAATCTATTCAAGAAGATATAATAACAAATCAACTTCTTCCAGAACAGCGCCTTCATATCGCCCAGCTAGCGGAACAATATCAAGTCGGCCCTGGACCCGTTCGAGAAGCCCTTTCACGTCTTTTGGCTACTGAGCTGGTAGTGGCTATTAGCCAGAAAGGTTTCAGAGTAGCTCCGGTGTCACAAGAAAATCTCAATGATATTTACCAGACCCGCATTCTTATCGAAGAGCTGGCTTTGCGCCTTGCTATCGAGCACGGCGACGATAAATGGGAAGCAGATGTAGTCGGTGCTCATCATCACTTAGCAAAATTCGAATCAGAGCACCAAATCACTAATCCTGACGATTATAAAGAATGGGAACATCGTCATCGAGCTTTCAATTTAGCGTTACTATCTGCTTGTGATTTGCAACATTTGCTATCTATCCAGCAACAACTTTATTTATTAACTGAACGCTATCGCAGACAGTGGTTAATCGCCGGTATTAAACATAAAGAAGGCTTGCCTTACGCAAAAGCTCAAAAGAAAACCATGGATGCTGCGTTAAGTCGAAATACCCAATTAGCATTAAAATTATTGCGGGAACATTACGAACAAGCGGTAAAAATAATAGAAGCCTATTTTATTCACAATAATCTATTTGAGACATAGATTATATCACCCTTTTAGTTCTAGCAGACAAGATTATTAGCCCAAAAACACCAGATAGTATTGAGCCACTCAAAACGCCTAACTTAACAAAATTTGTAAATGCTGTTTGATATTTTGCAAAAGATAGATCACCCATAAATAAGCTCATCGTAAATCCAATTCCGCAAATAGCACTTAGGCCATACAAATGACGCAGATTAACAGCATGTGGCAAGCTTGCTAGTTTGGTTTTGATTGCAATCCAACTAGCTGCAAATATACCTAATTGTTTTCCAATGAATAGCCCTAGAAATATGCCAAGTGTAACCGAGTTAAATAAATCAGATTTTCCGATATTAGCAAAGTTAAGGCCAGTATTGGCGAATGCAAAAAGCGGTAAGACACCATACAGAATCCAAGGTTGTAAATGATGTTCTAATTTTATTAGGGGTGAATAACTTTGTTCACTACTTTTAAGAGGAATACAAAATCCAAGAATGACACCAGCTATCGTTGAATGAATGCCTGATTTAAATGTGAATAGCCATACCAAAAAGCCTACAAAAAAATATGGATAATATCGGGTTACGTTTAGCCAATTGAACACTATTAACATTAGTAGACTCAGTAATGCTAAAAAAAGGTATGAAATCTGAAGATCGTGCGTATAAAAAATTGCAATAATAATGATTGCTCCAAGATCGTCAATAATCGCAAGTGCAGTCAAAAAAATTTTCAAACCAATCGGAATTTTTGATTTCAACAACATCAAGATAGCAAGAGAAAATGCTATATCGGTAGCGGTTGGTATAGCCCATCCTTTGGAGGCTACCATATGCGTTATATTTAGGGAGAGGTATATTGCAGCTGGTACCACCATTCCCCCGATAGCAGCAATGAAAGGTAAAATAGCTTTGCTTGGTGAATTAAGTGTGCCAACAAGAAGTTCTCGCTTCATTTCAAGAGTGACAAGTAGAAAGAAAAAGGGCATCAGACCGTTATTAATAATGTGATTCAATGATGTTTGAAAATGTAAGGTGTGGACATTAAAAAATATTATATTCTGAAAAATACTGAAGTAGCTGGAGTGCCAAGGTGAATTTGCCCATAGCATCGCTACCAAGGAGACCAAGAGTAAAAATATACTGCTTGTTGATTCATGCTTTATAAACTCCTGAAAAATTTTTATTTGTATCCCCTCTTTAGTACAGTTTATTTTTTTCAGTAGCCCGGGTATAACCCAGGCTGCGCTTTATCTTTTATTCTTCAACTCATGCAGTGTCACCGCATTACCTTCCGAATCTATAATCACAGCTAAACTACAAACCGGTGTCGGAAAAATATCCATTTTAATTTCAACACCATCCGTTTTTAGCTTAGAAACAATTTTAGGCAGGTCATCGACTTCAAATGCAATACTACCACCGGCACTAGCGCTTGGTTTGACACCTTGTGCTAGAGTCGTGATCGCAAAGCACCCACCTCCAGGCAAATCATATTCGCACCAGCCACCGTCGGGAGAGGTGCCGCTAGGTGTTAATTCAAAATGTTTGCGATAAAATTCCTTGGCGCGTTCCATGTCTGTGACGGGATACATGGTGAAAGCAACTTTCTTTAACATCTAAAACCTCTCTAATTTAATCCTTACCGGCAATTAATTTAATGATAGCTGAAAAATCTAATTGAGCATTACCCTCATTGACAAACAAAGTATATAAAGCTGTTGCTTCGGCGCCTAAGGGGGTGGCGGCGTTGGCATGTAATGCAGCATCTTGGCTTAATCGTAGATCTTTTAGCATCATATTCGCTGCAAAACCGGGTGCAAAGTTATTAGCTGCGGGTACATTTTCTAGAACGCCTGGCATGGGACAGTAAGTCGATAACGACCAACATTGACCCGAGGCGCTGTTGGCAATTTCGAAAAATTTCTGAGGATCTAAACCTAACCTCTGAGCTAAGACAAAGCCTTCTGAAACGGCAATCATTGAAATGCCAAGGATCATGTTGTTACAGATTTTGGCAACTTGACCATTGCCTGGGCCGCCTGCATGAATAATTTTTTTACCGAGGCATTCCAAAATGGGTTGCGCTCTTTGAAACGTTGCTTCGCTACCCCCTACCATAATCGTCAAGCTAGCTGCCTTGGCACCTGCTACGCCACCGGAGACGGGTGCATCAAGCATCGCAATGTTCTTTTGTGCTGCAGCTGCATGAATTTCACGGCAGACAACGGCATCGATTGATGAAGAATCAATATATAGGCTATCGGGTGATAATAAATTTAGTATTCCTTCTTCTCCCAGACAGATCTTGCGAATCTGATCCCCGGTTTGCACCATGGTAAAGAGTAAGTTGACTTGCAGCGCTACTTCTTTAGCACTTTTTGCAGCTTTAGCGCCAAGTTGTACCGCTTCATCAAGCGCCTGCTGCGCGATATCAAAAACAATCACTTCGTAGCCATGTTTAACTAAGTTAGCGGCCATTGGTAAGCCCATATGCCCTAATCCAATAAAACCTATCTTGCTCATTTTGGCTCCTAATCGATGGTGGGCATTTTATATTCCGGCCCTTGGGATTTTGTTGATGGCCATTTCGACGTTATCGTTTTGAGTTTAGTATTAAAACGAACACCCTCTGGACCATGCATGTGGATATCACCAAATAACGATCGTTTCCAACCGCCAAAACTATACTGAGCAATGGGTACTGGGATTGGAATATTAACGCCAATCATGCCAACTTGGACTTCTTTTGAGAACGTTCGTGCCATGTTCGGGTCGGAAGTAAAAATAGCGGTGCCATTACCGAATTGATGGTTGTTAATATATTCAATTGCTGTTGCAAAATCTGGAGCTCGAACCACAGACAACACCGGACCAAAAATTTCATCCTGGTAAATTTTCATGGTTGGGGTGACGTGATCAAATAAAGATGCGCCTAGAAAATTTCCTTCACCAAGATCATGTTTTCTGCCATCGACGACTAATGTTGCGCCTTCTGAAACACCTTGCTCAATATATCCTTTAACTTTTGCCAAGTGCTCTTTAGAGACTAAAGGACCCATATCTACTTCTTGAGTACCCTCACCTATTTTTAATTCTTTTATTTTAGCGCTAAGATCTTTGATTAACTGATTGGCAACTTTATCTCCGACAGCAATGACCACCGAAATTGCCATACAGCGCTCACCCGCGGATCCATAGGCTGCGCCCATGATTGAATCAACGGTATAAGGTAAATCAGCATCAGGCATCACGATGCAATGATTCTTGGCGCCGCCAAATGCTTGAACTCGTTTGTGATGTTCTGTTGCTGTTTGAAAAACATATTCAGCAACTGGTGAGGAACCAACAAAGCTAACAGCGTTGACTTTAGGATGTGTAAGTAATTTATCCACAACCTCTTTACCACCTTGAACGACATTTAGTACGCCAGGAGGCAGTCCTGCTTCATGCATGAGCTGTGCTAATTTCAAGCCACAAGAAGGGTCTTTTTCAGAAGGCTTTAAGACAAAAGTATTGCCACAAGCAATGGCAATGGGAAACATCCACAGCGGAATCATTGCTGGAAAATTGAACGGAGTAATACCGACACACACCCCTAAAGGCTGGCGCATGGAATAGCAATCAATACCGCTGCTAGCATCGATAGAGAAATCACCCTTAAGATGATCGGCAATGCCACAAGCATATTCCACAACAGCTAATCCTCGTTGAATCGAGCCAAGCGCATCATTAATCGTTTTGCCGTGTTCACGAGTAATGATTTGCGCAAGTTCCTCCATATGCTGTTCAATCAAATACTTAAACTTAAAAAGTATTTGTGAACGCTTAGCTAGAGTGACCTTTGACCAGCTGGAGAAAGCGTGGTTTGCAGCATCGATTGCTTCATCGACAGTGCGATCGCAAGCATAGTAAACCTTCGCCTGCAATTTATTCGTCGCAGGATTAAACAGCTCATGTTGCTGCTCATCATTGTGATGAACTAGCTGTCCATTAATTAAATGTTCAATGGTGTAAACCATTTTTGGCTCCTTCCAAGTTTTTGTCATTCCCTGCATCTTGTCATTCTCGCAGCTTGTTGTCATTCCCGCG
>DJAM01000135.1:0-8604 GCA_002429595.1 Coxiellaceae bacterium UBA6002
TTTTGGTGAAATTGCCGTGGAGTTTTCAAATGAATTAATCTAGTTAATCTTACTTTAAGGAAAGTCTTGTAATATATAATTAATTAAATACAAGACAGAGGTGGCAATGTACAGAGATGATGAGAGAGCAATTACCTTACCAGAACATGTAGAGAATGATCCTGATTACGGCTTTAATTTATATCGCAATAAACCCGAAGTTTTTCAGTCTTTAACACTACTAAAACGTGCTTATCTAGCAGAAAACTCGTTTAATCTTACTAAAGCTATTATCACTAATCCGAATGCCACAGAAGAGGACATAATAGCTATTACCGCAACATTTGGAAAGATCGACCCCTCTTTACGATCTAATCGTTATTTCGATACTGCAATCGAACGCAAAACCAATGCTCAAAGACAAGAAATCGCGAACTTATTGTCAGCAGCTCCGCGCATTCTTGCCCGGCTTGATCAACATATGTTCTGGGCATATGCCTGCCTAAATGTACAACTTGTCCCCTCTTTACTGGCTAGGGATCAACAAGTTAACTTTCCTGACTATGCTATTTCCAAAATTGCAGCGATCTCCGCTACCCGCCCCTCTGAAGCCGATAATAATATCTGCTTTTTAATGCTCGAAAAGAAATTCTTAGATCGATTAAACCCTGCTGCTCGAATATTAGTTTTTTCTAAAATTAAGCAAATTGCTAACGTTGCGCCCTATATTGACCGGTTCGCTGCACTACCCGAAGTATTAAAAGCAGAGATCAACCAGTCTTATTCCCTGCCTTTAGACGGCACACTGAATTATTGGATACCGGCAATTACCGGCGTAGGTGGTTATACTTTTGTTGAGCAATTTGATGTGGTGTTTCTGAATGCTTTGGGGAAAGGTTGGGAAAATCTAGCAGATGTCAATCGACCTTACACACCTGCGGAAGCTCGTTCTGTTGAAGCCCTAGCAATGATTCTCATTCAAGATCCGCGCTTTATTAATGGTTGGACATATCCGTATGCCCCCGACTGTGTGTCGGGGAAACTCAAAACTGCCGAGAGGTTGCAATTAGGCTTGCTTTACAGAAAAGTTGCCTATCAGTTACTAATGAATCCTACATATCAAGGCTCAGGAGGATTTGGCCACTCTGAAAAAGCTCAGCTAGTCGAGAAGCACGTTCCAAAAGGAAATATCGATCCTACTGATTACTTAGGGAATTGGTTTAAAACCATACATGACCAGTTTAACAAAACTGACAAGAGAGTTGCCAATTCAACAGTCTGTCAATTCTATGAACAACATCAAAATTTTGTTAATGGTCGGGCTGTAGATTTTCATAGAGTTCCTAGTTTAAGAAATTTAGGTGCACATGCTTTTCTTAAATCTAGACGACCAGGACAATTACCGGCAGAAGTTGTAGAGTTAATAAATGAGATCAGTGAATTCGAAAACACAAATTTCCGACTCGACCACCGCAAGAGTTTGAAGTTCTAAAAAATGATATCGAAGCATTTGAAAAAAAATTTTTCAAATGTAGTTTGATTGCAAACAATACTAAATATTAAATGAGGCAACAATGTTTGCGGACTATGAGTGCAGAGTCAATTTTGATAAAGCTATTAGAGATGAAGAGTATGCTCTTTTCTTGTATCAACACCAACGTGAGCAATTCGATTCTTTAAAATTAGAAGAACGTGCGTATCTAGCCGAACAATTTTTCTCTCTTCTAAAAGCAATTATTCAAAATCCAAAGATCAGCGAAGAAGACATTGCCACAATTACTCAAATATTTCCTAAAGAAAAAATTGCTTCATTTCAGGAGTCAGCACTTGTACATGATCCAGCAATCTTACGCAATGATCCAGATGAAAAAGAAATAGTTGCCGCTAAGCTTAGAGGCTCACCTGCTATTGTGGCTAGATTAAGTCTTAACGCTAGAGTCGCGTATGCTTACATAGATGCTCAATTAGCGAAGGACTTGCTCACTAGCCACCAAGCAGTTCATCTTCATGAAGTAATGGTTTCTATATTAGCCTCACATTCTGCGACCCGACAAACTAGTGTCGATCATGAGATTAGCTTTCTTTTATTAGAAGAAAATTTTTTAAGTAAATTAAGACCCGCCAGTAAGCTTTTGCTTTTTTCTAAAATTCAACAAATAGCGCAACAATATCCAGAAAAGTTCGCCACACTGCCTAAACCATTACAAACACAAATTCAACAGTCTTTTTTATTGCCATTGGATGGATCAGTACTTTATTGGATCTCTGCACTGGCCTGCCTTACTCATGAAGACTATGTTACGAGATTTTCAGAGGTATTAAGTAATGCTAAGAACGAAACTTTGGAGAATCAAAGCTATGATTATTTGCGTCGAGATCCAACCCCAACGGAGAGACTACAATCAGAAGCGCTGACGTGGATTTTAATTCACGATCACCGTTTTATTGAGGGCTGGCCACATTCTTATCGTTCCGATACTGTTTACGCCAAACTGACAACCGAAGAACGATTTAATTTAGGACTGCTTTACCCGAAAATTGCCTACGCGTTATTGACCAATCTGAAGTGCCAAGGCTCCCAGCCATTTACGCCAGATGAAATACAGCAACTCATCGAAAAACATGGCTATCGAGTGTTAAAAGATCCAAATGGGAAATTTAGCAATTCTACTATTTGTAGCTTTTATGAACAGCGCGAGCATTCTCGTCGTGTAGACTTTACTAGAGCACCAAGGTTGCAAACTTTAGCAGCTCATGCGTTTCTTAAAAGTGATAAGAAAACTTTACTACCGCAAGAACTTGTAGAATTGACAGCGGACATTGCTACATTTGAAGAGTCTCATTTTAAGAGGTAATGCTATGTCATTCCCGCGAAGGCGGGAACCCATCCTTCCAGCTGCACCGGCGATGGGTTCCCGCTTGCGCGGGAATGACACAACATTATTTCCCCCGCAAAAAAAACTTATCTAAATCGTTCAGTGTGAATTGCTGCCAAGTCGGGCGCCCATGATTACAAACACCATTATTTGGCGTTTGCTCCAAATCACGTAACAAAGCATTCATTTGTTCAATCGTCAAAATTGAGTTGGCACGCACTGCTGTACGACAAGCAATATTGCCCAAAATTTCATTTTCTTCATTCGTCACTCGTTGACTTTGTTCAAAGTGATTTTCATCAGACAAGATATCTTTTATCAATTGGGCAAGATCGGTGTTTTGCAATAACGTCGGTACTTGACGAAGCACGACTGTTTCTCGATTTAATCGCTCTAACACAAAACCTAATGACGCGAAAAATTTTTGTTTATCCTCTACCAGATTAGCTTCGGATTCTGAGACAGGAATAGTCAATGGCACCAAAAGCTGCTGTGCTTTTATCGTGTTAGTTCGATACTGAACTTTGAGTTTCTCATAAAGCACTCGTTCATGTGCCGCGTGCATATCAACCATAATTAAGCCGAATTCATTTTGAGCCAAAATATAAATACCATGCAATTGACCTAATGCATACCCTAATGATTTTGGTGGCGCCTTCGTTTCTGGCAAATCAATGATTTCTGTTGCCGCAATTTTCGCTCCGGCTTCCGCCATGGCACTATAAAGTTCAACCGTTTCTTTTAACGCCAACTGCGGTTGTTGCACTGGTGGCTGATAAAAAACTTTAGGTTCAGGCGATGTAGTCACTTTTTCAATAACATCAACAGGGGTAATTTGTTGCAAACCATCTCGAACCGATTTGTAAATAAAATCGTGCATCAAACGCGAATCTCGAAAGCGCACTTCGTGTTTGGTTGGATGAACATTCACATCAACGAGTTCAGGCGGTAAATTCAAATACAGGACATAGCCGGGATGCCGGTTATTGTATAAAACATCTTGATATGCCTGACGCAAAGCATGATTAATTAATTTATCTCGAATCACGCGACCATTGACGTAAAAATATTGCATATCGGGTTGACTGCGAGAATATTGCGGCAGTGTTATCCAGCCGCTTAATGACAGTTCATAGCTGTTTGACTGAATCGCAACCACTTCCTTGATAAACTCCGCGCCGAGAATGTTGGCCAGTCTTTTTTCTTTTTCAACTTGTGTCGTCGCAATTGGCGCATTAAAGAGCATCTTCTGCTGATGCTTAACTTGAAACTGAATATCAAAACGGCTAAACAAAATGCGCTTCAACACTAGCTCGATTTGCATCAGCTCGGTGCGTTCAGTGCGTAAAAATTTACGCCTCGCTGGCGTATTAAAAAATAAATCCTCCACTGCAATGGTGGTACCTTGCAGATGGGCTCTGGGCGCGAGTTTATAATCATGCAAACTGCCTTCCGTGTAAATTTCCCAACCGGAAGTTTCCCCTACAGCAGTCGACGTTAAGCGCAGCCGCGAAACAGAACTGATACTGGCTAATGCTTCACCTCTGAAACCTAGGCTACTAATTTTTTCAAGGTCATCAAGCGTTCTAATCTTACTAGTGGCATGACGACTTAATGCTAATGGTAGATCTTCTTTAACTATTCCAGAACCATTGTCGTTAACAACCAGGCGTTTGACACCACCACCCTCTAAATCCACTTTGATTTGAGTTGCACCGGCGTCGATACTATTTTCCAATAGTTCTTTCAACACCGAAGCCGGTCGTTCAACAACTTCGCCCGCTGCAATTTGATTGGCCAATAGTGGCTCTAGTATTTTAATCGCCACTGTACTTCTTCCGATTTTCCGCAAACCACGTGCCACTAGGCGAATAAGTCATAAAATATTTTTTAATACCTTCTTTAATAGCTTCAGCAGTGTGATATTGATAAGTCGGATCCGTTAATTTTTCTTCTTCTAACGGATTTGATAGAAAGCCAGTCTCAACCAAAATCGATGGGATATCGGGAGATTTCAATACGACAAAAGCAGCTTGTTCAACTCGTGGATGATGTAAACGGGAAAATGTTCCAAGATGCCTTAAAACATTATTACCAATTTTAAGACTGGATTCGATGGTATGAGTTTGAGAAAGATCAATGAGCACTGAACGTAACATCTCATCTTTATCCGCAAGTTCACTGCTCAAGCCTCCCAACTCCGATTCATTTTCTTTTTCTGCTAACCATTTTGCAGCTTCACTCGTGGCGCCGCGTTGTGATAAGGCATAGACCGAAGCGCCTGTTGCTTGGGTATGATTATAAGCATCGGCATGTATAGCAATAAACATATCCGCATGGTTTTTCCGTGCGATAGCTAATCGTTGTCGAAGTGGAATATAAATGTCTCGATCTCGTGTCAGCACTGCTTTAAAACCTGGCTCTTGATTTAGCATGGTACACAATTCTTTTGAAATACGTAGCACAACATCTTTCTCGCGGGCACCATTTAATCCGGCTGCGCCAGGATCCTTACCACCATGACCTGGATCGATCACAATCATAATATTCTTGGTTTTATGATTATCATCAACTTGCATAGTTGGTTCTTCCGAAGCTTCTTGTTTCGGAGCTTTTGCTATTTCTTCGTGTGGTTTTTTAAAAACTTCTTCGACGGGTTCTTTCGTCTCCTTCTCAAAGAGAGGCATCGGCAGTTTTTTATCAAGCGCTGTAGTATTTATATTTTTGGAATTTTCAGTCTGAGCCAGTTCTAAAGATAAAGCATGATTAGCAGAATGGAGCTGACTGCGAAATTTTATTTTATTATTTAAATCAAAAACCAGTCTTAAAAAGTGATGATCGTGATCACTGCTTCGTACTTTTTTGAAGAATTTATTTTCACGCGCAGGCAGCTGTGTTTTCAAATTGACTGAATCAAAGTCGATCACGAGCCGTTCCGGGTCACTCAATGACATAGCACGATATTCAAAATTGTCGGAACATAAAAAAGTCAACGTAGCCTTATCTTTCCCTTCCGTGTAAAGGATTTCTTTCAAATTTACTTTTGATTCAGCTAATACTGACAGTGAGGCAAAAAAAACGATGAAAAGAGAAATCGATATAAAATTGATAGTCCGTTTCATTATTGCTCTCTTCACATAATTATATTTAAGCGTTACATGCTTTGTGTAAACTGTTCCACAACAGCTTTGCCCTGTGCAGAACAATCTTTAATTTCTAATCGCCGGCCATCATCGATAATTTCAAATTGAATCATTAAATCGGGCTTCGGAATATAATTTTTTCCATACTCTGGCCATTCTATGAGACAAATGGAACCAGTATGAAAAAATTCCCGTATCCCCATCAATTCTAATTCTTCCGGATGTTGAATCCGATAAAAATCAAAATGAAAAACATCTACACCCGGCAAATGATAGGGTTCAATGAGCGTGTAAGTAGGACTTTTTACCCGTCCCTCATAACCCTTCCCTGCTAAAAAACCTCGCGAAAAGGTCGTCTTACCAGCACCTAGCTCACCAATTAAGTAAATCACTAGGGGGGCACTGGCTGCCTGACCTAAAATTTCTCCGAACTTAAGTAATTCAGTTTCGTTTGAAGCTATCATCATGGAGCGATAATATATCCGATAAAACAGGCAGCAGCTAGGTCACTCGTCACGATTACTTTGATAGAACCGAATCGTTGATCTTAGAGCCGAAATTAAATCCGAGGCTAGCAAACCATCTTCACCTTGCTTGGCAGCTCTATCACCAGCCAAGCCATGCAACAAGACACCTATCTCGGCCGCTTCCCTAAATGTTAATTTTTGTGCGACCAGGCCTCCGATCACCCCCGTCAAAGCATCGCCCATACCACCGCTTGCCATACCCGGGTTACCCGCTGAACAAATCGATATCTCTTCATCACTACCTTTGATTAACGTCCCCGCCCCCTTCAAAACCCAGGTGCCACCCTTGGCGCTCAATTTGCTAATTGCTGCAAAGCGATCGCTCTGCACCTCGCGCGCTTCTGCCCATCCCAGTAACCTTGCGGCTTCCCCGGGATGCGGAGTGAGAATCCATTTTTTTTTACATTTCGGAGTTGGGCCTAAAAGATTCAAGCCATCAGCGTCTATCACCGTAGGCAGATCAGATTCCAAAACCCGCTCTAAAAGATTTTTACCCCAGCTTCTTTGGCCTAGACCCGGACCAACGAGTACCACCGTTGCTCTGTTGAGTAAAGGTAAGAGATCTTTGGCATCCGCAATCTCATGGCACATAATTTCGGGGTACTGAGCATTCACTATTGGTGCATTACCAGGACAGGTGGCGACACTAACTAATCCTGCACCGACTCTCAACGACGCCTCAGCCGCAAGCCGTACGGCTCCTCCCATACCCTTATCACCGCCAACCACCAGCACATGCCCAAAATCTCCTTTATTAGAATTTCGACGACGAATGGGTAATACCTTGAGCATATCGGGGAGCAATAAATGACACTTGGCAGGCACAGCGTCAAATAGCTTTTTGGGAAGTTGCAAGTCATCAAGATGGACCTCGCCGGCCTGATCCAATCCATTATTAGTAAATAATCCGGTCTTAAGACCGATAAAAGTAATCGTCTGGGTAGCTTTAATAGCCTTCCCTAAGATGGTACCCGTATCAGCATCCAGTCCCGAAGGAATATCGATGGCAAGAACAGGAAGTTTTGTATCATTAATGGCGCTAATCGCTTCGCGATAATTGGCACGCACTTCATTTTTAATCCCAATACCCAAGAGCGCGTCCACAATAACGTGAGCGTGATGAAGATTAGCTGGATCAAACGGCTGCGACTGCAACCCGACTTCATGACAATGTTCTAAAGCTTGTCGTGCAACAGGAGATAAGCGCTCCAGTTCACCTAGGTGGTGCAAGGTAACCTCCAAGCCACCTTTTTGTGCATAATAAGCAAATACGTAACCATCGCCACCATTATTCCCCTGACCACAAATAACATGTATCTTATCGGCATTAGGCCAAGTTAACATTAAACGATTAAACGCGGCTTTGCCCGCAGAATTCATCAATTCAAATTCGTGGAGGCCTAAATCTTCGATCGCCAGTTTTTCCAATTGCCGAATTTGAGCGATGTTATAAAGATTCAAGGTATCCATAGTTAATCCTTAACGAGCTTTTATGTCATATTCTATGCCAGATTTAACAGAACTTGCAGTCAAGATAAAGCAATGGGGCAAAGAATTAGGTTTTTCTGCTGTTGGCATCACTAACACCCACTTGCCTGAAGCTGAATCTTATTTGAAGCGCTGGCTTGCCAAAAACTATCACGGTGAAATGACCTACATGGCTCGTCATGGTACTAAACGCTCCAGACCAGAAGAACTAGTGCCCAAGACCATTCGGATTATCTCAGTTCGAATGGATTACCTACCCGCAGATAATAATATGGTCCAAATTCTGCAAGATAAAAACAAAGGCTATATCGCCCGCTACGCGCTTGGCAAAGACTATCATAAGGTCATGAAAAAACGTTTGCTTGCCTTGGCAAACAAAATTAATAGTACGGTGAAAGACTTTAGCTATCGCGCCTTCGTTGACAGCGCTCCAGTATTAGAGCGGGCAATCGCTGAAAAAGCAGGATTGGGTTGGATAGGCAAAAACACCATGCTGATCAATAAGAAAGCGGGTAGCTGGTTTTTCTTAGGTGAAATTTACGCCAATATTCCACTGCCTGTGGATGAACCAGACACACCACATTGTGGCAG
>DJAM01000135.1:8803-9232 GCA_002429595.1 Coxiellaceae bacterium UBA6002
TCTCCTATCTCACCATTGAATCGAAATCTGCTATTCCTGTGCAATTACGAAAACCAATCGGCAATCGAATTTTCGGGTGCGACGACTGTCAATTGATCTGCCCATGGAACAAGTTCGCAAAATTTACGAAGGAAGATGAATTCACCCCCCGCAAACAATTCAATAGTGCCAATTTAGTTGAATTTTTCGCCTGGACTGAGGAGGAATTTAATCGCTACACGGAAGGCAGTGCCATACGACGAACTGGCTATATTGGTTGGCTTCGCAATATTGCAGTGGGCATGGGTAATGCTGCTCACTCTATTGAAGTCATTGAGGCTTTGAACTCGAAGTTAAATCACGAATCTGAGTTGGTTAGAGAGCACGTTGTTTGGGCGTTGGAGCAACATATGGCTCGCGATTGTCATTCCCGCTCCTAATGTCATTCCC
>DJAM01000132.1 GCA_002429595.1 Coxiellaceae bacterium UBA6002
TCAGCAAATTTTTTATTCGAAGGTGACCAAATATGGACGTTTCAATCCTGTGCTAAATAGCTACGTGTGTTTTACGATTATCTGTTCCATGGAGAACCATGTCGTTACCCTCGACATCGAACTTAACGAAGATCATTGAACCTGCTGTTGAATTGTTGGGCTATGAATTTGTGGCTTGCGAAGTTGTGCCGCAGGGTCGACGCGTCTTATTGCGCATCTATATTGATGCTCCTGAAGGAGTAACGATTAGAGATTGTGAGATTGTGAGTCGTCAAGTAGGGGCAGTTCTTGATGTAGAGAGTCCGATTTTAGGAGGATATTACTTAGAAGTTTCTTCTCCAGGGTCAGATCGATTGTTGGTCACGCAGGAACATTACAAACGTTATATTGGACATCATGTTAAGGTAAAATTGCGCTTGGCGCGTAATGGTCGGAGCAATTACAGTGGTTTATTACAGACTGTGGAAGAGGGTCGAATCACTTTGATTGTGGATGGTGAGGCTTATGTTTTGGCAATTTCTGATATAGAAAAAGCGAAACTGGTACCTGAAAGTTGAGGTTTACATCATGAGTAAAGATATCTTTTTGGTCGTTGATTCGATAGCCAATGAAAAGGGTGTTGAAAAGGAAGTTATATTTGAAGCTATTGAAGCCGCTTTAGCGACGGTGACGGCGAAGCGTTATCTTGAAGATGTCAATATTCGAGTAGCGATCGATCGAAAAACAGGTGATTCTGAATCTTTCCGTTATTGGACGGTGGTGGAAGACAACCAAGAAGAAATCGTTTCGAGTAAAGAAATTCCTTTGACTCAAGCCAAAGAGTTAGATCCCGAACTAGAAGTTGGGGATGTGGTTGAAGAGTCTGTTGAGTCCGAAGTTTTTGGTCGTATTGCAGCTCAGCAAGCAAAACAAGTGATTATTGATAAGGTTCGTAAAGCTGAGCGTAAAAAAGTTGTCGATCAATATCGTCGACGGGTTGGCGAGTTATTAAATGGCGTTGTTAAAAGAGTGACTCGTGATGCCATTATTTTAGATCTAGGTGAGAACGCTGAAGCAGTTATCCTAAGAGAAGAAATGATTCCAAGAGAGATGGTCAGAAATGGTGATCGGATCCGTGGTTATTTATATGCAGTACGTGATGACAAGCGTGGCCCTCAATTATTATTAAGCCGCACTCGTCCAGAGATGCTGATTGAATTATTTAAAATTGAAGTGCCTGAAATCGCTGAAGAAGTTATCGAAATTAAGGCGGCTGCTAGAGACCCTGGCTCACGTGCCAAGATTGCAGTTAAAACCAATGATGGTCGTATTGATCCGATTGGTGCCTGCGTCGGTATGAGAGGCTCAAGAGTTCAAGCTGTCTCTGGTGAACTAGGCGGTGAACGAATCGATATTATTCTGTGGGATGATAATCCTGCGCAATTAGTCATTAATTCTATGGCGCCTGCTGAAATTGCATCCATCGAAGTTGATGAAGAAACTAGAACGATGGATCTGGCTGTGCGTGAAGATCAGCTTTCTCTTGCGATTGGACGCAGTGGTCAAAACATTCGTTTAGCAAGTGAGCTCACTGGTTGGACGCTCAATGTAATGTCTGAAACTGAAGCGCAAATGAAAACTGAGCAAGAATCAGAAAAATCGAAAGAAATTTTCATGCAGCAGTTAGACGTCGATGAAGATATTGCTAATTTATTAATTTTTGAAGGCTTCACTAGCATCGAAGAAATTGCTTATGTTCCAAGAGAGGAATTGTTAGGTATTGAAGATTTCGATGATGAAATAGTGACTGAGCTGCAAAATCGTGCAAAAGATGCGCTTGTTACTAAAGAATTATTGACAGAAGAAGAGCTTTCTAAGATTGAACCTGCTGAAGATTTACTGCAAATAAATGGGATGACCAAAGAGCTTGCTTATCAATTAGCAAGAAAAGGTATCATCACCCGCGAAGATCTCGCAGAACAATCCGTTGATGATATTTCCGATGTTCAAGGACTTGACGAGCAAAAAGCAGCGAAAATTATCATGCAAGCTCGTGAACATTGGTTCACTAAATAATAACCATAGTTCTGTGGTTCAATGAGGTTTATCTATGGCAGAAGTCACTCTTAAGCGATTAGCTGAAGATCTTGGGATCTCGACAGATCTTTTGCAATCACAACTAAATAATGCCGGTATTAAAGTGACTGATGAAAATGACACTGTAACGGCCGAACAAAAACAAGAGCTGTTGTTACATCTAAAGCGTAGCCATGGCATTGAAGAAAAAAGTAAGGCACCCCGCAAAATTACTCTCAAAAGAACCACTGTCAGCGAATTAAAGGGTGGTGCGCATAAAGTTGTCACTAAAGTTAAGGTTCGACGTAAAAAAATTTACGACAAAGAGTCGGTGGTTGAACCTGAGGTTCCTGAAGAAGCTGTTGAAGAAATGTTACCAAGCGAACAACTTGAGCAGATTATTCCTGGCGAGCAAGAGCCAGAAGCTGCTGATGGCGAAGAATATCCGATTGAAGCTGAAATTGAAGAGAATTTTGAATCTACAGTCATGTCAGAGCCTGCGGTAGAGCCGAAGCATATTAAGATTGACGAGAAAGATGAACGCCCTAAAAAAGGCCACAAAAAAGCCGAAAAGCGTAAATCAAAAGCAGCACGAATCACTGAAGAAGACTTTAGAAGTGATGAAGAAGAAGATTTTGAATTTATTCCAGTTGCTGATACCGGCTATAAAAAGAAGAAAAAAGGAAAACCACTCCACAAAGCTGATAACACCGCAGTTAAAAAACTTGAACAAAGTTTTGAAAAACCAACTGGACCGCTTACCAAAGAAATTGCAATACCAGAAACCATCACAGTTGCTTCATTAGCACAGAAAATGTCTATCAAAGCGGCTGAAGTCATAAAAGTGATGATGAAATTGGGAGCAATGGCAACGATTAATCAAGTCATTGATCAAGAAACTGCTTCTATCATTGTGGAAGAGATGGGGCATAAGCCAAAACTTCTGAAAGAAGATCGGATCGAAGATCTAATTGCAGACGAACAAGAACGTCACGGTGAATTGAAGTCTCGAGCGCCAGTGGTCACCATCATGGGGCATGTCGACCATGGTAAAACATCACTTCTAGACTATATTCGAAGCACTAAAGTGACCAGCAGTGAAGCTGGTGGCATTACCCAGCATATTGGTGCTTACCATGTGGACACCGATAAAGGCATGATCACTTTCCTTGATACTCCCGGTCACGAAGCATTTACCGCAATGCGTGCTCGTGGTGCTAAATCCACTGATATTGTTGTTTTAGTTGTTGCAGCAGATGATGGAGTAAAACCACAAACTATAGAAGCGATTCAACATGCTAAGGCAGCTAGTGTGCCCATCATTGTAGCAATTAATAAGATGGATAAGCCTGAAGCAGATCCAGAGCGTGTTCAAAATGAATTATCGAGTTTTGAAGTCATTCCTGAAGAATGGGGTGGTGATACCATGTTTGTTAATATTTCTGCTAAAGCGGGAACCGGTATTGACAATCTTCTCGAATCGATTTTATTACAAGCCGAAGTGATGGAGCTAAAATCAGTTTCTGAAGGCCCAGCAAAAGGTGTTGTCATCGAATCTAGATTAGACAAGGGCCGTGGGCCTGTCGCAACTATTCTCGTGCAAGCAGGCAAGTTAACGAAAGGAGATATCCTCTTAGCAGGACAAGAATACGGTCGCGTTAGAGCAATGATCGGTGATGATGGTAAACCTACCGATGCTGCTGGTCCCTCTATGCCAGTTGAAATTCTCGGCTTATCGGGAGCGCCGCATGCTGGTGATGATGTGATTGTCGTTCCTAATGAACGCAAAGCAAGGGAAATCGCTCTATTCAGACAGGGTAAATTCCGAG
The DNA here is from genome assembly GCA_002429595.1 of Coxiellaceae bacterium UBA6002. Taxonomy (GTDB): domain Bacteria; phylum Pseudomonadota; class Gammaproteobacteria; order UBA6002; family UBA6002; genus UBA6002. The sequence goes on from DJAM01000132.1 coordinate 3,885, forward strand.
AAGTGAAATTGGCACGACAACGTGCAGCTAACTTAGAAAACATTTTCGAACGAATGAATGAAGGTGAAGTAAGTACACTCGCCATAGTTCTGAAGGCCGATGTGCAAGGATCTCTTGAAGCCATTAGCGACGCTTTAAACAAATTATCAACCAGCGAAGTTAAACTGAATATTATTGCTTCAGGCGTTGGTGGTATTACCGAATCTGATGTCAATCTTGCAATTGCATCAAATGCCATCATTATTGGTTTTAATGTTCGAGCCGATCAAAGCGCCAAAAAATTAGTTGATATCGAAGGTGTCGACTTGCGTTACTTCAGTGTCATTTATGACTTGATTGATGCAGTTAAATCGGCACTAAGCGGTCTTCTGTCCCCTGAATATCAAGAAAAAATCGTGGGCTTGGCCGAAGTTAGAGAAGTCTTCCGTTCTTCTAAGTTTGGATTAATTGCGGGTTGTATGGTGATTGATGGTGTAGTTAAGCGTCATTTGCCTGTACGAATTCTTCGAGACAATGTGGTCATTTTCCAAGATCAAATTGAATCATTACGTCGCTTTAAAGAGGATGCAAAAGAAGTTCAGCACGGTATGGAATGTGGTATTGGTGTGAAAGGATACACAGATATTCGTCCAGGCGACCAAATCGAAGTGTATGAAACTTATCAAGTGGCAAGAGAATTGTAATACTCTGAACGTCGTCATGGCGAGTCGCGTTAGCGACGTGGCAATCAAAAAGCCAGAAAAGTTATTCGTATGATGAGATCCCACGC
>DJAM01000113.1:0-1791 GCA_002429595.1 Coxiellaceae bacterium UBA6002
CTTCGCGGGAATGACAGCGCGAGACAACGCGAATTATTATGAAGATTTTAGAATAGAACAAACTGACTTAGGAGAAACTTCGGGATAATCTAAATTAAAATGTAAGCCACGGCTTTCTTTGCGGGTGATCGCAGAATCGATAATAATTTTCGCTACTAGTGCTAAGTTACGTAATTCGATGAGATCTTTTGTTACCTTAAAATTGGCATAGTAATCGTGAATTTCTTGATTTAAAAGTGCGACTCGACTTCGAGCGCGTTGCAGGCGTTTATCGGTTCGAACGATTCCGACATAATCCCACATGGTTCTTCTTAGCTCGTGCCAATTATGACTGACGACTACTTCTTCATCAGAATCTGTCACTTGGCTTTCATCCCAGCCTGGTGCTTGCCAGTTCGGCATAGTTAACGTTGGCTTGGATAAAATATCGTCGGTGGCACTAGCCGCAAATACTAGACACTCAAGAAGAGAATTTGATGCCATGCGGTTAGCGCCATGTAACCCAGTGTAGGCTACCTCGCCAATGGCATACAATCGAGATAGATCTGTCTGACCTTTTAAGTTGGTGACAATGCCACCACAGGTGTAATGGGCAGCAGGAACCACAGGTAATGATCCTTTAGTCATATCAAAGCCAAACGATAAACATTTCTGATGAACATTGGGAAAGTGACTAGTGATGAAAGAGATTGGTTTATGCGAGATATCAAGATAGACGCAATCCATACCCAGACGCTTCATCTCATGATCAATCGCTCTTGCAACGATGTCTCGAGGCGCGAGTTCGGCTCTTGCATCGAACGACGGCATAAAACGCGTACCATCCGCTAATTTTAAAATTCCACCTTCGCCACGAATAGCTTCAGTAATCAAAAAAGATTTTGCTTTAGCATGATAGAGACACGTGGGATGAAATTGATTGAATTCCATATTGGCTACCCGACAGCCTGCTCGCCAGGCCATCGCGACGCCATCGCCACTCGCCGCGTCAGGATTACTCGTATAAAGATAAACTTTACTCGCACCGCCCGTTGCTAAGATCGTAATGGGTGCTTGGAACACCTCTACTTGATAGGTGCGATTATTTAATGCATAGACACCCATGCATTCTCGACCCTTGCGGATCAAATCAATGGCAGTGTAAAACTCAAATAGCACGATATTGGGATGTTGTTGCACGGCTTGCGCTAAGGTTGTTTCGATCGCAAAACCGGTGGCGTCTTCAGCGTGTAGAATACGTCGATGACTATGACCACCTTCTTTAGTTAAATGAAAATCTAGGCGACCATCAGGTCGGGTTTCTCGCGTGAATGCGACACCTTTGTTAACTAACCACAGTACAGCGTCTTTAGCATTTTCAGCAGTAAATCTAACAGCTTGTTCGTCACAAAGGCCAGCTCCTGCGATTAAGGTATCTTTGATATGTGACTCAATACTGTCTTCTTCACCCATGACCGCCGCAATACCGCCTTGGGCGTAGAGGGTTGAGCTCTCAGTAAGATTTTCTTTGCAAAGAATCGCCACCTTAACCTGGTCTGCCAAACGCAAGGCGGCACTTAAACCTGCTGCACCACTGCCAATGATTAACACTTGCGCATCATGCCGCTGACTCATTGTACTATCCAACTATTCTTTGCTTTGTCGAGAAGCGCGTTTGCGTTCGTGTTCTTTTAAGAATTTCTTGCGTAGCCGAATCGCATCTGGAGTGACTTCGACTAATTCATCATCGTTAATCAATTCTAATGCCTGTTCTAATGAAAATTTAATTGGGGGCGTTAAAATAATATTTTC
>DJAM01000113.1:1896-3153 GCA_002429595.1 Coxiellaceae bacterium UBA6002
GGGCGTTAAAATAATATTTTCGTCGGAACCGGATGCCCGCATATTGGTGAGTTGTTTTTCACGAGTCACATTCACCACAAGATCATTCTCTCGCGTGTGTAAGCCAACAAGCATGCCTTCATAAACTTCAGTTTGTGGCTCAATCATCAACCTTCCTCGACTTTCTAAATTCCAAAGAGCATAGGCTGTAGATTTCCCGGGACTATTAGCAATCAGTACACCATTATTGCGACTAGCAATGTCGCCTTTTTGCAGCGGGCCATAATGATCGAAAATATGGTGCATTAGGCCTGTTCCTGAAGTGATGGTCAAAAATTCAGTATGAAACCCAATTAAGCCGCGAGTAGGGATGATGTAATCCAATCGAATGCGTCCCTTACCATCGGGCACCATATTTTGAATTTGGCCTCTGCGACTCGCAATAGCTTCCATCACGCTACCTTGATTTTGCTCTTCGACATCTAATGTTAGGTTTTCGTAGGGTTCTTGTAACTCGCCAGCGACCTCTTTAATAATCACTTCGGGTCTTGAAACCGCAAGCTCGTAGCCTTCCCGACGCATCGTTTCGATCAAGATTGAAAGATGTAATTCACCTCGACCGGAAACTTTGAACTTATCAGGATCTTGAGTGTCTTGAACTTGTAGTGCGACATTGTGAATGAGCTCTCGCGTAAGACGATCGCGAATATGACGGCTAGTCACATACTTCCCGCTTTTGCCGCAAAATGGTGAATCATTAACTTGGAAGGTCATCGAGACGGTTGGTTCATCTACTGTCAGGCTTGGTAAGCTTTCTGGAAACTTAGGGTCACAAAGCGTGTCTGAAATTCGAATGCCTTCAATCCCAGTAATGGCCACAATATCACCTGCTTCGGCTTCCGGGACCTCTACGCGATTCAATCCCATATAGCCCATGATCTGTTGAATACGTCCAGAACGAGAATTTCCTTCTCGATCAATAATGACAACTGGAGAATTAGTTTTAATTTTGCCACGCGTAATTCGTCCGACTCCAATTGCACCAACGTAGCTGGAATAATCCAATGAGCTGACTTGCATTTGAAAAGTTCCTTCTGGGTCAACGTCTGGTGGGGGAACTTTTTCAATAATTGTCTGGATCAAAGGAGTCATGTCTTCGTGCATATTATCCATATCTAAGGTGGCATAACCTTTAAGCGCTGAGGCATAAACCACAGGAAAATCCAATTGTTCATTGGTTGCACCTAACCGATCAAATAAATCGAACACTTGATCCAC
>DJAM01000056.1 GCA_002429595.1 Coxiellaceae bacterium UBA6002
TGCCGGGTAGCTATGTACGGACGGGATAACCGCTGAAAGCATCTAAGTGGGAAGCCCCCCTCAAGATTAGATTTCCCTGGACCTGTGAGGTCCCTGAAGGTCCGTCGAAGACTACGACGTTGATAGGCAGGGTGTGGAAGCACAGTAATGTGTGAAGCTAACCTGTACTAATTGACCGTGAGGCTTGACCATATAATTCCAAATGGTTTTATATAGCGCATTTTTAAGTAGAAATGCTTTTATTCATAATAAATCACCGAATTTGCTAAGTCTTAAAGGACAAGGCACACCAGTTTCCTGGCGGCCATAGCGAGTGGGTACCACCTGATTCCATTCCGAACTCAGTAGTGAAAACGCTCAGCGCCGATGATAGTGTGAGGTCTCCTCATGTGAAAGTAGGACACCGCCAGGATTTAAATTTTGAAAACCCTTATAGCACATGCTATAAGGGTTTTTTTTTACCTTATATCAACTTAACCTGCACCGACTCCACAAATAGTGAGTAGTCTATCAAGCTGTTCATTTTCACTGCTTAATAGCTCTTTGAGTTTTGTTTGAATCCGGGGTGGTCTTCTTTTATCGATTTAGGAGCTTGTTCAACATTATTAATCAAATAAGCAGCATGGATAATTGAAGGTTCAATGTCAGCTAACATAGAATTGATTCGTTCTTCGGGTGTTGTTTCTTTGACGAAATATGAAAGATCTTTTTTTGTTGCCAAATAGTCAGCTATGATGACATCTTGAAAGCTATCTTCCGATAATGAACGTAAATGAGTATCCTCGGAGGTAAATGCATATATATTATATGCCGCGTGTTTTAAAAAACTGTTTAAGCTCTTTAGTGGAATAATAAATAACCCACAAGTATAAGCATTTGATTCAAAGATTATTTCAACATTTGGGTTTTTTTCTAAAAGGTCTACCATCCCTTCAAGAACCATCATCTCTGCTCCTTCGACATCAATTTTGATGATATTGACATCCATAAAATCAAATAATTTTGCAAGTGTATCGATTTTAAAAGCAGGAATTTCGGATCCTTGGTGATCATTGTTGATCTGTGCCCAAGCACCTACTCCCGTAATATTGATGGTGCCATTAAAATTTGTTGCTGCGGCGTGTACTGGTATCGGATTATGTAGTTCATTTTTATGAATCGCTTGTGTCAACAATAAATGGTTGTGTGCTAAGGCTTCTATAGCTAAAGTTTTTATTCCTGATTTAGCAATTGGTAGGGAAAAAGTGCCGATATTCGCGCCGATATCAATAAATTTAGAACTTTGGTTGTTATGAATCGATGATATATTTCATGACAGGTGTAAGGCGGAAAGAATTTTTTACATCATCGGTAAATATGTTAGGTCTTTGAGGGTCTGTCGCAAAGAAAACTCGATTAGACCAGGAGATAAAAGGGAAAAAAATTCTACTTCCATGTGCGTTCCTTTTATATTTCATTTATGCTACATCAATTATGTAATCGACTATTAGAGACTTGAATATAGATAATGAAAGGTGTGCCGAGGATGCGTCCCTATATATACAAAGTCCTTCTAACCAATCTCAAGAGGGTCTGGATATTCTTCATGATATTGACGCCCTTAATGGCAGCGCTATCATGGTTTGCAGTTATCCTACCTCATCTAAATTATACAGTATATTACCTTAATCTATTTTCTGTATTTAGCTTCCCCTTTGTCGCTATCCTCGCTATTAAATATTCCTGGCATAATTATGACCACAACCGCTTAGCCTGTTCAGCTTTGATTGCTATGGCTCCAGCAATTAATGTTGCTATTACGATTTTTTGTTTCAACCATATGCAACTCAGTGCTTAAACTACCCGTGGCTCTTTTAGCGAAGCGACTACCAAGAGAGTTGGTTTTCTTAAAAAAGAAAGTATCTAGTTGGAATACTTAAATGGCTTAACGCTGACGACCTAAATCATTCAAGCCGTTTGACTATTGTTAAAAAAATGATCAACAGATAAATTTTTCTTTGCTATTATGTTCGCATTCATAAAAATATAAAGTTTGGCAAGGAATACACGTGCGTAGCATGTTCGTTGCTCTGTGGAGCTTCCGTCATTTCATTATCTCTTCTATTCGTGGGGAACTGCGAGCTCGTTTTGCAAGATCTTATTTTGGCGGTTTGTGGTTTATATTACACCCCTTAGCTCAATCCAGCATTTTTGCTTTGGTATTGTCTGAAGTGATATGCGCAAAGATCCCAAATATTAATAATAAAGCTGGTTATGCGATCTATCTAATGGCCGGTATGGCCGCTTGGAGTCTGTTCACCGAAATATTGAATCGAAGTACTACTATATTTATCGAATATAGTGGTCTACTTAAAAAAATATCTTTCCCTCGACTTTCCTTACCGATGATCATTTGGGGAACAGCTCTTACTAATCAATTTCTGCTTTTGTCGGCAACTGCAGTGGTTTTTATATTTTTTGGACATTTTCCAGGCGTTGCGTGGGTTATATTGCCTCTAGGTATCTTCATCATTTCTATATTTGCATTTGGAATAGGAATACTACTTGGTATTTTCAACGTTTTTTCAAGGGATGTTGCACAAGTTACTTCGATACTTTTGCAAATATGGTTCTGGTTAACTCCGATTGTCTATCCATATAATATTATCCCTCAAAAATTACAGAGTTTTGTAGCCATTAATCCTTTCACACCTCTTGCGCGACTTTATCAGGACGCTCTCCTTTATAATCAATTTATTGATTTAAATCTCTTAACCATTCCGGTGGCAGTTGCTTTGGGTGTGTTTACTTTAGCTTTTTTTGTATTTTATTGTGCTAATCATGAGCTGGTCGATGCTTTATGAGTGAATTTTTATTAAACGTAGAAGCACTGAGTAAGGAATATAGTCAATATAACAGTAATTTCGAACGTTTTGCTAACTGGTTTGGTATTCGTGGCGCTCCCGTGCTTTCCCACAAAGTAATTGATAATGTTAGTTTCAAAGTGGGTCGAGGCGAAACCATTGCTTTGGTAGGTTGTAATGGTGCTGGCAAAAGTACTATTTTAAAACTTATTGCAGGCATCATCAGACCTTCGTCTGGAAAAGTGCAAGTTTGTGGCCGGATCGGTGCTATTTTAGAACTTGGAATTGGATTTAATCCAGAATTTACCGGACGACAAAATGTGATACATACCGCGGGTCTTTTAGGTATTGATCCTGCTCGTACAATGGAATTAGTTCCAGAAATCCAAGACTTTATCGAAATTGGTGACTTTTTTGATAAGCCTTTGCGCACCTACTCTAGTGGCATGAATGCTCGCCTGGCTTTTGGCGTAGCGACAGCAATTAAACCAGAGCTACTTTTAATCGATGAAGTTTTGAGTGTTGGGGATGCTTATTTTCAGGCTAAATGCTTTTCTCGAATAAAAAAAATCAAAGAGTCTGGGGCTAGTATTTTAATGGTATCCCATGACTTAGCCACTATAAAAACTTTTTGTGATAGAGCTTTATTAATAGAAAATGGCACGATCACTGCAGATGGTCCTTCTGCAGAAGTGTGTGATCTTTATGATGCAAAATCAACAAATCGACTTAATGAAAAAATGTTAAGCACTGCCTTTAAAGAAAATCGTATTATTACCCGATCTGGAAGCGGAGCTATTACGATCCAAGAAGCATTTTTAGCGAAGGAAACAGAAGCCAATCAACCAGCTGAAGTATTTGAATCTGGAGCTCATGTAATTCTGACTATCCGCTTAAAAGCAAATAAAGATATTAGCCGCTTGAATCAGGGCTTTTTAATAAGAGACCTTCGAGGCAATGATGTTTACGGTACCAATACTTTTCACCTTAAACATCATATTGTTTCTATTGCTGCTGATCAGGAATGTACCATCAAGTTCAATTTCACTTTAGATTTAAATGAGGGGTCTTTTTCATTATCACTTGCAGCCGTTGATAGTGATATTGTTTTAGTCGAGAAATTCGATTGGATTGAAAATCACATTGTCTTTGAAATTACGAATACCAACCGACCTTTTTCTATAGGTACCACGAAGTTAACTGTTGAAGTCAACCACCAAATTAATGAGAACCTGGAACTATGCTAGTTTCATATGCTCAAAATGCAGAAGATATTGTTCTTCATCGTGTATTTAAATCGTTGCCTACGGGCTTTTATATAGACATTGGCGCTTGTTTCCCTGAAGAAGGTTCAGTGACAAAGATTTTCTATGATCGTGGTTGGCATGGTATTAATGTCGAGCCGCATCCACAATTATTTAGACTATTAGTAGAGCAAAGGCCGCGAGATATAAATTTAAATGTTGCGATTTCAAAGAGTGAAGATGGGTTGACTTTATATGAATACCCCTCCATTGGCGAAACTTCTGCAATACCTCGAGAAAATGCTGCCAGTTTTGAGGTTTCGACGTTGACGCTCAAAAAGTTATGCGAAAACTTTGCCAAAAATGTCGCGATTGATTTTCTCAAGATTGATGTTGAGGGTCTTGAACTAGAAGTTATTATGAGCGGTGATTGGCTTTCCTTTCGACCTAAAGTTGTAATTTGTGAAGTGACGCGTAGTTGGAGCAATGATAAACGAGAAGAAGTCTCTACAATAGACAATTTTCTAGAAAGTAAAGATTATCTGTTCGCCTATTTTGATGGAATTAATCACTATTATGTTGAAAAAAATCACAGCTCATTAATTAATTTGATCGCAATTCAACCCAATGTTATTGACAGTTATATTACTCGAATTGACTTTATTAACAGGCAGGAATTAGAGAGTACCTTTTTAGATAGGGATCAATGGCAAAAAAACTTTGAAGTGTTAGAAACAAATTTTAGTGATCTTAAGATACAACATGAATGTACAAAGATAATATCGCAGCAAGATCAAGAACGTCTAGCATTAAGTAATAAAAACTTGGAAGCAATTAGTCAAAAGCAACAGCTAAAAATTTACAAAAGTAAAGTTCAAAACTCTATTATTAAAGCCAGAGTTAATGCATTAGAAGAAGAGCTAAAAGCTAGCAAAAAAAAAGCGGAAGAGTTAGATTTAATAGCTGCAACAAAAAAAAGCAAAATAGATGAGTTGGAGAAAGTTGCTGCATTTAACAAAAGTGAAATAGAAGAATTAGAAAAAACTGCTGCAGCCAGGAAAACCAAAATTGTGGAGATGGAGTTAGCGGCTGTCCTAAATAAAAACACTATCGAAGAACTTAATGCTCGCGCTAACTTTTTAACAAGTACTCAACAAGAATACGAGAAGAAACAATTTGAGTTGGCAATAGATATTAAGGTTAAAGAAAATTTACTTGAACAATACTGTAATGAGATCCAAAAATTAATCACTAAGGAACATGCTCATCATGAAAATCTTGTTGCCCTTGAGCTTTCGAAGATTGTACAAGAACAAGAAATTACTAAGCTAAAAGAAGTTATCAATAATCTTAATATTGCCAATCAAAATCTACTAGACACCAAAAGTCGTCTTTTATCTGAATTTACAATCAGCCAAAATGAGGTTTCTCGTTTACACACCGTCATAAATCAAAACAGCCAATGGGGTAAGCGTGCAGAAGAATTGATTGAAGAGCTATCATCAAAATTACAACTGGCGCAATTACCTTGGTATAAAAAAATAAGCCTAGTACCTTTTCTTTATAAACTCATTAGAAAAACTATAAAAATAGGAATTTTGTTTTCGCTCAAAATGCTTCAAATAAGTGCTCGTATATTGAGAAAGATATCGCCTAAAGCTGCTAAATTTTTAGGTGAATTGAAATGGGTGAATAAGTTCTATACGGTTTTAGATTCTCGATTCAAAAAAGGTAGTTTTCAAGTGAAGAAGGCTTCTGAACAAGCAACTTCTTTTAATTTGCAACTGGACTTGCTTGGTACTAGCTACTCACATGATGATTCCATTAGGAATTGCATGCTACAGGAAGTTCAAAAATGGTCTTTAGGAAAGCGGGTAGATGTCTAGACAAACAAATCAACGTTCGATAAGAATACTCTTTGATCTTCAAGCCACTCAAACCCAAGAATCCAGATCTCGAGGAGTCGGTAGATACTCTAGAGATTTTTTTAATGCCGTGGCTAAAGTTGCGTCACCGCGTGAAATTTTTGGATTATTTAATAGCACTGATCCCATCGATCATTTTGATTCTTTGTCAGAAAATAGAAAAATCTTATTTCCATGTATGCCAAATTGGGAAACATTTCGTGATTTTAACGGTGGAGACAGCGATACTTTAGATTCATTAGCGTTATCATCCTTTATTGGACCTGTGAAAGCTGATATTGTTCATGTCTCACATATATTTGAAGGCTTGAATTCTCGTGTTCCTTTGCCAAATTTTAAATGCAAAGCTAAAGGCCAACTTTTTTCGGCAACTCTATATGATTTGATACCTCTGCGTTTTCAAGATAATTATTTTGAAAATATTAACTTCAAGAAATGGTACTATTCTCGTTTAAATTATTTAAGCCAAATGGATTTGTTATTTGCGATTTCAGAAGCTTCTCGCCAAGATGCTATCAAATTATTAAATGTTGATCCAAAACGCATCATTACTATTCCAGGAGGTGTTTCCTCTGCATTCAAGCCTGTTGTAGATTACAATGCTGAACGTCGCAGAATTCAGAAAAAATATAAGATAAAAGATAAGTTTCTGCTATATACAGGTGGCGATGATTACCGAAAAAATATCAAAGCGGCGATTCATGCTTTCGCTCTTCTTCCTGAAAATATTAGGTATAGTTGTCAATTAGTTATCGCTTGTGCGATTGAGAATAGCAGGAAAGAAAAGTACCTGGCTGCGGCAAGACAAGTTGGTTTAATTGACGAAGACGTAATTATTTCAGGTTTTGTGCCAGAAGAAGACTTGGTTGGCTTATACTCAACTTGTGATCTGTTCATATTTCCTTCACTCTATGAAGGATTTGGTCTTCCAATTCTAGAAGCAATGTCTTGTGGTGCGCCTGTCATTGGAGGGAACAACTCAAGTATTAAAGAATTAATTAATATACAAGAAGCACTCTTTGACTCTCGATCTGTTGAATCTATTGCTCATAAAATGTGTGAAGTATTAACTGATAGCAATTTAGAGCGACAGTTGCGGCAATATAGCCTTGTTAGAGCTCCTCAACTTAATTGGGAAAAATCGGCTGAAGTTGCCCTTGAAGCGTGGGATGAAGCACTGAGCTCGACTCAATATTCTGGCACTCAGGCGGCTATTCATGGTTGGTTACCCAAAAAAAGAATTGCGATATTTACCCCTTTGCCACCCTGCAAAAGTGGCATAGCAGATTATAACGCTAGCTTTTTACCTTATTTGGCTAGGTACTTTGAAATCGATCTTTACGTGGATAATTATCAAGTCAATAACTTGCCATTAACTTCTCTCTTCAGAATTTATAATGCAAGCGACTTTGAAGTAGTCGCTGATATGTATGATATGATTTTCTATGAGTTCGGTAACTCAGAATTTCATGCGCATATGCTACCTTACTGTAAAAAATATCCGGGCGTAGTAGGCCTTCATGATGCTTACCTAAGCGGATTAATGGGTTATTTAGAATTTAATTTAGGCGAAGAGCATCGTTATCCAAAAGAAATGTTGTATTCACATGGCACTCTTGCTAGAAATTACTTATCACCGTTAAAAAATAATACACTTGGTATTGGTGAGGCAATGGTTAATTTGCCTTGTACTAAACGTGTATTAGATTCGGCATTGGGTATTATTTCACATTCAAACTTTAACTTGGAAATTACTAGAAATTTTTACCCTAGCGGACATTGTGCGCCATATCGTATTATTCCGCAAATGGTCAAATTAGTTGAATCAAGTACTACTGAGGAAATTAGGGCAATTCGGAAATCTTTGGGTTACACGGATCAGGATTTTATAATTTGTACTTTTGGTCATATAACTTGGAATAAGTGTGGCGATTTACTCTTAGAAGCATATCTTGAATCATTTCTTAAAAATGAAAATACCATTCTCATTTTTGTTGGTGAATTGTCACAAGATGATTATGGCAAAAAAATTCGTAACTATATTAGAATTAATCGTTTGCAGGAAAAAATTATCATCACTGGTTTTCTTGAAGAGGATCAATATAAAAAATATTTACAAATAGCTGATCTCGCAATACAACTGAGAATTCATAGCAGAGGCGGCACGCCCAAGGGTGTCTTAGATTGCTTAAATTATTGTGTTCCAGTAATTATAAACGAGGAAGCAAGTTACAAAGATTATCCAAAAAATGTTGTGCATAAAATTGCAGCCGAACCAACTCACAGTGAAATTAAAAAAGCAATTGAATTTCTTTACAAGAACAAGGAGTACTGTAAAGAATTAAAATTTAACGGTAGGCAGTATTTGGAAACTTTTCATGGGCCTGAACAAAGTGCGGCGCAATACGCCGCAGCTATACAAGAGTTTTATGATCGCGACCACTTTGCTAAAACAGCAAATTATGTTTCTTTAATGGCTCCTCATTTGGCGCAGTCGCATCAGCCGGAAAGGACTCTAGAAAATGCAATTGCTTGGTTGAATCAAAAACACAAGATCAACTTTGCATTGCCAAGACTTTTTATTGATGTCAGCTACATAGCGAAATTTGATCATGAAACAGGAATACAACGGGTAGTTAAGGAAATTGTTAAAGCTGCTTATTGCTTTGATTCTCCTTGCTTTGAGCCTGTTGCATTTGTGTTGGAAAATGGCAAGTTAAAGTCAGCCACCACTTGGCTGACTAAAACGGGTATGCTACTGAATCATGAATTTCAGCCTGAGGAGGAAAGTCAATATTATGAGTTTCGTCCCGGCGATATTTTATTCATGCTTGATAGCTCTTGGGATAATTACGCAGACTTTAAGGATCTTTTTAAAAAAGCAGCAGCAGCTCGAGTACCTATCTACACTGCCGTATATGACATTCTACCTATTACTTTGCCTCCCGGTAACTTTGTAGAAGGTGGCAAAGAATGGTTTTCTGGTTGGTTGCAAGAAGCTTCAAGGAAAAGTGACGGCTTAATCTGCATCTCGAAGGCCACCGCTGAAGATGTTGCCGCTTGGCTTGCGAAGCAAAGTGATATTATCCCAAAGCCTAAAATTGGCTATTGGCATTTAGGTTGTGATTTTTTGTCAACAAAGCCATTATCTACCGTAACATTATTAACTCAAAATTTAGTAGACCGTGACTATTTATTAATGGTTGGAACCATCGAGCCACGTAAAAATCATTCGCTCGCCATAAAGGCAATGGAAAAATTATGGCAAGAAGGTAGTAATCTTTGTTTATGCATTGCTGGCAAAGAAGGGTGGATGGTTTCGGAAACTATAGAATGTATCAGAAATCATCCGCTGCTTAACGAGAAGTTATTTTTCTTTGAGAAACCTACCGATGAAGAGATCAATCATTTGTACGAGAATGCCAGTGCTTTGCTGTTCATTTCTAAGGGAGAGGGTTTTGGTTTGCCTATAATCGAAGCTGCGAATTACGATATTCCAATCATATGTTCCAATATCCCTGTCCTACAAGAAATAGCAGGGTCATTTGCAACCTACGTGGAAATTGCAGATACGGATATTCTCACGAAAGATATAGAAAAATGGTATAAAGCCTATCAACAAGGTGAAATAACCACAAGCTCTAATATGCCCCGCTTGACTTGGAAGGAAAGTGTGAGTGCTCTATATAATGTTTTCATTAATAATACCTGGTACAGGAGTGATTTATGACTGCCTATAAACAAATTGATAAATGCCGAGTAGCAAATAGCCCAAACTTAATTTCTGTTCTTAATTTAGGACATCAAGCTTTAACTGGAGTTTTTCCTAAATCATCAGATGAGTCTGTCACTACAGGTCCACTCGAATTGGTGTGGTGTCCTGATAGTGGTTTATTGCAGCTTAATCATTCTTATAATCCGGACGAAATGTATGGTGAGAATTATGGTTATCGGTCTGGTTTGAATCAATCTATGGTTAATCATTTAACCAATAAAATATATTTTCTTGAAAAACTAATCGATCTAAAACCAGGCGACCATGTTCTTGACATTGGCAGTAATGATGCAACGACTTTGAAGGCTTATAAAGCTTCACAGATCAATCGTATTGGTATTGATCCTACGGGCAAAAAATTTCAAGAGTATTATCCTAAAGAAATTAGTTTGGTTCCGGATTTCTTTAGTTCAGAAAATTATTTTTCTGCTAGTGATAAACAAGCAAAAATCATTACTTCGATTGCTATGTTTTATGATTTAGAGAATCCTATTCAGTTTGCACAAGAGATTGAAGCTGTTCTAGCAGACGATGGTATCTGGCATTTTGAGCAAAGTTATATGCCATCAATGTTGAGACTAAACTCTTATGATACTGTTTGTCATGAACATTTGGAGTATTACTCACTTAATGTGGTGCGAAAAATTTTAGATAGTGCTGGTTTGAAATTGATAGATGTTATTATGAATAATATCAATGGAGGAAGTTTTGCAGTCACCGCGACCAAGAAAAATAATAAAAGTATTAGAGCAAATACTCCAGTAATTGAATGGCTAAGTGAACAAGAAGAACGTATGGGCCTTAATACGCCACAACCATTCCGTGAATTTGAAGAAAGAGTTTTCAGGCACCGTGATGACTTAGTACGTTTAATACGTACATTGGTTGCAGATGGCAAGAAAGTTCTTGGTTATGGTGCGTCGACAAAAGGCAATGTAATACTTCAGTTCTGCGGCTTTACAGCTAATGACATTCCAGCTGTTGCTGAAATTAATTCTGACAAGTTTGGTCGTTTAACACCGGGTTCTAACATACCAATTATTTCAGAAGCAGAAGCACGCGCTATGAAACCTGACTATTTCTTGGTACTACCTTGGCACTTCAAAGAAGGTATTCTTAGACGTGAACAAGAGTATATTGCTAATGGCGGTAAATTTATTTTTCCATTTCCTGAAATTGAAATAGTTTAAAGAGATTGCGATGTCTTCTCGGCGAGTGCTAATAACAGGGCTGGAAGGATTTACAGGTCACTATTTAAAATCTGAATTACTGGACCATGGCTATGAAGTTTTTGGAACAGTTTTTCAATCTGAGATAAACCAATCACAAGTTTACCAATGTGACTTATGTGATACAGAAAGATTATCTTCTTTGGTCAGTGAAATTCAGCCAGATTATATTATCAATCTGGCGGGCATTTCTTTTGTACAGCACAATTCTGTTCAAAGAATCTTCCAAGTTAACTTCTTGGGTGTTATTTCTTTGATTGAGGCAATAAAGTTAAGTGGGCACTTACCAAAAAAAATCTTACTTGCAGGTAGTGCACACGTTTATGGGAATCAAAAGCAATCACCAATCGGTGAGGCATCGATTCTCCAGCCTAACAGTCAGTATGGTATTAGTAAGTTAGCTATGGAGCAAAGTGTCCGACTTTGGTTTGATGAATTACCAATTATTATCGCCAGACCTTTCAACTATACTGGGGTTGGACAGTCTCAACTTTTTCTCCCTCCAAAGCTCGTGAATCACTTTGTACAAAAAAGTGATCATATTGAATTAGGTAATTTAGATATTGCACGTGATTGGTCTGATGTTCGAGATGTCGTTAGTATATACAGGCGTCTGATAGAATGTGATAAAGACAGTATTATTGTTAATGTCTGTTCGGGTATTTCGCACTCGCTAAAATTTGTATTAGACTTCTTACGTAAGATTTCTAATCACGATCTTGTGATCAAAACTCGGCAGGAATTTATCAGAACCAATGAAATTAGCGAATTACGTGGTGACAAAAGTTTATTAACGTCAATAATTGGTGAAGTCGGAAATCGTCCATTAACACAGACATTAGAATGGATGTATCAAAATACTGGATTACTTTAGTTTAAAAACAAATACCTTCAAAATTGCTAACGCTACTACCTTGGTTAGAGGTTTGTATTCTATTGCTTGTATGCCTGCGGATTTGAATTTTTCTTTGTAGCTGGGGTCGGAATTTGCTGTTAGTGCGATGATTGGAATATGTTTGTTTGGTAGGTTTTTGGTTTGGCGTATTTTTTTTGCTACTTCGAAGCCGCTCATGTCTGGTAAGCCTATGTCCATAAAAATTATGTCATAGTTATTTTCTATTTTTTGTAGTGCTGTTTGGCCATTTGGGGCTAGGTCTACTGTGCAATTAAGTCCTGTTAATATGGCTGTTGTTGCTTTGGCGATTATGCAATCGTCTTCTACTAACAAAACTTTGATTTCTTTGTTTAAGAAAGAATTGGCAAGGGGCTTGGTATCGGCTTTTTGGACTGTATAGCTCTTTATTTTGTTGGTGGGGGTTTTAATATAGATATTTTTTTTATTTGAAAAATTTTTATTTAATGATTTCATGTGGTTTCTCATATGGATGTGCAGTTGATGAGTTTTTTTAATTCTTTGATTTCCAAATCTTCGTAATGTGGATTGATTTGGTTATTTAGAATGGTTATCACTGCTGTGACAAAGTGATGATAAAACCAGGGGTAATTGATCAATTTAATTCTTTTATTGACGTAATTGATCATTTCGGCCAATGCAACTGCAAGAGGACGAAATTGGTTGGTGTATTCCTTGAAAAAATTTTTTTCATTTAGGAATGCTAATGATTCCTCATTGATAGCAATGTCACCGATCTCATTGATTATCAAGCGATAACAATTGGAGATGACATGAATACTTTCTCGATAACTTTCTTCTAAAGAAGATTCCATTAGGCTAAAGTGCTCGAAAGCACTTTGAAAAAAGTAGACTAGTCTGCCTAAATCTTGGAGAGATAGATCTGTTGAAAAAATCTCTGAGTATTTTTTTTGGTACATGGAGTCCGATCCTTCAATTGGATAGTCCTCACTGCATGCATAGAAGATGCGGTTGCAGGCAGAGGAACACTATTGTTTAAAAGTGAAGCAGGATGCGCCAACATCCTGCTTTACCCCCCTCTGCCTAAGCTACCGCTTCTTTTCTTGTTTGGATTAAGACACGTAACTGATCAGACGTGATTCTGCCCAACATCCACAAATGCTCATGGGTAACCGAGAGTATGTGTTGGGAGGAATCATTTATAGTCGTTAACGTTGCGAAAACAGCCATAGGCTGAGTCAGGCGAGTCTTAAATTGAAAAAAAGAACTTTGCGCGCGAGCGCTATGGAATGGTATGCTTGTGTTAACCATGAGAACCTCGTTATCAGGTTTTTGTGGCCAGAGCCTCCTAGGTTTGCGCACCTTTGAGGATCCGCACAGTGCGGGGCTATAAATACTCCGCCTGTGTGTTTACTATACAGATCAGATCCCAAAAATCAATATAGAATATTAAACTAACCTTAAGAAAATTTTCCAAATCTTCCCTAGACTTGGGTTCATTCTATTGCAAAGTCCTAGAAGAGATAATAAAATTCAGCACTTCCATAAGAGTCAAATGCTGGTGTAGCTCAGTCGGTAGAGCAACTGATTTGTAATCAGTGGGTCGTAGGTTCGATTCCTATCACCAGCTCCAGTTTAATCAAATACTGGCTCTTCCCTATTTTCGGGG
>DJAM01000044.1 GCA_002429595.1 Coxiellaceae bacterium UBA6002
AGTTTTTGTCATGTTCAGAGAATGTAGCCTAGGTTGTCCCGTGCCTACATTGAGTAATCAACGTTTCCCACCACCAAATATCGAGCCCAACAATCCCCGAATAATCTGCTGCCCAACACGGCTATTTAATACTTTTATTGTTCCCTTAAATATCTGACCGGAATTACTTGCGGCTCTTTGCTTGGGAACACGTCGTGTGGGAGGAAGTTGTTCTTGTCTTACCGGTTGAGGAATCGGTTGCTGACGCTGTTGATTTCGCTGGGTT
This sequence comes from Coxiellaceae bacterium UBA6002, assembly GCA_002429595.1. Lineage (GTDB taxonomy): Bacteria > Pseudomonadota > Gammaproteobacteria > UBA6002 > UBA6002 > UBA6002. The sequence goes on from DJAM01000044.1 coordinate 266, forward strand.
ATAATCTCATAAGCTGACTCGCGATCTACAACTTTTTCGTAGTAACCAAATAATGGCGATTTTTTTACGATTTCTTCGCGTTGTGTATTATCTATTGCGCCGATCTTAGAGAGTGGTGGTAGTATTTGCACTTTTTCTACCATCGTTGGGGTTCCTGAATCATCTAAGAAAGATATCAAAGCTTCACCAACGCCTAGTTCCAAAATGGTTTTTTCAGTATTTAGTTTTGGATTTTGACGAAAGGTTTGAGCGGCTGCTTTGACAGCTTTTTGGTCTTTGGGCGTGAATGCTCGTAACGCATGTTGGACGCGATTGCCGAGTTGTCCTAATACTGACTCTGGAACATCTAATGGCGTTTGAGTAACAAAATAAACACCAACACCTTTTGAGCGGATTAATCGAATCATCTGTTCGATTTTCTCGGTCAAAACCTTAGGTGCTGAATTAAAAAGTAAATGGGCTTCGTCAAAGAAAAACACTAACTTAGGCTTATCGAGATCACCGACTTCTGGTAACTGTTCAAATAGTTCTGAGAGCAGCCATAATAAAAATGTACTGTAAAGTCTTGAGTCATTGATGAGTTTAGTCGCATCAAGAATACTAACGTAGCCATTGCCTTTTTCATCTTTGCGCATGAGATCTTCTAAGCGCAGTGCAATTTCACCGAAGAAAATATCGCCGCCTGCTTCTTGCATGGTAAGTAAACCGCGTTGAATTGCGCCAATCGAATTTTTGGTAATGTTGCCATATTTTGCTCTCAAATCTTCGGCATTTTCACCCATCCAATCTATTAGGGCTCGCAGGTCTTTGAGGTCTAATAACAATAAGCCTTGATCGTCAGCCAAACTAAATGCGGCATTAATTATTCCTTGTTGCGTATCATTAGTATTTAATAACCTGCCCAATAATAACGGACCCAATTCACTAATTGTGGCTCGCAGTGGATGCCCCGTTTTAGCATAGATATCCCAGAATAGAGTAGCTGCTCCTTGGCCGCTGGCAGTGGTTTCACCAAATTTGTCTAATATCTGCTGTACTTTTGGGGTATTGGCACCAGCCAAAGCGATGCCAGAAAGATCGCCTTTAACATCGGCGGCGAAAACACTCACGCCAGCGCGTGAAAATTGCTCTGCAATAGTCTGTAGTGTGACTGTTTTGCCAGTACCTGTTGCGCCAGAGATTAGACCATGGCGATTGGCCATCGCCAGGTCAAGATATTTTTTTTCTTTCTTTTGGGTCATGCCAACTAATATCTTATTCATTCTATTTCTCTTTTTAGGTGAGTAAGATAATTATAGTAGGCCTGTTAAATGAAGAATATTCTCAAAATTACAGCTTCATTTTTTGCCAAATTAATTTTGAATGATTTGCTTCGAGTTGATGAGAAAGATGTAGTAAATCATCTTCAGTTTTAAAATGTCGTTCCTGAATGCCGCCAATCCAATTAGGACAAGAGTGCATTTCGATAAAGTGTAAAATTCGATCATCAAGTATTTCGTAACGGCCACAGTAAGAAGCATAACTATGATAATTTTCCAAAGCTTCTTCTGCTGACACCGAAAAAATACTCTCTGATTTAAATAAAGGACGATGCTTGCGTGCTAAATGCACTGACATAAAACCACCGGGGTGATAACTTAAAAATCCTTCAGCGTCCTGACCTAACGGATAATGAGCTTCACCTGCTTGGTCATATAATATCCAAGAAACTAATTGCCAAGTTCCAATCAGATTGTCCATAAAATCCACTCCTAAAATTAATCAATAATTGCAACGGCTCGCGTCCAACCAGCAGAGGCTTGTTTAATTTTAACTGGGAAGCATGAAACTAAAAAATTATTATCGGGAAGACTTTCTAAGTTATGTAATTTTTCTAAATGACAATAACTTATCTCACGACTTGCTTTGTGTCCTTCCCAAATTAAAGAAGCGTCTTTAGTTTCTAAATATTTTTCTCGAGTATGTGAAAACGGTGCATCCCAACTCCAGCCATCGATGCCAGTAATTTTGACACCTTGTTCGAGTAAATAGAGCGTTGCGTCTCGCCCCATACCACAACCTGCATGAATATAATCGTCATAACCATAGCGTGATCCGGCGCGAGTATTTACTAAGACAATTTCAAATGGTTTTAGAACATGATGGATTCTATTTAGCTCGGCTACCACATCTTGTTTGGATACTACATAACCATCTTTAAAATGACGAAAGTCAAGTTTTACTCCGGGTTGCAAACACCAATCGAGTGGTACTTCATCAATCGTAATTGCTCTTTGATTTTTGTCCATAATCGTTGAAAAATGATATGGCGCATCTAAATGCGTGCCGTTATGCGTAATTAAGTCAACACGTTCGTATGCCCACGCTTCTTCGCCGGGCAAATCAGTTGCTTCTAACCCTGGAAAAAAGCTCGCTAGTTGTGGCACTGTTTCTTTATGATTAAAGTATTGAACAACAGGGCGAATTTCATCTGGATCGGACTTGACATCATTTTCAATTGGAATCGAGATATCAATAATGCGTCGGGCCATGACACTTCCTTTTGAGTAGGTGGGAAAAGAAAGACTGATTATATAGTATGTTGGCTAACATCAGAAGTAAGATTTAGTATTAAGGGTTGTTAGCGCTTGGAATTTTTATTAGACTACTTTCATAGAAAATAAGAGGTAAATAATGAAAATTACAATAAATAATCATCAAGTTCTTCAGATTGAAGCACAAAAACCAGAAGAAAAAAGTCTAGAAGAACAATTAAAAAATTACCGATTAAAACTAAATGGTTCTATTTTAGAGGTTGAAGATTTAAATAATAATAAGCTGCTCTATTGCGATTTGGTTGACAATACTGTTTTTGTCGTTAGCTCGCAGCCCGAAGCTTTTGTGATGGCCAACATTTTAGGATCCAAACGATTTATTTTGTCTAGTTCGTATCCTCCTAATCTAGGCGTTCAGTTTTATCCGCGAGATCGAGATTTTAATTTAAATGTAACTACCGATGCTGCTCCGACTTTTCAATTTTTAGTAGGTTTAGATACTATCAAAGCAGCAATTCCTGAAAACGTTTTGTATCGTGAGTTAGCATTGTTATATAAAAACTATGCTAATTTTTTAGAATCGAAAATACAGGAATATTCCGCGGACGAAGTTGCAGATAAATATTGTCGTTATAATAGTCCACCAGTTACACCAATTGTTATGATCAATAGTGCTAAGCAAATAATTGGCAGCATCCGTCTTTGTAGTATTCCTATTGCAAATGGCGTTTCAGTTTATCTCTCAGACGAAGTAGTGCGCTATGCAAATCCGGATGAACGCCCGATATTAATGTCACAGTTGTTTGAAGGTGTGCGGCAAATTTTAAGACAAGTCCCAAATTTGAAAGATGCGTTCATCCGTGTTGCTTCTGGCCGAGAACCTATGTATCAGTCTCTAGGTTGTAGTGCAACGACTTCACATATCCCAGTCATTCACGGACAGCCTACAGATTTAATGAATGCAATAAAAAATGTTGTAAAAGAAGCTGCTAATAATAAATTACTTAAAATTACAACCCCTGTAAGTAGTATAGGTTTTCATAAAGCGCCAGCTGCTTTGCCGCCATCTGTCTTTCTCGATGTTGATGGGACTGAATGGTGTTCACCGCTTTTAGAAAATTAAGTTAGCTATTAGTGCTAGGTAGCCCGCAGCCTTGTCGATCTCACCTTGGCATGTCATT
>DJAM01000073.1:0-8129 GCA_002429595.1 Coxiellaceae bacterium UBA6002
CCCTCTCCCCCACAAAGTGGGGGAGAGGGAGTTAGGCAAGGAACGTTCGAGCAAAGTTACCAAATAACTCTGGATCAATCCGTAAACAAGGAACTAACCGATTCTTTATGATTTACCCGATAAATGGTCTCAGCAATGATATGGCTCAAACCAAGTTGCCTGATTTTAGGACATTGACGAGCTTTTTCGGTCAGAGGAATGGTGTCCGCAACAACGACTTCATCGAGGGCCGAATTATTAATATTTTCAATCGCCGAGCCTGACAAGATAGCATGAGTGCAAAAGGCAGTGACGGTTTCAGCGCCATGGTCTTTTAAAGCTTCCGCAGCATGCGTCAGCGTACCAGCAGTATCGACCATATCATCTACCACGATACAGTTGCGATTTTTTACATCACCGATGATGTGCATTACTTCAGCCTGATTAACGCTGGGACGTCTTTTATCGATAATGGCAAGGTCAGAGTCATTTAAGCGCTTGGCAAATGCTCTGGCTCGGATAACGCCACCCACATCTGGAGATACCACAGTGGGTCTTGGGAATTTTTTATTTTCCATATCTTCTAACATCACCGGCGTAGAGTAGACATTATCCACCGGCATATAAAAGAAACCTTGTATCTGATCGGCATGCAAATCCACCGTAATTAAGCGCGTAATGCCCACAGACGCCATCATATCGGCAACCACTTTGGCAGTAATCGGTACCCGCGCAGATCGGACCCGACGATCTTGACGAGCATAACCGAAATATGGGACTACAGCGGTAATGCTAGCCGCAGAGGCACGACGTAGCGCATCGGCTATGATGATCAGTTCCATAAGATTGTCATTTTGAGGGGCGCAAGTGGATTGTAAAATGAAGGTATCTCTACCTCGTACATTCTCTAACACCTCTACCATTATTTCGCCATCACTGAACCGCCCAACAATGGCTTTGCCAAGTGGCATTTGCAGATGAGCCGCGATATTTTCGGCTAGAACAGGATTAGAGTTACCGCTGAATATTTTTATTTCGTGCACGCACAGACCCTCAGAAAGTTTCCGAATATATATAAAAAGGTTTTGATTTCGAAATTGGCTGGGGTGCTAGGATTCGAACCTAGGAATGCGGAGATCAAAACCCCGTGCCTTACCACTTGGCGACACCCCAATTAAAATTTTCTATAACGCCGTGTAAAGGTGAAATATTTAATCCCTTGACCACAAATCCTTTGAATCTATCAGGAATCTCTTTGATTGCGTTAAGAGCAGCATTTTTGTCTTCAAACAAGGCAAACACACAGCTGCCAGTGCCAGTCAGTCTAGCCAAAGAATAATTATTTAGCCAATCTAACGCGTCTGCAACTTCTGGAAAATGTTTTCGAGTTACAGGCTCACAGTCATTATGACCGCCCTGCTCCAAAAACTCAGCTATTGTGATCTTTGGCGTGGTACGTGTCAATTGTGAATCTGAAAAAATTTTACCAGAATTTACTGTACAGGAAGGCGCCAAGAGTAGCATCCATTTTTCTGGCGGATAAATCTGTTGTAACTCTTCTCCTATCCCTTGTGCAAAAGAAGCGAGGCCTGATATAAAAATCGGGACATCGGCACCTAACTTAACCCCCATCGCCATGAGTTCTTGAGTGGATAAGCGACAGTCCCACAATTTATTTAGCACAAGCAGTGTTGTGGCTGCGTTTGAGCTCCCTCCCCCTAAGCCACCACCAACAGGAATATTTTTTTCAACCTCAATTTCTACACCTCTTGTACCTGCAAAGTGCTGTTGTAGTTGCTGCGCTGCCTTGTAAATTAAGTTATCCTCAGGAGGGATATCTACCAAATCACCTTTCAAGCTTATGCATTGGTTTGAGCCTTGTGCAAACGTCAAGCGATCGGCAAGTTCTAAAAATTGAAATGCCGTTTGTAAATTATGATAGCCATCAGCCCGCCTACCATTGATGTGCAGAAATAAATTGATTTTGGCCGGTGATGGAACCGTTATGGTGTGCAATTGAGATCCCAATTCTTGATTACTAATTTTACGTGTAACGCCCCATTATCCATGATGATCTTGCGGGGTAAATCTGCTTCGCCCTGATTTTGAAACGCTTGGTATTGAATCGTCCAGCCTTCTTGCTGTAACAAAACTAAATGCCCGAAATCATCGTAGGATTCGGCGCCCTTAGAGCCAGGTGCCGGCAAGCCACGCACCCAATAGAACATGTTACTTACTGGTAAATACCACCCCATTTGTTGTTGCATGATAGTTTCGGCGTTGGGCGCACTGAATGCCCCATTCGGTTTATAAAGAATCACTCCTTCGGGCGTGCCCTTCAGGCCAAACGCTCCAAGATTGAGAGGGCCATAGAAATTAATAGCATAAACATTTTGACGTTGCTTCCACGAAAAAGACCCCATTTGGGTTTTACCATTACTAGTAACGCTGACAGCACCACTAATATTCCAGCAGACTTCTTCTGCTAGTTTTACTTTACGTATTTTCCAGGGTTTTTTTAGGTAGTTGGGATAATCTAAAGGAGGTTCAATGGAGGCACACCCCGCTAGCAAAGCTGTCAAAATGGTTGCGGCTAAATAGATAATTTTTCTCATAATGTTCTCTTTTGTTGTGGTGTTAATGAGCTTCATCCCAATTGTCACCCACTCCAATATCAACCGCTAAGGGTATATCTAGGCCTTTGATATTTTCCATGTGTTTTCGAATCTGTTCAACGACTGTCTCTAATTCATCAAGAGGAACTTCAAAAACTAGTTCGTCATGAACTTGCATTATCATCCTAGTTTTCAATCCGGATTCTTGTAACCAGTTGTCGATACTGATCATTGCTAATTTAATAATTTCAGCTGCTGTGCCTTGTAGTGGCGCATTGATTGCCGCTCGCTCTGCTCCTTTCTGTCTCTGTAAGTTAGTTGCATTGATCTCAGGTAAATAGATGCGTCTTTTCCATAAAGTTTCAACATACCCTTGCTCATGCGCAACCTTACGTATCGAATCCATATAAGCTGCGATCAAAGGATAACGTTCAAAATAGCGCGTTATGTAGGCTTGTGCCAAGTTGCGCTCGATACCTAACGCTTTAGATAAGCCAAAAGGTGACATGCCATAAATCAGTCCAAAGTTAATGGTTTTAGCACTTCGCCGTTGATTCGTACTAACTTCTTCAATCGAGAGATTAAAGACTTCTGCCGCCGTTGCTGTGTGAATATCTTGATTTAATTCAAATGCTCGTTGCAGCCCTGGATCTTTGGAAATCTGCGCCATAATCCGTAGTTCGATTTGAGAGTAATCCGCAGAAACTATTTTATAGCCTTGAGGAGCAATAAATGCTTGGCGGATTCGTCTTCCCTCTTCACTACGTATCGGAATATTTTGTAAATTCGGATCTGTCGACGAAAGTCGTCCCGTTGCGGTAACTGCTTGGTTATAACAAGTATGAACTCGCGACGTCGCTGAATTGATTTGCAAAGGCAGGCGATCCGAATAGGTGCTTTTAATTTTACTTAAACTACGGTGTTCCAGTATCACTCGCGGCAAAGGATAATCTAATGCTAAATCCTGTAGAACAGCTTCAGACGTTGAAGGTTGTCCAGTTGGTGTTCTTGCAGTCACTGGAATGTTAAGTTGCTCATACAAAATAGTTTGTAATTGTTTTGGAGAACCTAAATTAAATTTAGTACCTGCTAATGTATAAGCTTCCTGCTCAAGTGCATCTAAGCGTTTTGCTAATTCAATACTTAATTTTTTAAGTAACTGGTCATCAATTAAAACACCCGTATACTCCATCCTCGCTAATACTCGAGTCAGTGGCATTTCTATTTGATTGAGAATCGTTTCAAGATTTTTATCGTGACTAATTTTTTTATGCATCACTTCATGTAATTGCAAAGCGATGTCGGCACTTTCAGCTGCATACTGAGTAACTTTTTCAATATCAACTTGACCACATGAAACTTGCTTTGCGCCTTTACCTAAAACTTCTTCAGCGCTTAGCGTTCTTCTTCCTAAATAACGAAGAGAAAGCGTGTTTTTATCATGGCGTGCCGTGGCGCTGTTTTGTATGTAAGATTCAAGCATGATATCCGAAAGCGTATTTTTAACGCTGATACCATAACGCAATAAAACATTTAGAACGTATTTTAAATTTTCACCAATTAATTTCTTTTGAGCATCTACTAAAACAGGGCTTAGTTGTTCTAATACCCAAGCTCGATCAAGTTGTGTCGGCGCATCTAAGTAGGTATGTCCAAATGGTATGTACCACGCTTTATGTGGCGCAGTCGCGATACCCAGACCAATCAACTCTGCTTGCATTGCATCAGGATGTGAGGCTTGAACATCTAACGCAAAGGTCTTCGCTTTTTCTAGTTTTGCGAGGAATTTTTTGAAATCTTCTTTGGTGAGTATCACTTCGTAATGTTCATGTACCTCAACAATCTCTTCTTCTAATAACTCTGACAACCATGTTTTAAATTCTAAGTGGCGGTACAGCTTAATCAGCGCCTCATTATCGGGAGGCTTGCGATTAATTTCGGTGATTGAGTCCGGTAATTCTAAATCGGTGTAAATAGTCACTAGTTGCTTTGAAAGTGGCAGAATATCAAGACAGGCTCTTAAATTGTCACCCACTTTGCCTTTGATAGCATCCGCATGATTAATAACACCTTCTAAGGTCTCGTATTCTGTTAACCATTTCACAGCTGTTTTAGGACCGACTCCCGGTACACCAGGAATGTTATCAACCTTATCCCCAGTTAAGGCGAGATAATCGACAATTTTTTCTGGTGGTAAATCAAATTTTTTGATGACGCCAGCGCGATCATAAATCATACCTGTCATGGTATTTATGAGTGTGATATGTGGGCAAACCAGCTGGGTCATATCTTTGTCGCCCGTTGAAATGACGACTTCAAAACCTTGGTTAGCGGCATTCACCGCAAAGGTACCAATCACATCATCGGCTTCTATACCATCATAAACAAGGATCGGCAGACCTAAGGCCGCAATGATTTCATAGATATGAGTGATTTGTACCGCAAGATCAGTGGGCATTGGAGGGCGATTCGCTTTGTAGTCGCTATAAATTTCATCACGAGTGGTCTTGCCTTTTGGATCAAAGATCACAGCGACATGCTCAGGCTGATAATCGGCAAGTAATTTTTTTATCATGCTGATCACCCCATAAACCGCACCAGTAGGCTCACCCTTGGTGCTAGTTAAAGGCGGTAACGCATGAAATGCACGGTACAAATAAGAGGAACCATCAACGAGGACGATTGGTTTCTTGGCTTCTGTCACAATTTAATCTCTAGTCTAGGATGGGAAATAATAACAATTTTTAGTGATTTATGCTAATTACAGAACTCGAGCATTTTGTTACCATGGCGCCAAAAGAATCAGGGACGAAGTTTGATATCATGTTGAGGCGTGTAGCTACTTTTTTATTGTTGTTAGTCTTTAGCTCTAAGATCGTAGCATCGATTCCAGTTTGCCCTTCAAATTGTTCCTGGGTTGCCCAAAGGCTACCTTGTTACTGTTATGGCAGTCCCTATTATCCAAAATGGTTCGTGCTTTTCTATTATGGAAGAATGACCAATGACACCTTAGGTCAAGTACTAACTTTTAATTACACTCTCGATAAAGCGTCTCTTTACTCTCTGGAAATTGGCAAAGAATTGCATCCTTGTAATCTATTTCGAAGATATTTACAGCCAGTGGTGAGTACGGTCGATATACGTGCCAATTTCACCGTGCTGGATGACACTCGTGGAACCATTTATGAATTTAACCCTTACTTTGCGCTGAATTGGAATCAATTTATTTGGTGTCGCTATTTGAAAACAACGGCAACCTTTGGTGAAGGTATGTCGTATGTCACTAAAGTCCCTTTTGCTGAATCGTATAACTCCGATCAAGAAAGAAAATTACTGAATTTTTTGTTATTTGAATTAGCATTTGCTCTACCTCAGTGTCCTAATTTTGAAGTTATTGCGCGCGTGCATCATCGATCAGGCGCCTTTGGTTTGTATCACGCCAATAATGCCGGCTCTACTGCAATTGGTATTGCCTTGCGCTACCGGTTCTGAGTACGTAAGCGCCACTGTAACAAAATGGCTGAGACACAAAGCCCCAAAGATAATCCCCACCATAGTCCTTGCGGTCCAAAATGAAAGACAAAACCGAATAACACCCCCGCTCCTATCCCTATTATCCAATAAGAGATGATTCCTAAAAACATAGGCACTAAGGTGTCTTGATAGCCTCGAAGCGCACCGCCAGTGACGATCTGAATTGCATCAATAATATGAAAAAGAGCTACGATGCTTAATAATTTGACAGCTAAAGTAGCAACATCGATGTTTCTTGCGGGATTGATGAATAAGCGAATAATTAAATGAGGAGCAAACCAAAAGAAACATGCAACGAGTACGGCTAGACAGGCTCCTAATACGATTGCAACGTAAGCCGTTTGTCGGGCTTGTATTCGATCATTAGCACCAAGGAAGCGACTGACTCGTACTGAAGTTGCTTGACTCATTCCAATTTGAACCATCGCAGCCACATAAATGCACTGCAAAGCAATTTGGTGCGCAGCCAAAGCAACCACCCCAAAGTAACCCATTAAGAGAGTCGTAATGACAAACAAAAGTTCTTCAACGACGAAACTCACGCCAACTGGACAGCCTAATCGTAGTATTCTGCGCTTCTCTTCATGAGGCCATTTTATGTGAAAGATCTGATAGATTCGAAGTGATGGTTTTTTAAAAACATAAAGAACCATAGTAAATAACATTAACCATTCCACAATCGAAGTCGCCAAACCAACGCCATAAATACCAAGCGCTGGGAAGCCTAATTTCCCATAAATAAATACATAGTTAAGGAGTGCATTAAATGGTAAGGCTGAGATAGTAATCATCATGATCACTCGAGGTTTATGCAGAGCGGTCATAAATTCGCGCAATACACAAAATAGCATGCAAGGTAAATAACCATAAATTAAGCCATGTAAATAATCTTTAGCTCCAAGCACTACTTCATAGGGTTGTTTAATGAATAATAGGATGCGGGGAGTAACTAAAACCCATAAAATCGCTGGGATAGCTAATAGCAGCGCAAGGAAAAATCCTTGACGCACTATTAACGTAATTCGCTGCTGATTTTTATCACCAAACGCTTCCGCTGCAAGTGTTCCTATTGCTGACAAAACACCGACACCCCCTGCCAGTACAATGACATACATGACATTACCTGCGGCTGAAGCAGCAAGAGCAATCGGCCCTAAACGTCCCAGCATGGCAACGTCGATAAGAGTCATTCCCATATAGGCAACTAAATTCATCATGAGAGGAACAGCAAGATGAAAGATTGCTCTGCTTTCGGTAAAGATTAATTTATTCATTAGTAACTTTATGGTTTAATTCAACAATCTTTCATAGCGGAGGAAATAAGTGTGATTTCTACGCTCATCTTATCACGTATTCAGTTTGGCTTTACCATTGGTTTCCATATTATTTTTCCAACGCTAAATATTGGGTTGGCTGTTTTTCTTTGCATTATGGAAGGCTTATGGATTAAAACCAGAAAGCCAGAGTATCTAAGAATCTGCAAATTCTGGACCAAAATATTTGCTCTGACGTTTGGTATGGGCATCGTTTCTGGAGTTGTGCTTTCTTATGAACTAGGAACAAATTTTGGCGGCTTCACTAAAGCTGTCGGTGAAGTATTGGGACCTTTGTTTGCTTATGAGGTAATGAGTGCTTTCTTTTTGGAAGCTGGATTTTTAGGCGTTATGCTCTTTGGTTGGAAAAAAGTTCCTCCAAGAATGCATTATTTTGCAACTCTACTCGTCACCAGTGGCACTATCATTTCTGCATTTTGGATCATGTCCGCAAACTCATGGATGCAGACCCCCACTGGTTATTTCATGGAAGGTAGTAAGTTTGCAGTGCAAAGCTGGTGGGAAGTGGTTTTCAACCCTTCCTTTATAAATCGGTTCTTACATATGCTGCTCGCTTCTTTCCTCACTGCTTCTTTTGTAGTTGCAGGCGTTGCGAGCTGGTTTTTACTAAAGAATCGCTTTCATGACCTCGCGAAACCTTGTCTTCTTGTGGCTGTTTTACTAGCTG
>DJAM01000073.1:8269-20931 GCA_002429595.1 Coxiellaceae bacterium UBA6002
GCCGTAGCCTCGCCTCTGCAATTATTTATTGGTGACCAGGTAGGATTAGTCATTCGTCAATATCAACCACTCAAAACTGCTGCGATTGAAGCTAACTGGAATACCATTCAAGGTGCCCCATTTATTATCTTTGCTATTCCCGATGAGAAACAGGGGAAAAATTTATTTACGCTTAGCATTCCTTATGGAGCAAGCCTTATTAACACCCATTCACTTCATGGCACGTTATTAGGTCTTAATTCTGTACCTAGAGAAGATCGACCAGTGGTGATAGTCACTTTTTTTGCTTTTCGCATCATGTTAGCAATTGGCATGTTATTTATTCTCGCCTCATGGCTTGGCGTGCTCCTACTGTTTCGTAATCGTCTTTATACGACCCGGTGGTATCAACATTTCTGTTTATACTTAAGTCCTGCCGGTTTTGTTGCTGCAATATGTGGTTGGCTAACAGCAGAGTCAGGACGACAGCCATGGGTCGTTTATGGCATGCTAAGAACTAAAGATGCAGCATCCGTTGTACCCATGGAACATGTCATCATTTCGCTAGCGTTATTTATTATTGGCTATGGCGTAATTTTTGGTTTCTATCTTTATTATCTTTTCAAAACGATACGAAAAGGTCCTGCTGATTTGGATGTACCACCATTAACGATCAGTTATATGCCACATCCTAAAGACGAGGAGCTGCAAGATGAGCAATAATTTACTACCACTTATTTGGGCATTTATTATTGCTTTTGGTGTCATTATCTATGTGATTTTAGATGGCTTTGACCTTGGCATAGGAATTCTATTTCCGTGGATACGTGATCCTGAATATCGTAGCCTCATGATTAACAGTATTGCACCGGTTTGGGACGGTAATGAAACTTGGCTAGTCTTTGGTGGTGCGACTTTATATGGCGCTTTTCCTATCGCTTACAGTACTTTGTTACCCGCCCTCTATATGCCAATCATGGTGATGCTTGGCGCACTGGTATTCCGAGGCGTTGCGTTTGAATTTAGATTTAAAGCTTATCGATCTCGTTTTTTATGGGATTTAGCTTTCGCTGGTGGTTCAACCGCCGCCGCGTTTTGTCAGGGGCTTATTTTAGGTGCTTTTATTGAAGGTAAATTCTTCGTAGAAAATTTTCAACAATCCTACGTTTGGCTAACGCCATTTAGCATGTTTACTGGGCTCTCAGTTGTCTTTGGTTATGCATTATTAGGATCGACTTTTCTTATAATGAAAACAGAACACGAATTGCAGCGTGATATGTACCAAGCAGCTCGGATGCTTTTGGTAGCGGTTTCGATTTCTATGTTGATCATTAGCCTATGGACGCCACTGTCTCAACCAGCAATTGAAGCACGTTGGTTTAGTTTGCCAAACTTCTTTTACTTACTTTTCCTACCGATCTTAACGATGTTTGCGACGCTATTTTGTTTCTTTTCATTGCATAAACCTGAGCGTTACGATGAAAAACTGCCCTTTATTTTAAGCGTATCATTATTCATCTTTGCTTATATTGGACTTGGAGTCAGCATCTGGCCTTATATCATTCCTCGGCAAATAACGATCTTTGAAGCGGCATCTGATCCGAAGACACTAATCTTTCAATTGGTGGGTACGATCATTTTGCTACCATTGTTAATTAGCTACAGTATTTACGCCTATCGGGTTTTTAGAGGCAAAGTGCATCCCGATCTTGGCTACCACTAGGTGTTACAAACCAATGATTACTCATGCTAAAACTGGCATTTTAGTCATTAATTTGGGTACGCCCGATGCACCAACTCCGGAAGCAATCAGACGTTATCTCGCCGAATTTTTATGGGATCCTTATATTGTTCAAATTCCAAGGCCAATCTGGTGGTTAATATTGCGCGGTATCGTTTTAAGAGTGCGTCCCCCAAAAACTGCAAACTTGTATCAAAGGATTTGGAGAGAAAAAGGTAGCCCTCTACTGATCCATTCTCAAGAGCTAGTCCAAAACATTCAGACTCAATTTCAACAAATGACAGAAGATTGTCCTGTCGTCTTAGGTATGCGCTATGGTAACCCCAGTATTAATGAAGCATTGCAAGTGCTGCAGAAAAAAGAAGTTGAGAAGATGGTGGTGTTGCCTTTATATCCACAGTATTCAACGCCAACAACAGGATCTACCATAGCAGAGTTAAACCGTAGCTTAGAAAAACTTTCATGGCAGCCGCAAATAGAGGTTATCAATGATTATCATGATGACTCGCTGTATATTTGCGCCGTCGCAGATTCTATAAAACAACATTGGCAACAACATGAGCCGGGAGAAGTACTCATTTTTTCATTCCATGGCTTGCCTGAAAAATATAATCACCGCGGTGATCCTTATTCTCAACAATGCTTGGCAACTGCTAGCGCTATCGCCAACCAATTACAACTTGATGAGCAGCAATGGCGTATTGTATTTCAGTCGCGATTCGGTCGCGAACAATGGCTGAAACCCTATTGTAATGAGGTTCTGACTGAGCTACCGAAATTGGGAATTAAGAAGATTGATATTATCTGCCCCGGTTTCCCAGTGGACTGTTTGGAGACATTAGAAGAAATTGCCATCACCAATAAAGAAGTTTTTTATCAAGCTGGCGGCAAGGTTTACCACTACATACCGGCGTTAAATGCTGCTGATGTGCACGGAAAATTCTTAGCAACAATTTTAGAACGTACCATAAAGACATGAAGCGTTTTTCGGCTATACTTGTTGCCAGGAATAAGAATGAAGGATAACCAAATGCGTTTTCTGCAAGCTTGTATAGTACTGACAGCATTTGTGGTGTCGCCCGCTTTTGGCGCTTCCTTTTTTCATAGCTTCGTCACGGACTTGAATCCCCCCTACATCTGCAAGCTAAAACTTAAAGACGCTTCTGGCGTCTCAATTGATACGAAACACACTTATAAATTCACGGGCATTTGCTCAATTAAAATTCCGGTAGGGAATTCCTACATTTATCAGAACGTCTGGGTCGAAACGAATGCCACCTGGGACTCCAAATCTAATGATGCTAGCGAACAAACGACATTAGCAAACAACCTAGGTACCGTTAATGTAACTTTTAAGTGCGACGATGACCCCTGGTTAACTAAAGGACAATGTGCAATCTTAGGCTATCAAAATAATACCCAATTCACGAATTTGAGCGGCGTCTACAATCAACGAAATGGCCAATATCCACCCTTTGAAACCAGTACCGGTCAATATCCGCCACTTGCTAGAAATCAGGCCATTCTAAGAGAAGCAATCGTGCTATCGGTAATCCACGCCAGACAAGAAGCTAACCAAGCTCAAGCCGCCTTCAACCAGACCTTTGGTCAAAGCGTCGAACCGGCACCCGCTCCGGTCGCTCCCCCACCCCCAGTTACCACAAAAGTAGTAAAGAAAGTCACACCACGTTGTATCACCCGCATCTTTTACAAACCCAGAATGAGTGGTTTACGCTTAGACGTCTGCTTAAAGCTCAACCGCGACTGCGGCAAACCAGCCGCCGATCGCTTCTGCCAAGCAATGGGCTATCGTCGAGCGCTAAGCTGTAAACTCGACAATACCCCAAGCCCCCCAACATTCATCATTGGAACCCAAGCTATATGTAGACAATCGTTTTGCAAAGGTTTTGAAATGATTGAATGTGTAAAGTAGTTCTACTGTGAAGAAGTTCAACCTGCTACTTGAATAGATCACGACTTACTCAAGTAATATTCCATTTCACATGGCCTGTAAATTTTTTGCTATAAATTAGTATTTGTGTTAACGTGATAAATTTTATGAAGAGCAGGTTTTTATGTATACGAAAGATGAGTTACAGAATAATAACGGAAAATCTAGTGGAGAAAATACAGTAGATCAACCGCGTTTAAAACCAAAAGGCTTACTCGGAATCTTTCCACAAGTTAGTGTGGATTCGATGAAAAATAATGAAAAATTTTCTAATCGGATTTATCTCTTTTTTAAAACAGAAGAACATGCCTTAGATCTCCGAGAAAAATTCAAATCTTTATTTAATAGTCCTCTTAGGAAGCCACAAGTTCGGTTAAGCTATATTTTTGATGATGGCTCAAACAAAGGTTTAGAACTTGAAGCAGTACCAAATACAGAACTTGAAAGCAGTTTAAATAATTATGAAGATCATGTTCCAAAATTACTAAAAGAATTTGGTAAGTTTGTTGCAATAAGCGAGGTGCGTATTCAATACATGGATAGTGCAACCCATAAGCCTAGCGATTATTGCGGTGTTGCATCTCCTAAACTAGTCTGAATCAGAAGACTTAACCTTTTTCTTCCAACCTTTAACCGTCACTTGTTTAGCGCGACTTAGAGTCAGTTGATTAGACGGGGCATTTTGAGTGATGGTAGAGCCAGCGCCTATATAGGCGCCTTCTTCTAGTACTACAGGTGCAACTATCTGTGTGCCTGAGCCTACGAAGACTTTGTCTTTAACCGTGGTCGTATATTTATTAGTGCCGTCGTAATTACATGTAATAGTACCAGCACCAATATTAACTTCTTTGCCAACGATGGCATCGCCCAGGTAGGTTAGATGATTTACTTTGCTTTTGGCGGCGACTTTGGTTTTTTTGAGTTCGACAAAGTTTCCGATGTGGACTTCTTTTGCTAAGTGAGTGTCGGGGCGAATTCTGGCGAAGGGACCAATGAGGCATTGCTCACCAATAGTGGCATCTTCAATGACACAGTTTGGTTTGATTTGGACATTTTTGCCGATTCGGACGTTTTTTAGATAACAATTTGGTCCGATATAGCAGCCTTGTGCGATATGGACTTCACCTTCTAACACAACATTGACATCAATGGTGACATCTTCTGCGATATGGAGCGTACCGCGACAATCGAAACGTGAGGGATCAAGGATCGTGACACCGTCTAAGAGTAGTTGTTCGGCAACGCTAGTTTGATAATACCTTTCAAGCATGGCGAGTTCTTTGCGGTCATTAACGCCACAAACCTCCTTCCTTTCAACATCGAGTGCTTCGATATGCTTATCTTCGCTTCTGGCTAGGGCGATGATATCGGTCAGATAAAACTCACCTTGGGCATTAGCATTCTTTAATTGGGGTAACCACTTTTTCAGTAATGCGGCTGGAGCAGTTAAGATACCTGTGTTTACTTCCTGGATGGCTTTTTGCTTAGGGGTCGCATCTTTGTCTTCAACAATCGCAGCTACTTGATTTTGGCTGTCACGAATAATTCGTCCTAACCCTTTGGGATCGGCAAGTTTGGTGGTTAATAAGCCTATACCATCACGAGGCGCCTTTTTTAGTAAAGATTGCAGTGTGGCTTTCTTAATAAGTGGCACATCGCCGTATAGAATCAACACTTGATGATTATCTGGAATATGCGGCAGAGCTTTTAGCACTGCATCAGCGGTACCTTTTGGTTCTTTTTGCTCAACGCAGGTGACAGGTAAGGAGCTAAGGTAGTCGTAAACTTCTTGCTTGGCGCTACCGTAAATTACGTAAACCTGATCGGCTTGTAAAGTCAGTGCTGTGTTAATGACCCGATGGACAAGAGGGACGCCGCCAAGAGGGTGCAGTACTTTTGACAACGAGGACTTCATCCGCCTGCCATTCCCTGCCGCAAGAATAACGACACTTAAGTTCATCACATACATCCCATGTAGTTAGGCTTAAGCGCCGCTAGCCGTTAGAGCCATACTTTTTACGAAGTTGCTTGATTTGCTTAATAGCTCGAAGCTGTGCGGCAGTTTCTGCAAGTTCGGCAAGTGTTTTTGAATATTCAATATTTGTTTTCTGTGCCTGAGCTGTTTTCTCAGCGCGCTCACGAGCTTCGGTAGCCGCCATCTCATCTAGGTCTTCCGCCCGTACTGCCGTATCAGCTAGAACTGTGACTACCTTAGGTTGAACTTCTAGAGTACCGCCTGAAATATAGAAGATCTCTTCAGTGCCACCTTGTTTGCGCACATGTACTAGACCAGGCTTTAATACTGTTAATAATGGCGTATGGCCAGGAAGAATTCCAAGCTCTCCGAGTTCCCCCGAAACGGTGACACTTTCGGCAAGACCTGTGAATATTTCCCCTTCCGCACTTACAATATCAAGATGTAATGTCATAGCCATTCTTACACATACCTATAAAGATTTTGCACGTTCAACCGCTTCATCAATTGAACCAACCATATAGAAAGCCTGCTCAGGTAAGTGATCATAATCACCATTAAGAATACCTTTAAAGCCACGGATAGTTTCTTTCAGTGAAACATATTTTCCTGGGGTTCCGGTAAAGACTTCTGCAACGAAGAAAGGTTGGGACAAGAATCGTTGAATACGTCTAGCTCTTCGAACAATTAACTTATCTTCTTCGGAAAGCTCATCCATCCCTAAAATTGCAATAATATCTTTTAATTCTTTGTAACGTTGCAAGGTGTTTTGTACAGCACGAGCCACGTCGTAGTGCTCTTGTCCAATGATTAATGGATCTAACTGACGACTAGTAGAATCAAGTGGATCAATTGCAGGATAAATTCCTAATTCTGCAATTTGTCGGGACAATACCACGGTTGCATCCAAGTGAGCGAACGTGGTCGCAGGTGAAGGATCTGTTAAGTCATCCGCAGGAACGTATACGGCTTGAATCGACGTAATTGATCCCGTTTTCGTAGAGGTAATTCGTTCTTGTAATTGACCCATTTCCTCAGCAAGTGTTGGTTGATAACCCACTGCGGATGGCATACGACCTAGTAATGCAGATACTTCTGTGCCCGCCAGTGTATAACGATAAATATTATCAATGAACAACAATACGTCTCTGCCTTCATCTCGGAAAGCTTCAGCAATCGTTAAGCCAGTTAGTGCCACACGTAAACGATTTCCTGGTGGTTCGTTCATCTGACCATAGACTAATGATACTTTGTCTAAGACATTTGAGTCCTTCATTTCATGATAGAAGTCATTACCTTCTCGAGTACGCTCACCCACCCCAGCAAATACTGAATAACCACTATGCTCGATAGCGATGTTACGAATCAGCTCCATCATGTTGACAGTTTTACCGACACCCGCACCACCGAATAAACCGACCTTACCACCTTTAGCAAATGGACAAAGGAGGTCAATCACTTTAATACCTGTTTCAAGCAATTCATTGTTAGCTGCTTGGTCGGTGAATTTTGGTGGTTGACGATGAATAGGAAGAAGTGTTGATGACTTGATGCTGCCTTGCTCATCAATAGGATTGCCTAAGACATCCATAATCCGACCCAAGGTTTCTTTCCCCACAGGGATCTTAATGGGTTCGCCGGTGTCGACCACTGATAATCCTCTGCGAAGACCATCAGACGGGCCCATCGCAATGGTTTTCACAATACCATCACCTAACTGCTGCTGAACTTCAAGAACAAGGTTAGTATCCTCGACCTTAAGAGCATCATAAATTTTTGGAACTTTACCACTTGGAAACTCGACGTCTACAACGGCGCCAATAACTTCAACTATTTTTCCAGCCATTTTTTTCCTCGTACATTGTTAAGCCGCAGCGCCCACTACTGATTTAAACAGCAGCAGCACCCCCCACAATTTCTGCAATTTCTTGCGTGATAGCAGCTTGTCTTGCTTTGTTATAAATTAATTGTAACTCTTTAATAATTTCACCGGCATTTTCGGTGGCGTTCTTCATCGCAACCATCCTAGCAGATTGTTCACATGCTAAGTTTTCAATGACAGCTTGATATACCTGAAGCTCTACGTAGCGAACTAACAAAACATCAAGAATTTCTCTAGCGTCAGGCTCATAAATGTAATCCCAGTAAACATTCTCAGCTTTATCTGCCACTGTGATTGGTAGCAGCTGGGTAATTTTGGGCTTTTGAGTCATCGTATTGATAAATTCATTTGATGCGAGGTATAACTCATCCAACTCACCTGCACTAAAGCGATCTAGCATCGTTTTAACTATGCCGATTAAATCTGTAATGCTAGGCGTATCACCTAAATGATCAGCTTGAGCAATAACATTCGCACCAATTCGTCTAAAAAAGTTTTCACCTTTTTGCCCGATAACACAGAGGTCAGCTTCAACACCTTTCTGACTCCAAGCTTGCATATCCGCAAGAACCGTCCGAAATAAATTAATGTTTAAGCCTCCACACAGACCACGGTCCGTAGAGATAATGATATAGCCTATGCGCTTAGGATTTGTTCGCGGCAGTAGATAAGGGTGGCGGTATTCACTGTGGCTCTTAGCAACATGGCTAACGACACGTTGAATTTTGGTCGCATAAGGTCGAGTTCGAAGCATACGATCTTGGGCGCGACGCATTTTACTCACCGCGACTAACTGCATCGCACTGGTGATCTTTTGCGTCTTTTTAATGCTATTGATCTTGGTTTTTATCTCTCTACCGATAGCCATTGCAACTTACCATGTTTGAGTTTGCTTAAATTCTAAAACTGCTTTCTTAAGTTGTTCGCCAACTTCGTCGTTATAGACAGGATTTTCATTAATGGTGTCTAGCAATGACGAATATTTATCGTGCATAAACAGTAATAGCTCTTCAGCAAAGCTCACCACTTTCTTTAATTCCACATCATCCAAATAACCTTGATCTGCGATGAATAGGCTCACTGCAATTTCTGCAACGCTTAACGGCGCATACTGCTTCTGCTTGAGAATTTCGGTACTACGTTGGCCTCGCTCTAATTGTTTTCGAGTTGCTTCATCAAGATCCGAAGCAAACTGGGCAAACGCTTCTAACTCACGATATTGCGCTTGAGCTAAACGCATACCACCACCAAATTTCTTAATGATCTTGGTTTGAGCCGCGCCACCCACTCGAGAGACCGAAAGGCCCGCGTTAATCGCTGGACGAACACCGCCGTTGAATAGATCAGTATCAAGGTAGATCTGACCGTCGGTAATAGAAATTACATTAGTTGGTACGAACGCAGAAACGTCACCCGCTTGAGTTTCAATAATTGGCAATGCGGTAAGAGAACCTGTTTTACCTTTTACCTTGCCATTGGTCATCTTTTCCACATACGCGGCAGTTACACGTGCTGCTCGCTCTAATAATCGTGAATGTAAATAGAAGACGTCACCAGGATAAGCTTCTCGACCAGGTGGTCTGCGTAGTAATAGCGAGATTTGGCGATAAGCCCAAGCCTGCTTGGTTAAGTCATCATAAATGATCAGCGCATCACGACCGGTATCCCTAAAATATTCCCCCATTGAACAACCGGCATAGGGTGCAATAAATTGCAAAGATGCTGACTCAGCCGCGGTTGCTGTCACTACGATGGTATATTCCATCGCGCCATGTTCTTCTAATATTCTAACCACGTTGGCGATGGTGGAGGCTTTTTGTCCGATGCCGACGTAGATACAAATAACATCTTTACCTTTCTGGTTCAAAATAGCATCGATCGCGATTGCAGTTTTACCGGTTTGTCTATCGCCAATGATTAATTCTCGTTGGCCTCGACCAATTGGAACTAAAGCATCGATTGATTTGATACCCGTTTGTAGTGGTTGATCTACCGATTGACGCGCAATAACGCCTGGTGCAACTTTTTCAATTGGAGAATACGTATCCGTTTCGATCGGACCCTTACCATCAATTGGGCGACCCAAAGCATCAACGACGCGACCACAAAGGGCTTCGCCAACTGGAACTTCAAGTACTCGTCCGGTACATTTGACGATCTGACCTTCTGCCAAATGTTCATATGGTCCCAAGATTACAGCGCCTACTGAATCACGCTCTAAGTTAAGCGCCATTCCATAAGTGCCACCTTCGAACTCTAACATTTCACCATTTAAGGCATCTTCTAAACCGTGAATCTGTGCGATACCATCTTTGAGACGAACGATCACCCCTTGGCGAGAAATTTCCGGTTTTAATTTAGCACTTTCAATACGTTCTTTTATCAGTTTGCTAATTTCTGATGGGCTTAACTGCATCTTCGTTTGCATCTACTCTATTCCCCCTAACTACACAATCTTTCAGATAGCCGATTGAGCTTACCACGCAAGGATGCATCAATTACTTGATTACCTGCGTAAATAATCACTCCTCCTATTAATTCACGATCTACCGCAAATCGCATGTTTACTTGCCGCTTCAAATAACCTTGAAGCGCAGCTTGTAATTTCTGTAATCTTTTTTCATCGATCGGAAAAGCGCTAACCACTTTAATATCGATAGTCCGCTCACGGTCCGCCAGACAATTTTCGTACACGCCCGAAATAGCAGGCATGATACTCACGCGTTTTTTAGCAACGAGTTCTTCTAGAAGATTATTTGCTTCTTCTGATAACTTACCAGCTATGTCGTTAAATAATCTCAGCAATTGTTCTTTCGAAATCAATGGATTTGAGATAACAGGTTGCATAGCGGGATCGTCTGCAATTAGCCCTAATAATTTCAGAGTATCAGACCACTCTTTGAGTTTATCTTCTTCCAAAGCCAATTCAAAAATGGCATTGGCGTAGGGACGTGCAATCGTGAGTACATCAGCCATGCTTAGATCTCATCAATCAATTGATCAACTAAACGGTTGTTAGTTGATTCATCTATTTTTTCTGACAGAATCTTTTCTGCACCCGAAATGGCCAGCACTGCAACTTGGTTAATTAACTGTTGCTTAGCGGTTTGCATTTCTTGAGCAATTTGATCCTTTGCCAACACAATGAGGCGATCACCTTCTTCTCTTGCTTTTTCTTTAGCATCTTCGATCATTCGTGTAGCTCGTTGATTGGCCGCATCAATGATCTTAGCCGCTTCAAGCTTAGCGTCACGAAGATTTTCAGTCGCCCGATGACGTGCAAGCTCTAACTCATGATGACCTCTTTCAGCCGCTTCTAGACCGTCAGCAATTTGTCTTCTACGATCTTCCAAGGCCTTCATCATGGGTGGCCAAATATACTTCATTGTGACACCGACCAAAATCATAAAGGTAATCATTTGGCCCAATAAAGTAAGATTTATATTCACCTGGTAAACCTTCTATTAAATAAGTGTTATTGTGCTAATTTAGTACTATGTTCTAACAGCGCCGCAACGAAAGGGCTGTCTACTGTAAACCAAAGCGCGATACCAACACCGATCATGGTCACAGCGTCAAGTAATCCAGCGACGATGAACATTTTAACTTGGAGTTGTGGAATCATTTCAGGCTGTCTTGCAGAACCTTCTAAAAATTTACCACCTAATAAACCAAAGCCAATCGCTGTGCCAAGTGCACCCAAGCCGATTAATAGTCCAACAGCAATCGCAGTTAGCCCTTGAATATCAGCAATATATTTCAATGTTTCCATTGTTTCCCCTTTATAGTGTGTTGAAGTTGTTAATGATCTTCATGCGCCAAGCTTAGATAAACTATGGTTAGCATCATGAAAATAAATGCTTGTAAGGTGATAATTAATATATGGAACAATGCCCATGGACCACCCAAAATCCATTGGATCCATGCAGGTAGCAATGCTATTAAGATAAATATCAATTCACCTGCATACAGATTGCCGAAAAGCCGCAGTGACAGTGAAATAGGTTTCGCTATCTCTTCGACAAACCGCAAGAAAAAGTTAAATGGCATGACCAAAATGCACCAAGGAAATGGATAGGGACCAAAAGGACGCATGAAAAATTCTTTAAAGACACCGCTTGGGCCTTTAATTTTGAAACTGTAAAAAATTAATAGCAAGAAGACTGAAATCGACATCGCAAACGTTGCGCCCAAATCATTAGTGGGAACAACTTTTAAATAAGGAATACCCGCATAGCCCGCGATTTTGGGCAAAAGGTCAACTGGCAATAAGTCCATGGCATTCATCAAGAATACCCAAACAAAAATAGTTAATGCGAGAGGCGCAATAAGAGCGCTTCGTCCATGGAAGGTATCTTTGACCTGAGTATTTACAAATTCTAAAACAACTTCGACAAAGTTTTGTAATTTGCCAGGTGCTCCCGATGTTGCATGTTTCGCAACTTTTCGAAAAACGAAAATGAAGATAGCACCTAATAAAGCCGAGAAAAAGAGGGTATCGAGGTTTAATGTCCAAAAACCGCCATTTCCTAATGACATAGTTTTCAGATTAAACTGCAAATTCGTTAAATGGTGCTGAATATACTGCGATGCATTTGCGGGTGCTTCAACATTCATAATTTATTAACCGTTCGATGCCTGAATAATGCTGTAAACCAAAATGTAATTTGGGCAATAATGTAGCCAATAAAAATAGCTAACTTGTTCGTATGAAAATACTTAAACGCAATAAAAAACAATATCACCGTAATAATAAACTTCACTACTTCACTTAGATAAAACGAAGCCACTATCTGCTTCGCAGCTTGTGCTCCCGTTTGAGCAAACAATTTATAAGCAAAGTAAATATTAGGCACTATACAAATTGCTCCGCCCCAAAGAAAGGAGAAAGCAATAACTTTATTGCCAAAAAAATAGAGTGAAACACTTAGTAATAAAATTACGATGGTCTGCACGTAAACGTAGCTAAAGGCGAGTGATCTGATTGCCTTTAATACCGACCTAGCCAAATATACCTCTCTTTAGCCACACCATACAGACGTGGGCCGCAGTATAAATGATTTCAGATAGAAGCTCAAGCGAACCTTCTGTCATTCCCGCCTGGTTCTGTCATTCCCGCGCAGGCGGGAACCCA
>DJAM01000017.1:0-528 GCA_002429595.1 Coxiellaceae bacterium UBA6002
TTCGCGGGAATGACAGAAAAGTAAATTCATTAATTGTGTGAGATAAGGTGATTCGTTATGGAAATTATTCTATTAGAAAAAGTTCATAAACTTGGCAACATTGGCGATAAAGTAAATGTACGTGCAGGTTATGGACGTAATTTTTTGATTCCGGAAGGCAAAGCTGTACCGGCAACTAAAGAAAATTTGGTCAAGTTTGAAGAACGGCGTGCTGAACTTGAAAAAGTTGCAACAGAGAATTTGGGAGCCGCTAAGCAACGCGCTGAAGTACTTTCCAAATTAAACGTAAAGATTGCCAGTAAATCTGGAGAAGAAGGTAAGCTTTATGGCTCGATTGGTACTAAGGATATTGCGGATGCGATTACCAAAGCCGGGGAAAAAGTTCTTAAATCTGAAGTGCGGCTTCCAAATGGTCCGATCAGACAAACTGGGGAACATGATATAGATTTACAATTGCATTCTGATGTTACGATCACCATTAAAGTGGATGTCGTAGCTGAGAGTTAAAAAACCCTCACCCTAACCCTC
>DJAM01000017.1:593-3242 GCA_002429595.1 Coxiellaceae bacterium UBA6002
CTCTCCCTCCGGGAGAGGGGCAGGGTGAGGAAGTTTGCGGACCAGACCCCTCACCCTAACCCTCTCCCATAAATGGGAGAGGGAACAGAATCGCGAGTGTTCCATGACTAGAATCATTGAAAATAGAAAAATAGACGCTCAAATCGAACAGCTAAAACTTCCGCCACATTCCATTGAAGCAGAGCAATCGGTTCTTGGCTCCTTAATGCTTGATAACAAGTCCTGGGACAAGATTGTCGATAAAGTTTCTGAAGCAGATTTTTATCATCAAGGCCATCGTTTAATATTTAAAGTCTTAACTGAGCTAGCCAAAAAAAATGTGCCCTTCGACGTTTTGACGGTTGCAGATTCATTAAAGAATCTTCTGCAGCTTGATAATATCGGTGGTGAGCTTTATCTTTTTGAGCTTGTTAGAAATACACCAAGCGCTGCCAATATAACCGCCTACGCCGAAATTGTCAGAGAACGATCTATCTTGCGACAATTAATTGGCATTGCTAATGATATAGCTGATACCGCCTTCAATCCTCAAGGTCAAGAGAGCAGCCAAATCCTCGATACTGCTGAGCAAAAGATATTTAAAATTGCAGAGCAAGGAACACGTGGTAGTGGTCCTCGGCCTCTGACCGAATTCGTCGCAAAAGCAAGTGAGCGTATTGATACTCTCTATAATTCAGGTCAAGCTGTTACTGGAACTCCAACCGGTTTTAAAGATTTCGACGAAATGACGTCGGGATTACAGCCGGGCGATTTGGTCATTGTTGCAGGCAGACCTTCGATGGGAAAAACGACTTTTGCAATGAACATAGCTGAAAATGCTGCCATCCTAAAGAAACAGGCCGTATTAGTATTCAGTTTGGAAATGCCAGGTGAACAACTGGTGTTGCGGATGTTGTCATCATTAGGAAGAATCGATCAGCAACGAGTTCGTAATGGTAAGCTCCAAGACGATGATTGGACTCGAATCTCCTCTGCGATCAGTATGATCTCAGACGCGCCAATGTTTATTGATGATACTCCAGCTTTAAGTCCTGCCGAACTTAGAGCGCGAGCAAGACGAGTTATGCGGGAACATGGAAAATTGGGTCTAATAGTAGTGGATTATTTGCAGCTCATGCAGGTGCCGGGATATAAAGAAAATAGAACCAATGAGATTTCGGAAATTTCAAGATCATTGAAAGCGCTTGCAAAGGAGCTTTCGGTGCCAGTTTTGGCGCTTTCGCAGTTAAATCGTAGTTTAGAGCAACGTCATGATCGAAGACCAGTGATGTCGGATCTTCGTGAGAGTGGCGCGATTGAGCAAGATGCCGATTTAATTGTGTTTATTTACCGTGACGAAGTTTATAACGAAGATAGTCCCGATAAAGGTAAAGCGGAAATCATTATTGCAAAACAACGTAATGGTCCAATTGGCAAAGCGATGTTAACTTTCTTGGGTCAATATACCGTTTTCGAGAATTATACGGGTGCTAGGTACCCTGAGGTATTTCCGTGAGCGATCGTGCCCAAGCCATCATCAACACGGATGCGCTTCATCATAATCTGCAAAAAGTTCGAGAATTAGCGCCAAACTCCAAAGTCCTAGCCATGGTAAAGGGTAATGCCTACGGACATGGCTTGGTAGCAATAGGTAAAATTTTAAATACCATAGATGGCTTAGGTGTCGCTTGTCTTGATGAAGCAATAAAATTACGAGAAGGCGGCGTCCATACCCCTATTGTTCTAATGTCTGGTGTCTATTGTCTTGAAGACTTGAAGCTCGTTGATTTATACAATCTGCAAATTGTCGTTCATGACCCCTCTCAAATCACTTTATTAGAATCTCAATTTATCCAACGACCTATCAAAACTTGGTTGAAAATAGATACGGGAATGCACCGTTTAGGTTTTGCTCCAGGCAAATTTAAAAATGCCTATCAAAAACTGGTTAACAACAATCTCGTCAAGCAGCCATTAACCGTGATGACTCATCTTGCTAATGCCGATGACTTTAATAAAAAAGATTTCACCGTAGAGCAATTTGAACAGTTTGAGCATGCGACTAAAGGTTTTAAGTGTATCAAAAGTATTGCCAATTCAGCGGGCATCATGTCCTGGCCAGAAACGATTGCAGAGTGGAATAGGCCTGGGATTATGCTTTATGGTGTTTCGCCAATGCAGAATAAGATTGGGCGTGATTTTGGTTTATTGCCAGTGATGACACTAAAATCAAAAGTCATTGCACTACACGATTTACGCAAAGGTGATGCAGTTGGCTATGGTAGCACCTATATTTGCCCCGAAGATATGCGAGTCGCTGTGATAGCGATTGGTTATGGTGACGGTTATCCAAGACATGCCAAGAATGGCTGTCCTGTCGTCATAAGGCAGACTCCTTGCCCATTGGTGGGAAGAGTATCAATGGACATGATTACCGTTGATGTTAGATCTTGTCCTGAAGTTGAAATTGGTGATGTAGTTGAATTATGGGGGGATGACTTACCTGTTGAAGCTGTGGCAAAATATGCTGACACAATTGCTTATGAATTATTGTGTAGTGTATCGCGCCGGGTTTCTTTTGCTTATTTGCCACTTGGGAAAAAATAATTTCTTTGTCATTCGTGCCACTCTGTCATTCCCGCTGGTCTGTCATTCCCGCGAAGGCGGGAA
>DJAM01000074.1:0-18231 GCA_002429595.1 Coxiellaceae bacterium UBA6002
GAGAAATGGATTCCCGCCTTCGCGGGAATGACAGCCTATAAATCAGGTATTAGCAATGGAATGATTATAAAAATAAGTCTAAATAAGTTAGCCGCCCAAAAGATCAGACTCATTAAAATAATTACGCTTCTACCCCACACTGCAAACTTTACTAAATAATTTGTTTTATAAACTAATCTTTGTAGGTTGATAAGCTGCACTAACCGATAAACGGTGTAAATTATTGCTGTTGGCACAACCATTGAAATGAAGAAATAATGACAAACTGTAAATTCGGTTACAATTTGTAAAAGATACATGGCGATAATGGAAATAAGACTGTAGCGCATCTTGTCATATTGCCAGTCTTTGAGTAACCACACAGTCGGTAGACCAAACCCAAAAATAATCCCAAGTGGACACCAGGAATGATACTTCTCCGCGCTCGGGAGTTTCTCCATTAGAAATGGCCAAATATCATGCTGAACGGTAATAGCTATCGTAAAGATGATAAAACTAATCATCAGGAACGATATTTTGGTCCCAAAAAGGTAGTTTTTATTCACCAAGCTACTTTTCATTCTAATCCTTGAGCTAACAGGGTTAAGCACGCTTGTCTTAAGGCCTGGTATTTACTCGAATCCGATGAGAAGCCCGGTAGGAATTGACAAAAGGTGCTGAAAAGAAATCTTAAAATAAACTTATGGTAACATTACTTCGTGCTAATTAGTAGCCCCACGAAGTGGGACCTTAAATCGTTCCCGTTCCCGAAATATAATGGCACATATATTTCGGGAACGTGTACGTGGACGATTTAAAAGCCACTGGAAAAGAAGGTTGAGAAATTCTCTTAGTGCGGTATTCTGTAGTGTTTTTTAATTTTTAGAAGAGCAGCCATGTCAAATAACGACTATGACCCAAAGCAGATTGAGCAAGAAGCACAAAGCTTTTGGGGTCAGAATCATTCCTTCGAAGTCAGAGAAGATCTCAATACTGAAAAATTCTATTGCCTTTCCATGTTGCCCTATCCAAGTGGCGAACTTCATATGGGGCATGTGCGTAATTACACAATCGGCGATGTGATTGCCCGCTATCAGCGGATGCTTGGTAAGAACGTATTACAACCGATGGGTTGGGATGCATTTGGTCTGCCTGCCGAAAATGCTGCGATTAAAAATCAGCTGCCTCCTGCGAAGTGGACCAAAAAAAATATTGAAGAGATGCGAGTACAGTTACAACAACTTGGCTATGCCATTGATTGGAAAAGAGAAATTGCCACGTGCGATCCTGACTATTATCGTTGGGAGCAATGGCTATTTATTAAGCTTTATAAGAAAGGCTTAGCGTATCAGAAAAATGCAGTCGTGAATTGGGATCCAGTGGATCATACAGTTCTTGCCAATGAGCAAGTTATTAACGGTCGAGGCTGGCGCTCGGGAGCCTTGGTTGAACGCAAAGAAATTTCTCAATGGTTTTTAAAAATCACGGCTTATGCCGACGAATTACTTAACGACTTGAACCAGCTCGAAGGCTGGCCGGAGCAAGTCAAAACGATGCAGCGCAACTGGATTGGAAAATCTGAAGGTGTGGAATTGTCGTTTAAAGTCCAAGAACGACCCGAAGAAAAACTATCGATTTTTACGACTCGCCCGGACACGCTCATGGGCGTCACCTATGTGGCGATTGCACCAGAGCATCCGCTAGCGGCCATTGCTTCCGAATCAAATGATCAGATCAAAGAATTTATAGCGAGTTGCCGCAATATCAAAGTGGCGGAAGCGGAACTGGCTACTATGGAAAAACAAGGAATTCCGACTGTTTTTCATGCCATTAATCCTTTAACAAATCAGCCAGTGCCGATTTGGATCGCCAATTATGTGTTGATGGACTATGGCTCAGGTGCCGTGATGGCGGTCCCCGGTCATGACCAACGTGACTTTGAGTTTGCTCACAAATATCATTTACCTATCAAACAAGTCATCAAGCCATTTGACAATCAAGATTGGGATATCGATAAGGAAGCGTTTATCGAACATGGGACTCTAATTGATTCCGGAAAATTCACGGGCTTATCTTCGGATTCAGCAATTAATGAAATTGCTAACTACCTCGAGCAGTCATCTTTAGGCAAGAAAGTGACCCATTATCGACTGCGCGACTGGGGAGTTTCTCGCCAACGTTATTGGGGAGCGCCAATCCCGATTATTTACTGCGACTCATGCGGAGCCGTGCCTGTACCGGAACAAGATCTACCCGTACTGTTACCACTTGATGTGGTACCTGAGGGAACTGGCTCACCTTTGAAGCAAATGCCACAATTCTACGAGACGACTTGCCCCAATTGCGGCGAGCCAGCCAAACGCGAAACTGATACCTTTGATACTTTTATGGAATCATCTTGGTACTATGCACGTTATTGCAGTTATGATCAGCACAAAGCGATGCTCGATGATCGGACTCGTTATTGGACGCCAGTTGATCAATACATTGGTGGCATTGAACACGCCATTTTACATCTGCTCTATGCTCGTTTCATTCACAAACTTTTGCGTGATGAAGGCTTAGTCAATTCGAAGGAACCCTTTGCGCGCTTATTGACTCAAGGAATGGTTCTTAAAGATGGCGCTAAGATGTCAAAATCGAAGGGTAATGTTGTTTCTCCAACTGCACTCATTGAGCAATATGGTGCTGATACCGTTCGATTGTTTACTATTTTCGCTGCACCGCCTGAGCAATCTCTAGAGTGGTCGCAAGAAGGTGTCGAAGGGGCTTATCGCTTTCTACGTCGTGTCTGGGTATTAGTCGATCAACTCAAACCAAAACTCAAAGTCATTCATTATCGAGATTCACATCTTGATATCAGTGATCTGAATTCGGCACAAAAAGATACTCGCAAACAAATTCATAGCATTTTAAAACAAGCAAATAGTGACATGGAGCGTATGCAGCTGAATACTGTGGTATCTGCTGGTATGAAATTATTTAATATCTTAAATGATGTAAACCATCACGATGACTCTAACCTACCTCTTTTGCAAGAAGGGTTAAGTATTTTATTACGCTTGTTATCACCGATTATTCCGCATCTGGCTCATCATCTTTGGAGAGAACTCAACTACGGGCATGACATTCTTAAAGCCCCCTGGCCCAAAGTTGATAACCGAGCACTTAAGACCGATACCATTAATATGGTGGTCCAGGTGAATGGCAAGTTGCGTGGTGAAATACATATTCCAATTGATGCTGACAAAGATACAATTACGGCACTTGCTTTATCTAATCCACACGTGCAAAAATTTATTGAGGAAAAACCACATAAAAAAATTGTCATAGTGCCCCATAAACTTATTAATATCGTCCTTTAATATGCGCAATTACTTAGTTCGTTTTATTGGATTAATCACTGCACTATTTTTTATCTTATGTAGCACGGGCTGTGGTTTCCATCTTCGTGGTCAAAACGTTTTGCCACCGCGATTACATTATTTAGCGTTAGTCTCTGGCACACCTTATGGGGATTTTGAAACAACATTGCGTAATTCGCTAACTCGTATTGGCATTAATGTTACGCGCTGCAATCCAGCACCAGTTACCTTGCATATTTTAGGTGCCGGCCCTTATTGTGACGTTCCAACTATCGGCGGTAGCAATCAAGCACGAATCTATGTTTATTATTATGCCGTCACTTTTGAAGTTTATGACGAGCAACATTGTCAAATAATTCCGCCACAAACTGTCACCGCAACGCGAAGCATTATAGTGAATGCAGGGACCGCGTTAGAGTCAACTGGACAATTGTCAATTTCTATTCATGACATGCAAGTTGAAACATCTCATATGATTATTAATATGTTAAACGCTCCCGCAATGTTTAGGTAATATGAAATTAACTTTTCAACAACTTAGCAGCCATTTAAAAAATCATTTCTTACCAATTTATTTAATTATTGGCACTGAACCCTTGTTTGTTCAAGAAGCGAAAGATTTAGTTTTTCAAAAAGCAAAGCAGCTCGGATTCTTAGAATATCAACGACATGAAGTGAATAAAGATTTTAATTGGGAGGTGTTGTTTGAAGCAGTTAATTCTTTATCATTATTTGGTGATAAAACGTTACATGAACTACGATTGCATCACAAACCTACCACAAGCGCTGCAAAATTAGTTGCTCCCTTTATTTACAAATTAAACCACGAGAATGCATTAGTTATTTTGTGTGACAAAGTCGACAGTGCCACGCAAAAAACAAGTTGGTATCAAGCCATTAATGATCAAGGCGCGGTCATCACAATTTGGCCACTGGAAGCAACCGCTTTTCAACAGTGGTTAAAACAACGCCTACAAGAACAAAACTTAGGTAGTGATCCCCGTTTAGTGCAATTTATTATGGATCAGACCGAAGGCAATGCCTTAGCCGCCGCTCAAGAAATTGAAAAATTGAAATTACTTTACCCCAATGGTCAAGTTCCTACTCATGACCTGGATAATATTATTGTCGACAACGCCCGTTATGATATTTTCGGTTTAGTCGATGTGATTTTAGCTGGCAATGCCACCCGCATTACCCAAGTGCTACAAAAAATTAAAGCAGAAGGCATCGAAGCAACTTTGGTTTTGTGGGCAATTACTCGAGAAATTCGCGTGCTAATTGATATCTTGCAAGGAATTAAAAATAGAGAGGGCTTAGATTTTATTTTGAAGCGCAATAATGTTTGGGGTAAGCGTAGTAGTTTGATTAAAAATAATATTGGTAAGTATCGTGTTGAGGAGTTGCATCAGGCTTTGTTGCATGCAGGCAAGATAGATAGATTGATTAAGGGTGTTGCGAAAGGGAATGTTTGGGATGATTTGCAGCTGCTGGCACTTGGGGTTGGCGGTTGTCTATTTTTATAAAACCTCCCTCTCCCGCCAGCGGGAGAGGGAAAAAAAAGTAGTTGAGCTAATAATATATGAAAACAAATAAAGCAATTGGAATTCTAGGTGGCACCTTCGATCCCGTTCACAACGGTCATTTGTACATCGCAAATTCCGTAGCCAAAAAACTCAACATCCCACAAATTAAATTTATCCCCTGCTACCAACCCGTTCATCGCCATCCAACTGAAGCATCAGTCGAGGAACGAATCGCAATGCTAAGGCTAGCTTTAGATAACCAGCCACAATTCGAATTAGACCTAAGAGAGATTACGCGCCAAGGTCCTTCTTACATGATTGATACCCTAAAATCACTACGACAGGACTACCCTACTTTTCCTATAAATTTATTATTAGGCGCAGATGCTTTTGAGAACATTACTTCATGGAAAAGTTGGGCTGAGCTTCTGGATTACGGAAATCTTATTGTGATGAATCGTCCTAATGTAACTATGCAAATACCTCACCCATCATTTAAAAATCAAATCACTTCAGACGCTCAAGATCTACTACAGACACTTCATGGTCGAGTTTATCAATTTGAAATTGATCCTTGCGAAATTTCTGCCACACAGGTTAGGGAGGATATTAAGAATAACATCGATATTAGTATGCTCGTGCCTGACAAGGTTAGAGATTATATTGTTGAGCACCATTTGTATTTAGAGTAATTTCAATTTCCCTCACCCCAACCCTCTCCCGCAATTAGTTCGAAGCATTATGTACAGCCGGGTTGGGGTGAGGGAAATTATTGTAACCATCATTTTTTTTGCCGAAACCCGAAATAAACGCTAAGATTTGCGATTCGGTTTAAAGGATGACAAATGGAAACCAATGAAATATTAAATCTAGTAACCAAAGTGCTAGAAGAGAACAAGGCTGAAGAGATCACCCCGATCGATGTTCACGAATTGACCACCGTTACTTCCTGGATGGTCATTTGTACCGCTACCTCTAAAAGACATGCCAAAGCGCTTGGCGAACACTTAGTCACTCAAATTAAACATAGTGGCTTGCAACCCTTAGGTGTTGAAGGCGAAGATGAGAGCGAATGGCTATTGGTAGATCTGGGTGATGTAGTGATTCATATCATGTTGGCTGAAACTCGAAAGTTTTATAGCCTAGAAAAATTGTGGAACGTAACTTTAAAAGCCAGGGAAGATGGTGATTAATATCATTGCCATAGGCAAGCGCATGCCGAATTGGATTGAAACAGGCTATCAAGAATATGCTAAGCGTATGCCGGTCGACTTCAAACTTAACTTAGTCGAGATTGGAACGTCTAAGCGGCTAGGTAAAGATATTCAACGTCATATTGCTCAGGAAGGGGAACTGATGCTTGCGGCCATTCCTAAGAGTAGTTATGTCATCGCGATGGATGTCACTGGTGAACAATGGGATACCCATCAATTAGCTGCGCAATTACAAAAGTGGCATGACCAGGATCAAGATATTAGCTTGCTTATTGGTGGACCTGAAGGGTTAGCGTCGAGCTGTCTTGCTAAAGCACAAAAAAAATGGTCTTTATCATTATTAACCTTCCCACATACCCTGATCAGAGTTATGCTAGCCGAGCAATTGTATCGAGCATTCACGATCATTTCGAATCATCCCTATCATAGAAATTGAGTATGACCAAGAAACGGGCGACTATTAAAAATAACTATCGGGAAACACACCTTTTTAATCGTCGTGTCATCGTGCTTGTAGTGATTATCATTGGCGCTTGCCTAGGCTTAGTCGGTCGCTTAGTGTTCTTGCAAATCATGGAACATGATGTCTACATCACTCTTTCAAACCAAAACCAGTTGAGTTTAATTCCAGTCGAACCAAGCCGCGGACTCATCATGGATCGCAATGGCGTGTTACTCGCTGAAAATGTGCCAGTCTATAGTCTCATGATAACGCCAGACCACGTGCCAAACTTGCAACAGACCATAGCAGAATTAGAAAAGATCATTGAAATTACTCCTGAGGATATGAAACGGTTCAAGAAAGAAATGCGTGAGCACCGAGCCTTCCAGCCATCTCCTTTGAAATTGAAACTGACCGAAGAGGAAGTCGCACGCTTTTATGTCAATCAGTATAAATATCCCGGCGTTGCAGTTAATGCGGGTATGTTCCGCTATTACCCCTACGGCAAAGAATTCGTCTCGGCTTTGGGCTATGTTGCCCGTATCAACGAACAAGAAATGAAGGAAATTGATCAAACGAACTATGCAGGCTCAAGCTCCATAGGAAAACTTGGCATCGAAAAGCATTATGAAAATGATTTACATGGCAGAGTGGGCTACCAACAAGTTGAAGTGGATGCTAACGGCCGTTATGTCAGAACGATCAAACACTTCGCGCCAATTAGAGGCAGTAATTTATACCTGACTCTTGATGCTAAGTTGCAGTTAGCCATCGAAAAGATTATGGGTAACGAAAAAGGTGCCGTCGTCGTCATTAAGCCTCAAACCGGCGAGGTACTCGCTTTAGTCAGTATGCCTGGTTATGATCCGAATCCCTTTGTCATCGGTATTGATTCTAAGCGTTACAAAGAGTTACGAGATTCTCCAGATAAACCTTTATACAACCGTGCCATTCGCGGCATCTACCCCTTTGCTTCAACGATCAAACCCTTCCTTGCAACCGCCGGCTTAGAATCAGGCGTCGTCGGAGTTGGTTATGCGATCCGTGACCCAGGATTCTTCGTTTTACCTGGCTTACATCATGCTTATCGCGATTGGAAAAAAGAAGGACATGGGGTTGTCAATTTGCCCAAAGCAATTACGGTGTCCTGTGACGTTTATTTCTATGGCTTAGCGGTTAAGCTCGGCGTCGATCGATTGTATACTTATTTGCGCAAATTCGGTTTTGGCATGTTAACCGGCATCGACGTTGATGAAGAATTACCAGGTCTTGTGCCTTCTGTAGAATGGAAGCGCAAAAAATATCACGCCAAGTGGTTTATGGGTGATACCGTGGTCGCTGGAATCGGCCAAGGTTACATGCTAACCACTCCACTGCAACTTGCACAAGGCGTTGCGACTATTGCTAATCGTGGTAAGCGCTTCCAACCTCGTCTGCTGATGAAGATCGAACGTCCCGATGGCACTATTGAAGAACTAAAACCGATCCATGCGCCTAATTTTGATCTCAAAAATCCCAAGAATTGGGATGTTATTATTAATGCCATGGGAAATGTAACCTCCACCCCACAAGGAACGGCGGCAGTCGCTTTTGCTAAAACCCCCTACATAGTGGCTGGTAAAACTGGAACGGCGCAGCTAACCAAAATTGTTGGTGAGAACGTTCACGGAGGCGATAGAGCATTACCCAAACATTTACGCAATCACAAATTATTCATATCCTTTGCGCCAATCGAAAATCCTCAAATTGCAATGGCAGTGATTGTTGAAAATAGCACTTTGGCACCAAAGGTAGCGCGCGCTATTTACGATTATTATTTTGGTTCCACTCATCAATTTGGAATGACCGAAACAGCTCCCGTTGCCGCTGATGGTAGTGATGGCAGTATGGAAGATGCTGAGTTGCAGGGTGGTCATGGGGATTAGCTTCTTGTGTCAATTCCCGCGCCTTGTGTCATTCCCGCGCATCTTGTGTCATTCCCGCGCAGGCGGGAACCCATCCATCCAGCCGCACATGGGATGGATTCCCGCCTGCGCGGGAATGACACAAGGCGCGGGAATGACACAAGAAGCGGGAATGACAGCCTGCGCAGGAATGACAGCATGAGAAAACTAAGTGAGAAACTTTAACCATGAATAGAGACACCTATTCCTACACACCTAGCAGATTAAATAAACCTCTATGGGAAAAGTTTCACATCGATCCATTTCTTTTAGGCGGTCTCTTAGCATTAATCTCCGTTGGTATCATCATTCTTTACAGCGCAGATGGTGCCAGTCTCGCGGTGCTGGTTCGTCAAGGCGTAAGACTTGGTGCAGCCTTTATTGTCATGATTATTTTCGCCCAAATACCGCCACGAAAGTATTATCAATGGACTCCTTTTGTATTTGCCTTAGGTATCCTGTTACTCATGGCTACTTTGGTTATCGGCCATACTGGGCATGGAGCGCAAAGATGGTTGAGCTTAGGTGTTATTAAGTTTCAGCCCTCTGAAATAATGAAGCTTGCAGTGCCGATGATGTTGGCCTGGTTTTTCAATGATAAGCAATTACCACCTTCATTAGGAACATTGTTTATCGCAAGTTTTCTGTTGGTGATTCCGGTTGGTTTAACGGCCATACAACCCGATCTTGGTACTGCAATTATTATGGCCTGCTGTGGCGCCTCAGTATTTGTATTAGCAGGAATCAGCTGGCGGATTATCTTTACGCTTTGTGTCGCAGCACTCGGGAGTTTCCCTGTACTTTGGCATTATATGCATGATTACCAGCGTGAACGGGTTTTAACTTTTCTAAATCCGGAGCGCGATCCGTTGGGTAGCGGTTACCATATTATTCAATCAAAAATAGCGATCGGTTCTGGTGGGGTTTTTGGTAAAGGCTGGCTTAATGGCACTCAATCACATTTACAATTTCTACCAGAACATGCGACCGATTTTATTTTTGCCGTTAGTGGTGAAGAATTCGGTTTGGTGGGTGGCATTATATTAATTGTCTTATTTATGATTCTGGTTTTAAGGGGATTACGAATTAGCTCGATCGCACAAGATACTTACTCACGCTTACTAGCAGGTAGTATTAGTTTAATGTTCTTTATTTCATTCTTTATAAACATCGGGATGGTCAGCGGTATTTTACCCGTGGTTGGGGTTCCCCTCCCCCTCATCAGTTATGGCGGGACATCGATGGTAACCATTTTGGCTGGGTTTGGCATGATTATGTCTATTTACACACATCGCAAATTAGTCGGTCGATAGGGACGAATAAACTTATGAAAAAATTTCTGCGTGGCTTCATTATTATAGGATTATTAATAATCAGCGTCACAAGTTACGCAGATTTTTCGGCGCTAGACAGTTCTGAGATCCAAGCCTATATCACTTCACTGGTTAATAAATACGATTTCGATCGAGCCAAACTCGAAACTTTATTTAGCACTGTCACTATGAGCGAAGAAGTGATTGCAAAAACAGCAGCACCATTTGAAGCACAGCCCTGGTATATTTATCGCGAAAAGATGCTAACCGCAGAGAGAATCAACAAAGGCATAGCATATTGGAACCAACACGAACTTTTACTACGCGAAGCAGAAACTAAATATGGCGTCCCAGCAAGCATCATTGTGGCGATCATTGGGGTTGAAACAAAATATGGAGAAAACAAAGGAGTTTATCCAGTCTTTAATACACTCGTTAGCTTAGCGTTTAATCATGGCCGGCGCGCTGACTTCTTTAAATCCGAACTCACCGAGTATCTATTATTGACTCGCGAAAATAATTTACCACCTCTATTACTTAAAGGATCTTACGCTGGTGCAGTGGGCTTACCACAATTTATGCCCAGTAGTTATCGTCGCTTTGCAATCGATTGCAAACAAAAAGGTTATGCCGATTTATTTGAAAATGATGCCGATGCAATCGCAAGTGTTGGAAATTATTTGCGTAAGCATGGCTGGGAGACTGGAGTCGCCGTTGCAGTGTCTGCCTCCGTTCAAGGTAATTGCGAGGCCATCATTGCTCACAAAAAATATAAACCTTATTTAACGCAAGCAGATTTAGCCAACTATGGCATTACCCCGGTAGAATCTATTAGCCCAAACAAAGCCTGTCTCGTTGAACTGCAAGTTGAAAACGGCAATGAATATTGGTTAGGTTTACAGAATTTTTATGCTATTTCGCGTTATAACAATAGTACTCATTATGTGATGGCTGTGAATTTATTAGCGCAACGCGTTAAGGAAGGCAAATTTGGCAACAGAGCCATCACAGAAGAAAAACAACCGCCACTTGAAAAACCGGTATTATTTTCCGGCGAAGCCCAAAAAAGTAATCCATAATTAAGTGTATGAACATTGATCTTCTGCAAATCGCGCTGAATTATCATCAAGCAGGAAATTTTGAAGCAGCCGAGAAAGTTTATCTGCAAATTCTAGAGATGAATCCGGATGATGCCAATGCACTGCATTTATATGGTATTTTATCTGGACAACTTGGAAAGTATGACGAGGCTTATGCGCTTATCAGTCGAGGTCTTGAGCTCGATCCCAATAATTCAACTTTTCATAACAGTCTAGGTAATGTGCTTTGGGGAATGGAAAAATTTTCTGATGCCATTAAACATTATGAGACGGCTATTACTATTCAACCAAATGCTCCCATTTCGCAAAATAATCTCGGCAATCTTTTTCTAAAACTAGAACAATACGATAAAGCCATTAAACATTATCAAGCTGCGATTCAACTCAAACCTGATTATGCGGAACCTTATTATAATTTAGGCTTAGCTTTCTCTAAATTAAACAAGACAAGTGAGGCGATCAATAATTTTAAAAAAGCATTAGAGCTCGAGCCCTCCTTTGCTAAAGCGCATGGACAATTAGCATTATTATTTCAACAAGCTAATCAACTTGATGACGCACTTGAACAATATCAACAGCATTTGAGGCTTGAGCCTAATGATGTCGAAAGCATAATTAATCTGGGGGCAATTTTTGTTAAGAAAGGTGATTTGCTACAAGGCGTTGATTATTTTCATAAAGCATTAGAGCTGCAACCAAATCATCATGAAGGGCACTATAATTTAG
Source organism: Coxiellaceae bacterium UBA6002 (assembly GCA_002429595.1). Taxonomy (GTDB): domain Bacteria; phylum Pseudomonadota; class Gammaproteobacteria; order UBA6002; family UBA6002; genus UBA6002. Next base: position 11,609 of record DJAM01000074.1, read on the forward strand.
GCTCAACGTACTTGAGTTTGCAAAGACCTGATGAGGCACTCGTTCATTATTTGCGTTGTTTACAGGAAAAACCAGATGCCGATAGTTATTTCAACGTTGGCGCTATCTACATGTATAAGGATCGTCACCAAGATGCAATTGATTATTTCAACTCTGCTTTAGGGATTGATCCAAATTTCGTTGCGGCGCATATTAACTTGGCAACAACCTATTTAAAAACAGAAAACTATCCAAAAGCGATTGAACACTATAAAAAAGCATTAGAGTTGCAACCAGATAATCCTGAAATTTCATTTATATTAAGCGCAATCTCTGATCAACAAAACAAGCCGACTACGGCCCCACTTTCGTTCGTGAAAGACCTGTTCGATCAGTATGCCCCTTATTATGAAAAACATTTAGTAACAGTACTTAAATATCAAGCGCATATTTTATTAGATCAAGCACTCGCCAATTTACTCAAAGAGGATTACAGAGATTTAGCCATTGTTGATTTAGGTTGTGGCACAGGTCTTTGTGGCCCATTGTTAAAACCTCATGCGCGACAACTAATCGGCATCGATATTTCACCGAAAATGGTCGCGCTCGCACGAAGTAAAAATATTTATGACGAGGTGTTAGAAGGAGATGGCGTTGCATTATTGCGTACTATGCACGATATTAATTTAATCGTTGCAGCCGATGTTTTTGGCTATATTGGCGATCTAACAGATGTTTTTAAAGCAGCTTCGGAGGCGCTAACGCAGCCAGGTTGGTTTGCGTTTACTGTCGAACAGTCGGAAGACGAGTCTTTTTCTTTAAGCAAAACAACTCGATTCACGCACTCTAAGCAGTATATTCACCACCTGAGCGAGTCAAATCATTTTAGAATATTGGTTGAAAATGAGGTAGAATTGCGCGTTCAGCGTCAAATACCTGTTAATGGTGTTCTATACATTTTGTTAAAATGATGGAATTCGCGTAGCTTTGTCATGCCCGCTAAGGCGGGAACCCATGCTACGTGTGGCTTCATGCGTAGATTCCCGCCTTCGCGGGAATGACAACTAAAGCATTAGATTATGAGAAGATTAATGACTAAGAAAGCAGTAGTTCTATTTTCCGGTGGCCTTGATTCAACAACATGCCTTGCGATTGCTCAATCCGAAGGATATGAATGCTATGCGCTGTCTTTTAAATACGGGCAGAAACACTCTAGTGAATTAGAAGCCGCCACTAAAATCGCGAAAAAAATGGGAGTTAAAAGTCATCAGATTTTACCTATCCCAATTGACGAATTACGAGGTTCTTCTCTCACAGATCCAAACTTAGCAGTGCCAGACTATGTCGACAGTGATGAAATTCCATCCACATATGTTCCCGCTCGAAACACAATTTTTTTGTCTTTCGCATTGGGCTGGGCTGAAACATTAAAGATTTATGACATTTTTACCGGTGTGACCATGAGAGATTATTCACACTATCCAGATTGTCGTCCCGAATACATCAAGCAATTTCAAATCTTAGCGAACCTTGCCACAAAGGATGGTGTCTGTGGCGAAAAATTCACGTTACATTCACCAGTCATCAATTTCACAAAGGCACAAACCATTACTCGTGGCACAGAGCTTGGCGTAAATTATGCAGATACTATTTCATGTTACCGCGCCAATTTACAAGGCGAAGCCTGCGGTAATTGTGATGCATGTACTTACAGGAAGAAAGGCTTTAAAGATGCTGGAATAGCAGATCCTACTCGCTATTGTTAATGTAGCTTGTATTGTTGCTAATTATGGTGGTGACAAAGTTGCGCTAGATTTTTTTTCATTCCAATCTTTGGGAAAAACATAACACATAATAAAAACATACCTTTCCTGTCCAATCCAATGATGATTCTCGTTTAGAAATTTATTTAATGCTCGAAGATCCTGCTTACAGTCAGGACGATCTCTAAGTCTTTGAATGACACCCGCCTGTTCAGTTTCGAACAAATAAGACCAAGCCTTTGCTTTCCAGCCAAAATTGGTATTCAAGACGGCGATAACTTGATGGTAGGGAGTGCAAGGTTTTACTGCAATCTTCGAGCGCCAAAGATCGAGTAAATTAGACATAGAATCACTAAGAGAGATATTTTTTAGGTCATTGTCATTAAGAGATGCACCTGCATGCAGCATTATAGAAACTAATTTTTTCCAATCTCGTTGTATTGCTATGATCATCGGTGATAAATTATCACTTCTCTTTGCATTTGCATTAGCGCCTGCTGCCATAAGGATTACGGTTAGATTTTCATCACAATTTCTAATAGCAAGATCAAGTGGCGTTATGCCATCCGGCATTGCAGCATTGACATTGGCACCTGCAGCTATTAATTCACTAGCAACCATCTGGTGGCGATTCTGAACGGCAACCAAAAGTGGTGTCCTACCATCAACTGTAGCAACGTCTACACTAGCCCCAGCCGTAATCAGAGCTCTTACAACTAACAAATGGCCGCCACTAGCCGCTAATAGAATAGGTGTAAATTTTTCCGGAGTAGTATGATTGACATTCGCTTGAGCAGCTATCAACGTACTGACCACCTTTAAATAACCGAACTTTGCAGGTGCGAAAATTGCCGTTAAACCACTAGTGTTAACATGATCGACATTCGCCTCAGCTTTAATTAATTCAGCAACAACTTTGTCATGAGCATTTAGAGCAGCTAGAAAAATAGGAGTTTCGAAAGCTTCTAGCATTGCATTGACTACTGCGCCTTTCTTAATTAAATATCGAACGGCACTAAGGTGACCATTCTCTGCAGAATAGAAAAGCGCCTGTGAATTTTGACGCACATCTTCGCCTGTTAACGCAGCAACTATTTCAGGGTCACCATAAATACACGCTAAAAAAAGCGGCAGTAAACCATCGGAGAAAGGTTTACCAAGATCGGTTTCTTCTTTGAGTTTGTTGACTTCTGCCAAATCTCCAAAAATAATTGCCCAATAAAAAGGAGACCTTTTCTTGTTATCGTCTTTTGCACTCACGCAAGTTTGATGAAAATGTTCGATGATTTCTTTCCGATCTAATTCTTGAGCGACTTTCAAAGCATTTTTTTTATCTCGATCAAAAACATCCATAAACTCTTGGATACTATATGGGTCAAAGCCATTGCCCAAGATCGAGTTAAAAGAGTGTCCTTTTTTGACACCCTCAAGATCACCGCGACGAACTTTTTTGAAAAGCTCAAATCTTCTAGAAGTAAGTTGAGTTGCTTGTCGCCTTCTATTTAACCAGGCTTCCTTATAAGTATCTTTAAAATTAACTACTTCAATCCCCTGGTATATTGGAAAATCATGGTGTAAACGGTGTTGCCAGTAAACTTTGAAAGATTCACCCCTGAGTGTTGTACTTAGCTGCCGACAGACGCGCATTAATTGTACGAAATATAACGGATCTTCAACTTTTAATTCCCAGATGATCATTAAAAGTAATTCAGGTAATAAACCTGGTAGACTTGCTGCTTCAGGTGGTCTTTGTTGCATAAAATAAACGTCTTTTCTAAAGGAACATTAACGATAAACTAAATTACTTAAATAATTATTAAGACGTGTTATACAGGGCACAGCGAGAAGACTCAGAACTATTGGATTGAGGGTGACTACTATGTTGTCATTCCCGCTTCTGCGGGAATGACACAAAGAAACTAGAAATCGAATTCGCCGTTTTTGACACCAGCGACAAAATCAAGCCATTCATCTTTGGTGAAGTTTAAGGTCATTTTTGAAGAATCTTTGGAATCTCGCACCGCAACTACACCTTCTTTGTGAGCGACAGTCACACAAGTTTTACCGCAACGTGCACACTCAGTCGCTTTTTTAAATTCATGATCATGAAAAATCACACTCATTTTCCTCTCCTAAATTAATTAAATGGAACTTCAACTTTTCTTTTTTTTGGCTTTTTTGTAAATGCTTTTCGTTTTAGGTTTTTGAGATTTTTGTTTGCTGTTGACTAAATCAAAATCAATTTGCTTTTGATCCAAGTCAACTCTAACCACTTTTACCTTAACTATGTCACCTAAGCCATAAACCGTGTTTGATCTTTTACCAATTAACTTATTGGTCACTGGATCAAAATGGTAATAATCATTATGCAAGGCGGTAACGTGAACCAGACCTTCTACGTAAATATCTTTTAGCTCGACGAAGATGCCAAACCCTGTGACACCTGAAACAATGCCAGTAAATTCTTCGCCAACTTTATCTAACATGTACTCGCATTTTAGCCAATTAATGACGTCTCTGGTAGCATCATCAGCACGACGTTCAGTCATAGAACAGTGATCCCCGAACATATAAAGCTGGCCGATATTATATTCGAATTTTTCTGGACTATCTCCTCTAATCGCATGTTTTAATGCTCGATGCACTAAGACGTCGGGATAACGTCTAATCGGCGAGGTAAAGTGACAATAATTATCATACGCCAATCCAAAGTGACCCTCATTGACCGGCGAATAAAGTGCTTGGCGCAACGATCGCAATAATACAGTTTGAATAATATGCGCGTCAGGACGGCCCGCAATTTTTTTCAGCAATTTTGCATAATCTATCGGAGTAGGATGATCCTTACCGGAGAGTCGTAAACCAACACTCTGCAAAAACGTCCGCAGTTTCTCGAGCTTTTCGGCATCAGGAATTTTGTGAATTCGGTAAAGAATTGGCATGCTAAGTGCTGTCAAGTATTCAGCCGTTGCGACATTCGCTAACAACATACATTCTTCGATTAATTTATGCGCTTCATTACGTTGCACAGGTACGATCTTCTCTATTTTGCGGTTTTTACCGAAAATTATTCGAGTTTCGACCGTTTCAAATTCAAGAGCACCGCGGACCAAACGTTGTTTAATCAATTTTTGATAAAGTTCGTAAAGATGTTGGATATGATTATTTAAATACGAATGCTCGGTCTTCTGCCCGGCAATCATTTGAGCGACTTCAGTGTAAGTTAAACGTTCTTTTGAATTAATCACTGCTTCGTAAAATGTGTAATGCTGAAGTTGTCCATCGGAACTGACATCCATTTCACAGACCATAACCATACGATCCAGTTTAGGTCGCAACGAGCAAATTCCATTCGACAGTTCTTCCGGTAACATTGGAATGACACGATTTGGAAAATAAACGGAATTGCCACGGTCTATGGCTTCTTTATCGAGCGCTGTATCAGGTTTTAGATAATGAGTTACATCTGCAATAGCAACATAAAGTTTATAGCCGTGCTCAGTTTTTTCACAGTAAACAGCATCGTCAAAGTCTTTGGCATCTTCACCATCGATCGTTACAAATGATAATGCTCGCAAATCTTTACGCTCGGAAGCTTCCTGCTCAATAACGTTCTGGGGAACTTCTTTGACTTCGTTGAGAATATCTTCGGACCATAGATAAGGCAGTTGATAAGAACGAATAGCCACATCGATCTCAAGACCAGGCGCCATATGTTCGCCCAAAATTTCAATAATCTTACCCGTGGCTTGACGCTTTAAAGTCGGTTGTTCAACGATTTCTGCGACCACGATTTGCTTTTGTTTCGCACCTTTGGTTTCCTCACGAGGAATCAGTACAACCTGCTGTATTTCTGTTTTTTCTGGCTCGACATAGCAAATGCCACCTTCTTCTCGATAATATCCGACAACTTGTTGGGTATTGCGTTCTAAAACTTCGACGATTGCACCTTCTTTACGACCACGATGATCAACATTGGAGATTCTTGCTAAGACGAGATCATTGGGAAAGACTAAACGCATCTGGTAAGACGACAGATAAAGATCAGGACTACCATCATCAGGGATTAAAAAGCCATAACCTTCTGGACGGCCAACAACGATTCCACGCACTAACTCTAAATTCTTTACTAAGGCGAACTGGCCACGACGATTGCTAATCACCTGACCATCTCGTTCCATAGCAATCAAGCGCCGTCGCAACGCTTCGAGCTCTTCCTCATCCTCAAGGTCAAAAGCTTTTATTAGATGCTTCTTGGTAACAGGACGAGCAGCTTCTTCAAGATATTGGATAATTAATTCACGACTTGGAATAGGTTTATCGTATTTCTCTTTTTCGCGTTCGTAATATGGATCTTTTTTACGATATGTTTTACTCAATGTTCTTCCTTCAATTCCCTTTTTACTTTTCTATTTACTCGATTTTCAATTCCCCTATAATTGACTGATTACTGATAAGGAGATTAATTTGAAAATAACAACAATCCTGTTAATGATTTCTTTTATTGTAGCGTTAAGCGTGACCGCTTGCACCCCCCGTTCTTGTAAAGTTCCACCAGTTAATCAGCTACAAGCCTGTTTAGAACTACGCAGACAGATTATCTTCCTAGGTAATAATGAAACCACCAATTATCCGTTCGCCTTCACAGCTGGCCAATGGCGACCACCTACCCGTCAGGCTCTGCTACTGAAAAAATACCGTGATTTTCACTGCGATGATGTCCTAAGAGAGTGCTCACCACAAGGCATCTATAACTCAGGAGGACTGCGCAGACCTTGTCCATAATATAACCCGACTTCGCCGAGGTGGTGAAACTGGTAGACACGCAAGTTTCAGGTACTTGTGGGGGTAACCCCGTGGAGGTTCGAGTCCTCTTCTCGG
>DJAM01000074.1:18337-18470 GCA_002429595.1 Coxiellaceae bacterium UBA6002
GTTCGAGTCCTCTTCTCGGCATGTTTCTATTGTTTTCCACCAGCCTCTTTCAGTCGTGACCCTTGTCATTCCCATGTCCACTGTCTTCGCGCGTCCACTGTCATTCCCGCTCCACTGTCATTCCCGCGAAGGC
>DJAM01000032.1 GCA_002429595.1 Coxiellaceae bacterium UBA6002
AAGCGGGAGAGGGAATAAGAATTAAGAATGACAGGAAATAAAATAACAACCAGGAGCCACAGTGCCTAAAGCAAAACAACAAAAAATTGATCTCAAAGGATTGATCGTGGCTGGTGTCGATGAAGCCGGGCGAGGGCCGCTTGCTGGGCCGGTTATTGCTGCCGCAGTGATCTTGAATCCAGGACGGCGGATCAATGGCTTGGCAGATTCCAAAATCCTCAATGAGGCGCAAAGGGAAAAGCTCTATGACCGCATCACCGAATATAGTTTGGCATGGGCTGTGGGGCGTGGTGAGGTTGAGGAAATAGATTCTATTAATATTCTACGCGCTAGTCTCTTAGCGATGCGACGAGCGGTGTTAGCGCTAAAGATTGAGCCGCAACATGTCCAAGTAGATGGTAATATTTGTCCCGACGTTCCTTTTCCAGTGACTGCCCATGTTGATGGTGATAAATATATCGCTGCGGTCAGTGCGGCTTCGATCATTGCAAAAGTAACTCGAGATCGTGAAATGGTCGAGCTAGATAAAGAATACCCTCATTATGGCTTTGCCTCGCATAAGGGTTATTCCACGAAGGAACATTTGTCAAACCTGCGGCTTCGAGGAGCATCACCTATTCACCGCCAATCTTTTGACCCTGTTAGACAAGTGATATTTCAAACTGAATTAGCATTTGATGATGTGAGTTTAGAAATCGATAATTAAAATGAAAACCAAATTTGTTCATTTGCATATCCACACTGAATACTCCTTGATTGATGGTTTGCCGAGGATCAAGCAATTAATTGCTGCGGTAAAAGATCGAGGTATGCCAGCTGTTGCCATCACCGATTTTTGTAATTTATTCGGTATGGTGAAATTTTATCGGGCGGCATTGGATCTAGGCGTTAAGCCTATTATCGGTGTTGAGGTCGCTATTCACAATGAAACCAATCCTGCAGCGAACTTCCCGTTAGTGTTACTTTGTCAAAACGAACAAGGTTATCTCAATTTAACTCACCTAGTATCACGAGGTTATTTAGATCAAAGTTTAGGGATGGGCGTAATTGCTAAGTCTTGGCTGGAAGGTTATTCAGAAGGGCTGATTGCATTATCGGGTGGTCGGTTGGGTGATATAGGGCAAGCATTACTGCAAAAAGATCAAGCGAGCGCCGAAAAATTATTAACGCAGTGGCTACACCTGTTTAAAGATCGATTTTATATAGAATTACAACGCACTGATCGTGAACAGGAAGAACTTTATTTACAACAGGCTTTGGTACTTGCCGAGCAATTTAATATTCCTGTCGTTGCAACTAATGATGTTCGCTTCATCGCAACTGATGATTTCGAAGCGCACGAAGCGCGAGTTTGCATTCATGATGGGCGAGTACTTGAAGATCCAAAAAGACCGCAACGATATAGCGTCAACCAATATTTGCGTTCCGCAGAAGAAATGACGGAGTTGTTTAAAGATATTCCTGAGGCAATTACGAATTCTTATGTCATTGCAATGAAATGTAATTTACAACTCAAACTCGGCAAAGTTTGTCTGCCAAATTTTCCCATTCCTGCCAATTTTTCCCTTGATCATTATCTCGACCTTCGCGCTAAAGAAGGTTTAGATGCCAGGCTAGCAGTTACCCATCCTAATGCGCAAGAAAAAGCGGCAGCTTATGTAGCGTACGAACAGCGTTTGGCGATGGAGTTGCAAGTCATTCAGAAGATGGGTTTTCAGGGCTACTTTCTGATCGTGGCAGATTTCATTCAATGGGCTAAGGAAAATAAAATCCCTGTGGGACCTGGGCGGGGTTCAGGTCCTGGCTCGCTCGTTGCTTATGCGTTAGGTATTACTGAACTCGATCCATTACAACTTGATTTGCTGTTTGAGCGATTTTTAAATCCAGAGCGAGCGTCAATGCCTGACTTTGATATCGACTTTTGTATGGAAGGACGAGATCGGGTGATCGACTATGTCGCAACAAAATACGGTAAAGAAAGTGTCTCACAAATTATTACTTATGGCTCAATGGCCGCGCGTGCGGTAGTGAGAGACGTTGGTAGGGTAATGGGTTATCCGTATGGTTTTGTCGATAAACTCGCCAAGTTAATTCCGTTTGAAGTGGGAATGACGTTAAAAAAAGCGCTCGCGCAAGATGAAACATTAAATGCCCGTTATCACGAAGATGAAGAAGTTAAACCGCTCATCGATTTAGCACTTAAACTTGAGGGTTTACCTCGAAATGCTGGTAAACATGCAGGAGGGGTGGTCATCGCACCATCGGTCTTAACTGATTTTACCCCGCTTTATTGTGAAGAAGGGGGTGAGCATGTTGTGACCCAATTAGACAAAGATGATGTTGAAGCAGTTGGCTTGGTTAAGTTCGACTTCTTAGGCCTTAGAACGCTAACGATCATCGATTGGGCATTACAAACCATCAATGCGAATAAACCAGCAGCAGAGCAACTCAATATTGATCGCCTTCCAATGTACGATCCAAAAGTATTTCAATTGCTTTGTGCCGGACACACGACGGCAGTATTTCAGCTCGAATCTCGAGGCATGAAAGAATTAATTAAGCGCTTACAGCCCAATGGTTTTGGTGACATTATTCCGTTGGTCGCACTATTTCGTCCTGGCCCGTTACAGTCTGGAATGGTCGATGATTTTATTAATCGCCGTCATGGTCGTGCCAAAGTTGAATATCCTCATCCTGCATTAGAGCCAGTCTTAAAACCAACCTATGGTGTCATTCTTTACCAAGAGCAAGTGATGCAGATAGCGCAAGTTTTAGCAGGTTTTACGTTAGGTAGTGCAGACTTGCTTCGTCGAGCTATGGGTAAGAAAAAACCAGAAGAAATGGCAAAGCAACGCGCAGCGTTTGTTGCAGGTTCCGTTGAACGGGGTGTAAATAAAGAAGTTGCCGATCATATTTTCGATTTGATGGAAAAATTTGCAGGTTACGGCTTTAATAAATCTCACTCTGCAGCCTATGCACTCTTGTCTTACCAGACCGCATGGTTAAAAGCACATTTCCCTGCTGAATATATGGCAGCGGTACTCTCAGCGGACATGGATAATACCGATAAAGTCGTTCGATTAATTGATGATTGCACAAAGATGCATCTTAAAATTGCACCCCCTGATATAAATCGCAGTGATTATCGCTTCACAGTCGATGATTCAGGAGAAATTATTTACGGCTTAGGTGCAATTAAGGGGGTTGGTGCTGCAGCATTAGAAAATTGTTTAGAGAACCGACAACAGCAAGTATTCAAAAATCTATTTGATTTTTGTGAACGCACAGACAGCCGACGAGTCAATCGACGCGTGATTGAGTCACTGATTCGAGCAGGCGCTATGGATAGTTTTGGAGTGAGTCGTGGGACACTCATGGCTTCAGTAGATAAAGCTTTACATCAAGCAGAGCAACACAATAAAAATAAAGAAGTGGGCCAAGATGATCTCTTTAATATTTTACAAATGGAAGATACAACAGAAGCGCATGCCGAATATATTTCGGTACCTGAATGGGCCGATGATATTCGTTTATTAGGTGAAAAAGAAACTCTCGGATTATATCTAACAGGTCATCCTATTGAGCGTTATGAACAGGAATTATCGCAATTTATCAGCGCTAAAATAGTTGATTTAAAACCTTCAAAAGAAAAACAAAGCACCGTTGCGGGTCTTGTCATTGCATTAAGAAGTCTTTTCACCAAGAGCGGTAATCGCATGGCAGTTGTAACACTGGATGACCGCAGCGCCAGAATTGAAGTCGTTTTCTTCGCAGATTTATATGCACAATATAAAGATATTCTAGAAAAAGATTTACTACTGGTTGTCGAAGGCGAAGTTAGTATCGATGAATTTACTGAAGGATTTCGTTTAACTGCCAGAAAAGTTTCGACGTTAGATCAAGTGAGAGAACAAGCTAAGCGTATCAAAATCCATTTAGAAAATAATTCTTGTTCTGAAAATGTCATCAAACAACTGCATGATCTGTTAGGGCGTCACAAACAAGGAGAGTGCGACATTCAAGTTCATTATAAAAACGCACAAGGTAAAGCAAGTTTGCTGTTAGGCACCGAATGGCGAGTGAAAGCCTCAGAGTTTTTGTTAGAACAGTTGCAAAATCTCTGCGGTAAAGAAGCCGTCGCAATTTTTTATTAGTCTAAAAAGGAGTATAGGATTTGAGTAACAGCATTGCTCTTATTGGCGCCGGTTGGTACGGGGCTCATCTTGCGCTTTCTTTAGCAAAAGAAGGCTATGAGGTAACTCTTCTTGAACAAAAAAATCAGATTCTAAATTCTATATCGGGAAACTTTGGTGCAAGATTGCATTTGGGTCCTCATTATCCGAGATCAAAAATGACCCGTATCGCTTGTCAAAAACACTTTAACTTGTTTAAACAAACCTATCCTGACTTAATTTATTCTGCAGAATCTGTCTATGCGGTTGGTATGAATGATTATGAAGGCAATATTTCAAAAGTAGACGTTGAAACCTTTAGAGCTGTTTGTGCTGAACTTGATTATTACGAGGAATTAGATTCAAAAGAGTGCGGCTATGAAAATGTTAAAGCGGCATTTAAAATTGAAGAGTCCGGCTTACTACTAGGCTCTAAGTTAAGAAAAAAAATGCAGCAATACCTGGATGATGCGAAAGTTAATGTTGTTTGTAACTGTCAAGTAAACTGCATTGAGAGAACTAACAATAGATCAATTGTACGAAATAATCAATCTTCTGTGGTTAGTGATTTTGTCATCAATACCACAAGTTTTCAGTCTCTTCTTCCCCAAAAAGAGTCACTTCCTTTTGGTATCGAAATTGTCTATCAACCGTTAATTGCTCTTCTATACCAAGATAAAGATAGCCATTTATATGCTAAACCTCTTTCTTTTACAGTCATGGATGGCTGGTACCCAGCGATCAGTCCATATGATAATAGTGAGCAAGAGTGTGCTGAAGACCTAAGAAAATATATTGTCACCCATGCCAAGATAGGAATTATTGCTAGCTATTCTAATGTCGCTGAGGCCTATGATGTGCTACTGAGGTTAGATAATCATGATAAAGAGTCTATCGGACATAATATTGCCAATGAAGTTGCAAAGTTTTGGCCGAAATTTGCTGAACGGTTTACGTATCATTCTAGACTAGAAACAGTAATTGCCAAGATAAAAACTGAAAGAGACTTTAGGAACTCGCTAACTTTTCAAGATGCAAACAACGAAGTAATTTATGTGGTTCCTGGCAAAATTAATAGCATTTTCGATGCCGAAAGGGATGTTAAAAGTTTCTTAGACAATAAAAATATCTATGAGTCAGAAGAAGGCTATCGGTATGTTGAAGATAGTATGTTACTCGACAGCAGAGCGGAAGTGACAGAAAAACCTATTGATACCAAAAGAAGCACGTATTTACTTCAAAATTACTAAGGCTCGCAGTCTGAGTTCCCAGTAAAGAGGTTCTAATGAACTTCCAATTCGCTCATATTGTCTTTTCTTAGCAAAGATCCTTTTATACTAGTCTTAAGCTAGTTTGTTGGAGATGTGTGATGTCTACAGTAGATGCATTTGATGCCAAAACTCACTTTTCTGAGCTTTTAAAAGAGGTAGAACAGGGTGGTGTCGTTATTATTACCAAACATGGTAGGCCTGTCGCTAAGCTGTTGCCTGTTAAGAGCAGAAGTAAGGAGGATATCCATTTAGCTATTCAGGAGATCTTAGGATTCTCTCAATCGCATACTTTAGGTAAGCTTGATTGGAAAGAATTAAGAGATGAAGGCAGAAAATGAATCCAAAAAGAACAGGCTTTGTGCTAGACGCATCAATTGCTCTTTCATGGTGTTTTGTTGACGCACAAACTAATCACACAAGACAATTACTTGAAAACTTAGCGGTTGAAACAGCGTATGTTCCTTCTTTGTGGACACTTGAGGTGGGGAATATTTTAATTTCGGCAGAAAAGCGAAATCGTATTACCTTCGCTGATGTTAATCGATTTTTGGCCTTGTTAAGTCAGCTCAATATCAAAATAGATAATGAGACTGCAGATAGAGGCTTTCATGAAATCCTTGCCTATGCTTATGCCCAAAAACTAACTACTTATGATGCAGCCTATCTGGAACTTGCTATGCGTATGGGATTACCTTTAGCAAGTAAAGATAAACAATTATGTGAAGTTGCCATTCGGCTTGGTACGGAAGTATTGCCTGTATTTTAGCCCTATTTACTCTTCTGTGTTTTTTTATTTGAACAGTTACAGGGTCTATGTGGCAAGGAGGCGGTGCTATCTTTTATTGAATGATTCAATATAGATAATCTATTAATATAATTTTTGGGTTAAAAAAATGTTAAATGAAATTGAATCATTGGAAAATTTTAAAAACTTAGAAAAACATATGCATAAACTTTGTTTTGAAGCTGCGATTGCATTTGGTCAAGATAAAAAGGCATTGGGTTTGTTTTTAGCAAGCTTGATAGTGACAGATCCTCCTTATCCCCGCTTAAAAAATATGCCCATGAGCCTTCAGAAAGTGTTAACCGCTCCTCATTTATACTGGTTTTTTCTGAATAATGACGGTAAGGTCCAAAGACTCTATGTTGAATTAAAACAAAAAGTTCTAAAATTTATCATTTTGAAAATTTTAAAAAAATATTTGACAGAAAACAAAGACGCTTTGAATAAAACCTTGCCTGCATTTAATGAATTTTGTGCACAACAGGAGGAGGGATTTAGACGATATTTTTCAGGTTCGGATCATGAAAAGGAACTCTCTGAAGTTTTATCTGGTAAGCATAATCTTGATTTTGTAACACCATTGCCGCAAAGAAGATTGGGATGGGAAAGTTACTTAGTTAGCTTAAGCCCATTAATTGCCAGTGCTTTAGCATTTGGTGGTGCCTCTTATCAATTAGTGCTTTTTACAAAGAAGTTTCTTCCAACTTTAGGTATCACATGGGATGATCTGACGCCAAAAGATATTGCCATCCTTAAAAAAATGGAAGCAGCCGTTTTATCACTATTTCTGGTGTTTTTATTAGTTGCCACTCGGTCTATTACTAACGATATGTTTCGGCGTATTAATGGCTACAAAGTATTCTCAGGCATGAATGTCGAGAATTTTGTTGTGCAACAGCAAAGCAATCCTATTTTACAAGCACTTTATCCTCAGATTCCAACTCTAGATCCGATCTGGGAAAGAAACTCTTTTGCCGGAGATGACAGTAAAATGCCTGTTTTTCTAAGAGCATATGTGCATATGGAGTTAACTCGACTACAACAGAGCCTTTCGGTTCCTGTATTTTGTTCTTTAATGCTCAGTTCCTTGTATGTGATTCCGCCTGACTTGAAGGATGATCCTTATTCTTTGGCTCTGGCTATTTTAAGATCGCCTGATAAGTTCTGGTTAGGAAGTCATATCTCTTGTAATAAACAAGCCTTACAGACACTTCAGAATTTTGTTAAGTTGGCAATTATTGAGTATCTACAATTTGAACTTAAAGATTTGGTATTAACTGGCGTTAATAAAAATGAATACTTAAATATTCTTAGAAAAAAATATGAGGTGATTAAGGCAGAAATAACAACCCCTTTATTAGGTCAACTTAGATTTAATCATATTAGCCCAGTGCCAAATATAATAGCTGCACAAAAAGAGGTCATCTGCGCATCGTTATTATTGTGCTTATCAGCATATTTGTTCTACCACATCGTATCTAAGATTGAGTCGCGCTTAAGTGGACAAACTGAAGAAATAACGAATCATCCTGTGTTTGAAACTTTCAATAGAGGTGTAGAGTTCATTGTAGGATATTATCATACAATCCTACTTGCGATACCATTTATCTATGGTCTCTATCAAAAAGTAACTGCTAACTTGCAAGTAGAATTTAAACAAATCAAATCGGATACTACGATTAACCAATTCATTGATCGATCAGTTGCACAAACTCATGAATTGCAGTCAGTGATGAGAAGCATGGCATGATATTTATAGTTTGAGTTTCATCTAGCATTTCTTAATCAAAACACCGAAGAAAAAGATATTCCAGTATCTTTTCTTTGGTCGACTTTGAAAAACAAAAGTTAAAGAGGCTTACAAACTCCAATCAATCGGCTCTTTGCCCATCTTCTTTAAATATTCATTGGCTTTTGAGAAATGACGGCAAGTTAAAAATCCTTTCACGGAAAAAGGAGAAGGATGAGCTGCTTTAAGAATGTAATGTTTGGTTGGATCGATCATTTCGCATTTTTTTTGCGCGTAAGCTCCCCAGAGTAAAAATACTAAACCAGTTTTTTTCTCATTTAGGATTTGAATGACTCTGTCGGTGAATTTTTCCCAGCCCATGTTGGCGTGGCTTTGTGGTTTGCTTTCTTCGACAGTTAGCACTGCATTTAGCAATAACACGCCTTGTTCTGCCCATTTAATTAGACAACCGTGATTTGGAATGGGGAGACCTAAGTCTTGTTTCAACTCTAAGAAAATGTTCTTTAAGGAGGGTGGGGGTGGCACGTTAGGTAAGACTGAGAAACATAAGCCATGCGCTTGGTTGGGTCCATGGTAGGGATCTTGGCCGATAATAACCACTTTGACCTTTTCAAGTGGTGTGTATTTCAACGCATTGAAGACGTCGCATTGGGGCGGGTAGACTTTCTTATTGCAGCGCTCACCTTTGACAAACGCTAGTAAATCTTGAAAATAAGACTTTTCTTTTTCAGCGGCTAGTTCAGTTTGCCAGGTCACTAGTTGGTCGTTGATAAGAGTTGTTTCCATATGTTTTTCCTTAATTTGCTCACTCTATTTGCTGCTTAATTAGCTGTCAAGGCTTAGGTTTTCATCATGATCTGTGTATACTGTGGACAAAACTCAAATATCTATTTTTAAGGAGTTGCTTCATGAGAAGTCTAGACAGTTACAAAACGCTACGAACGTTATCGGTGCAAGGGGAAGAATATCATTATTATAGCCTAGCCGCTGCAACGGAGCAGTTTGCCAACATTGCAACTTTACCATTTTCTATCAAAGTTCTCTTAGAAAATTTATTGCGCTTTGAAGATGGTGGTCGTGTCACTCAAGAAGATGTCCAGATTCTTTCTTCATGGGGTCAAAGAGAAACCAATAATCATGAAATCGCTTTTCGGCCTGCTCGTATCTTAATGCAAGATTTTACCGGTGTGCCCGCTATTGTGGATTTGGCTGCGATGCGCGATGCCATGAAACAAAAAGGAGCTGATCCACAGAAAATAAATCCGTTGGCGCCGGTCGACTTAGTGATCGATCATTCCGTGCAAGTCGATAAATACGCTACCCCTGAGGCATTCAGAGAAAATGTCGAGTATGAGATCGAGCGCAATATGGAGCGCTATGAATTTCTGCGCTGGGGGCAAACTGCCTTCGAAAATTTCCGTGTGGTTCCCCCTGGAACTGGGATTTGTCACCAAGTTAATCTGGAATATCTAGCTAAAGGTGTCTGGGATACGACTTTCGATGGTCATCGATTTGCTTATCCAGATACCCTAGTAGGTACAGATAGTCACACCACCATGATTAATGGTTTAGGCGTATTAGGCTGGGGTGTGGGTGGCATTGAAGCTGAAGCTGCGATGTTGGGGCAACCGGTGTCGATGCTGATACCTGATGTAGTTGGTTTTAAACTGACTGGCAAATTACCAGAAGGTGCCACTGCAACCGATCTCGTTTTAACTGTGACGCAAATGCTACGTGCACGAGGAGTGGTTGGTAAATTCGTCGAATTTTATGGTCCAGGTTTAAATGATCTACCGCTACCAGATCGTGCTACTGTCGCTAATATGGCCCCTGAATATGGCGCAACATGCGGTTTTTTCCCAATCGATAAATTAACGATTGAATACTTAAGGCTCACCGGCCGTTCCGAACACACCATCGAGCTCATCGAAAAATATACTCAAGCGCAAGGCTTATGGCGATACGAAGACCAAGCTGATCCACAATTTACAGATACATTATTTCTCGATTTAAACAGTGTTGTACCAAGTCTTGCTGGTCCAAAACGTCCGCAAGATCGGGTGAAATTAAGTGATGTTCATCATGCAGTTAATGAAACGATCATGGCAATTGAAGAGGGCAAAGAATACGACCGCGCCGAGCGACCGGTGCAACATGGTGATGTGGTGATTGCAGCGATTACCAGTTGTACGAACACCTCTAATCCGAGTGTGTTAATGGCAGCGGGTTTAGTCGCTAAAAAAGCAATCGAGCGCGGCTTAGATCGTAAACATTGGGTGAAATCATCATTGGCTCCTGGCTCAAAAGTGGTAACTTCTTATTTAGAGCGATCTAATCTTCAAACCTATCTTGATCAACTCGGTTTTAATTTAGTTGGCTACGGTTGCACAACTTGTATCGGAAATTCAGGACCATTGTTAGATGAAATTGCAAATGAAATTGATAGACATAATCTTTATGTTTGTTCGGTGTTATCAGGCAATCGCAATTTCGAAGGACGTATTCACCAGCAAGTGAAAGCAAATTGGTTAGCATCTCCGCCTTTAGTTGTGGCTTATGCCTTAGCAGGTACGACAAGGATAAATTTATTAGAAGATCCAATTGGTCATAATAAAGAAGGTGAAGCTATTTATTTAAGAGATATTTGGCCATCTCAAGAAGAGATTCATCGTGAAGTTCACAAAATTAATCGTCAAATGTTCCAAGAACAATATGCAGATGTTTTTCACGGTGATGAGGAATGGCGCAATTTAAATGTTCGAGAGGGTGATACCTACGATTGGGATAACAATTCGACATATATTCAAAATCCTCCCTATTTCACCAGCAGTCACGAGGTATCATCTTCAATAGAAGATGCGCAAATCTTAGCTCTGTTTGGTGACAGTATTACCACCGATCATATTTCGCCGGCAGGTTCAATCAAAGCAGATAGTCCCGCGGGGAAATATTTGTTGGATAGAGGTGTTAAGGTTAAAGATTTTAATTCCTACGGTGCAAGACGTGGCAATCATGAAGTGATGATGCGCGGAACATTCGCCAATATTCGCATCAGAAATGAAATGGTTCCTGGCGTTGAAGGTGGTTATACTAAATATTTACTCACCGACGAGATCTTACCGATTTACGATGCTGCCATGCGCTATGCACAAGATGACATTCCACTCGTTATTTTTGCAGGCAAAGAATATGGTACAGGCTCCTCGAGAGACTGGGCAGCCAAAGGTACGACATTGCTCGGTGTGAAAGCGGTAATTGCTGAAAGCTTTGAGCGAATTCATCGGTCTAATCTAATTGGTATGGGTGTTTTACCCCTAGAATTTAAAGCCGATTTAAATCGGCAGCTGCTTGGCCTTCAAGGTCATGAAATTATTTCTATCAAACCTTTGAATGGCAGCTTAACGCCAAGACAAATCTTCAAAGTTATGATTAAAGATGAAAAAGGTGAACGAGAATTTGAAGTGGTGTCGCGTTTGGATACTAATGAGGAAATTGTGTACTACCAAAAGGGTGGGATTCTTCATTATGTATTGGAGCGATTGATGTAGAGCCCTCACCCTAACCCTCTCCCGCAAGCGGGAGAGGGAATTTTTGTCATTCCTGCCTCCACCTGTCATCCCGCCGTCATCTGTCATTCCTGTCCCGCCACGAGTCATTCACGCAGTCATTTGTCATTCCCGCGCAGGCGGGAATGACAGATGGCGGCGGGAATGACAGACGACAGCATTTGTTCTCTCCTGCAAAGAAAAAAGATTATGAGAATTGATTCTTTCTTTCCAAATCCAAACTTGATATGATAAAAAAAATTAATTTCAGAGATTATAATGTCAAAGATTAACGAAGAACTCCTTGCAGGGCTACGAAACAACGACGGTATTACGTCCTTGCAACTGGCCAAATTAGAACTTGGTGACCAAGATTTAGCTATCTTGGCAGAAGCTGCAAAAACAAATACCCAACTTCAATCGCTTGATCTAACGGAAAATCAAGTTGGTTTAGGCATCTGCGTTTTTGAGAATCTTCGATACCTTACCTCTCTTTTCCTTAGCCACAATCATATTGATGATGCCACAGCCACAATCTTAGCTCGCAATCCTCATTTAACTGAGTTAGATGTCAGCTATAATTGCATTGCCGTTGACGGTGTTAGAGCTTTTGTGGGCAATAGTCGTTTGACTGCTTTAAATGTGACTATCAATAACTTTGGTCCTGCTGGTGCCCCGATTTTGGCGAGTAGTGGTCACCTTAAGAAGCTGAGCTGTAAAAGTAATTTCTTTGGTAACGCGGGTGCTCTTGCTTTTGCGAGTAATTCAGTGCTTACCCATCTTAACCTCAGAAGTAATCATATTTGGCCTGCGGGTGCTCATGCGTTTGTACTCCACCCCACTTTACAGCATCTTGACTTACAGGATAATCGAGTTGGCGATACTGGTGCCGCGCTATTGGCCGCCAATACCAAACTTAGATACCTTAATCTGCGACAAAATCATATTGGTTCCGAGGGTGCAGAAGCGCTTGCTAAGAATACTACACTGACTTCTCTCAACTTAAGTTCTAACCGTATAAAAAATGCAGGAGTGCAGGCTTTAGCGGCCAACGGTACGTTGACGACTTTAATTCTAAATAGGGCGTCGTTTGACAGAGGCGCCTTATTTTATTTAGAAAAGAACACAGTACTCAACTGTTTTAGTTTTGGAAACAATGGGTTTAACGGACCGGATAAACAGTGGGCAGAGTCGTTTACTGATTTGAATAGAAAAGCTAAAAAATTATCATTCATTGAGGCACTAATTGAAGTTGCCCAAGGTAGTCGAGCTTCACAAAAAACAAGTTTATTTAAATTCTTACCCTCTGATTTGTTACTTATGATACTTTCCTACGTAGCAGGCAATATCTCGGCTGATCCAAAAGCTGTATCTGAAGTAAGTCTTTTTGTATTTAAGCTGATAAGACTTACAGATAATGGCAATTTCAAATGGTGCAAAAATGAAAAAGTAAAAGATGAAAGAACAAATACCGAAGGAAGTTATAGATTTTTTAGACGTTGGAATGTAGAAAAATTACAACAAGTCAAACTGCGGCAAGCGATGATGAGAATGAAGACTGAACCAAAACAGATAGAACAGGCAGTTACATATCAACATAATTAGGCCCATCGCCACCTTCTGGCGGTACCCAATTAATATTCTGCAAAGGATCCTTAATATCGCAAGTTTTGCAATGGACACAATTAGAAGCATTGATCTGTAAATGTGGTGCATTATCTTTATAAACAATCTCATATACACTTGCCGGGCAATAACGACTTTCTGGTGAAGCATAAACATCGAGATTAACTTTGATCGGTATCACTGGATCTAAAATCTGCAAATGGCACGGTTGATTTTCAGCATAGGCATTATTTGATAAATACACCGATGATAATTTATCAAACGTTACAAGGTTATCTGGCTTTTCATAAATAATTTTTTTGCATTTTCGTGCGGGTTTTAACGTTGAATGGTCCGGACGATGCTTAAACGTCCAAGGCGCTTTACCTCGAAAAATGTACATATCTAGTGCGGAATAGGCAAGGCCAGCCCACAACCCTTTTCGAAAAGAAGGACGAACGTTTCTGGCACGATAAAGCTCTCCACCTAACCATGATTTTTTCAAATTAGTTTCGTACTCAGTTAATTCTGCGTGCAGATGATCTCGATTGGCGAAAATGGTTTCAGCTGCGATCATACCGGATTTCATTGCAGTGTGTGTGCCTTTAATTTTAGGCATATTAAGTGTGCCAGCACTATCGCCAATGATCATGGCACCGGGTACGGTTAATTTGGGTAGCGATTGCCAGCCACCTTCGGTGATGGCGCGAGCACCATAACACACCCGTTTTGCATCTTTGAATAAATGAACAAATTTTGGATGCCTTTTAAATCGTTGTAATTCTTCGAACGGATCTAAATAAGGGTTTTGATAATCAAGTCCCACAATTAATCCAATTGCTAAGAGCCGATTAGGTCCGTGATAAATAAAGCTGCCACCGTAAGTTTTATGATCAAGTGGCCAACCGACACTGTGCACTACCTTTCCGGGACGATAATTTTCCTCGGTAATTTCCCACAATTCTTTAACGCCGATTCCGTACGTTTGCGGTGAGCGATTCTGATGTAAATTGTATTTCAAAATGAGTTGCTTGGTGAGTGAGCCGCGGCAACCTTCTGCGAAAATAGTTTGTTTTGCGACTAAATTGATACCAGGCTGAAATTGAGGGGTGGGTAAATTATTTTTATCCCGACCTTTATCGCCAGTGATAACACCACACACTTTTTCGTCAGTGTCGTAAATAATATCTACGGCAGCAAATCCAGGAAAAACACTCACACCTAATTGTTCTGCTTGCGTGGCAAGCCAACGGCAGAGATTTTCAAGGCTAATAATGTAATTGCCTTGATTGCGCATGGGTAATGGTGTGGGAAGACGAATGGCATGTTTTTCAGTCAGCAAATAAATATCATCTTCACTGACTGGGATGTTA
This sequence comes from Coxiellaceae bacterium UBA6002, assembly GCA_002429595.1. Lineage (GTDB taxonomy): Bacteria > Pseudomonadota > Gammaproteobacteria > UBA6002 > UBA6002 > UBA6002. Next base: position 14,501 of record DJAM01000032.1, read on the forward strand.
ACTGGTGCTCCTAAGTTCCGCCAATCCGGAAGTAGTTCATTTAAAGCGCGGGTTTCAATTGCAGCGCCAGAAAGAATATTGGCACCCACAGTAGAGCCTTTTTCTAGCACGCAAATTGTAAGGGGATTATCAGTTTCTTGGCTTAATTGCGCGAGTCGGATTGCGGCACTTAAACCGGCAGGACCCGCGCCAATAATGACAATATCAAACTCTAGTGTTTCGCGTTCCATGCGAGAGGACATCCTTGATTAATATTTGTGATTACGGTGATTGTAATTCAGGCGCAGCTCTTTTGTCATCAGCAGGAGCCGATGTTGGCTCTTGCGATTTGTTCCAAAAAGCAAATCGAGAGAAAATACTTGATTTCTCGTCTTTAACTTCAGGTGCTTTTGCAGGAAGAGGTGGCTCTTGTTGCTTTGATAAGAATTCACTAGGCGACCAACCAAAGGCCTTGCCAAATAAGTTATCAATCCATTTTAAAGCAAAAGTTAATGTTTCTTGTAAGTCCGCGTTTTCTAATCTTGCTTTAGCTAAGTCATGTACTAACTTAGAAGATACCTGTTGTTCAACAGCAAGCTTTTCAGTAGTAGCTGCAAGCTGTTCTCTATAAACTGGCACTTCTTCAGCACGATCTTGAGCCGCTCTTAATTGGACACTTAAACTGCTGACTTGATCTTTTAACTGACCAACATGAGTTTGAAGTTGGGTTTTATCAGAGACATGAGTTTCAATTTGCGCTTGCTGCGCGGATACTTTTGCCTCGGCTTCTGACAGCTGGGTTCTTAGTAAATCAATTACTCCAGATAATTCGTTTTGTCTTCTTACTACAGCAGCTACTTGATTTTTAGTGTCAATGTTCAAATTAAAGTTAGCAGTTGCATCGACTGCTAATTGCTCAGTAAGTCTCGTAATTTCGGCATCTTTTACTTTAATAAGTTCAGCACGTTCAGCAGCACTTTTAGCTTTTGCTTGGTTATTTTTTTCTATTTCTTGGCTCTGAGAGGAATGTAATTGTTGCAGAGCTTCAAGGCAGAATGCATGTAACCAGCTTGGTTTACCTAAGCCAAACAAGCCACCACGTTGTTTAAGTCCTTCTCGAGAGGTGAGTAAGCGAACTAGTGTTTCTTGATTATGTGCGCCTTGGAGTCGTAGTGCAAACGCTTCATGATCTTTAGATCTACTGCGTGGTTTAATAAGATATGCATTTAATTGCATATTAAATTGGGCTTGCCAATCTTGAGTTGGATCCCAGATAATTCCCTCGTCACCTTTTACGATATAATTGACTGCACTCATAATTCACCTCTAATACCAAGCCCAAAATGCCCTAACAGTTAACTGTCAAAACCTTTTACTATTAAAATTAGGTTTATTCTAATGCTTTGTGGTGAAAAAAACAAATATTTTAGCAAATATTTACTAAGATTTAATGATTTTTTAATTTTTTCGTTCCCGCTTCCGCTGCCTTTGTCACCCTGCATTTTGTTTTTGTCATTCCCGCGATAGAGACTGTCATTCCCGCGAAGGCGGGAACCCATTATAGATGCTGCCGGAAGGATGCATTCCCGCCTTCGCGGGAATGACAAACATCGCAGGAACGAGTGGAGAGTTGGCGGTAGCTGTTTATAGGTTTTTGTTTTATGATAGGTCCTTTTTTTTTAAAGGAAAAATGGATGTCTTTACGGATTTTGGTTCCGATCAAAAGGGTGGTTGACTATAACATTCGCATCAGAGTCAAAGCTGATGGGACTGGAATTGAGACTGCCAACGTAAAAATGTCGATGAATCCGTTCGATGAGATCGCGGTTGAAGAGGCTGTTCGACTGAAAGAGCAGGGATTGGCGCAGGAGCTTATTGCCATTTCGATAGGGCCAGAAGGCTGCCAAGAAGTGCTTAGAGCGGCATTGGCGATGGGAATGGACCGCGCTATCCATATTAAAGCCGATCAACCCCATATAGAACCTCTCAATATCGCTAAAGTCTTACAGAAAATCGCGTCAAAAGAAGAGCCTAATTTGATCATTATGGGTAAACAAGCGATCGATGATGATGCGAATCAAACTGGGCAGATGTTGGCTGCACTATTAGATTGGCCTCAAGCCACTTTCGCATCAAAAATTACCATTGATAAAAAGATTCGAGTAACGAAGGAAGTAGATGGTGGTTTAGAAACGTTAGAACTGACTTTGCCAGCTCTGGTGACTACCGATCTACGATTGAATAAGCCGCGCTATAGTACTTTACCCAATATCATGAAAGCTAAGTCAAAGCCCCTCGAGTCAATCCTACTTGAAGATCTTGGTTTGCAGTTGGACGCGCACTCAAAAATGATTGCCATTAAACCGCCCGCCGAAAAGAAGAGAGGCATCATGGTTAATTCTGCTCACGAACTCATTCAAAAATTACATGAAGAGGCGAAAGTAATCTGATGACCACCTTGGTAATTGCTGAACATGATAACCAGCATCTGGCGCATAATACGCTCACCACAATTGGCGCGGCCAAAAAATTTAATGCAGCTATTGCCGTGTTAGTTATCGGATATCAATGTGCTGAGGTTGTTCAGGAAGTCGCTAGTTATGAGGGGGTGTCTGAAGTCATCCAGATCGACGATCAGGTTTATGAGCACCAACTCGCTGAAAATCTTGCTAAAGTGATTGTGCAAGTCGCCGCCAATAAAACTCATATCCTCGCGGGAGCTTCGACCTTTGGCAAAAATGTTTTACCGCGAGTGGCGGCATTGCTTGATAAAGGTCAGATTTCTGAAATTACCGACGTTATTAATGAGTCAACTTTTGTTCGACCAATTTATGCCGGAAATGCGCTAGAGACGGTCGAATCGTTAGACGACGTCAAAATAGTGACAGTACGTGCCACGGCGTTCGCGCCTGTCGAGCGACTGGATCATTCTGTTGCAACTATTCGTCAGGAAAAAATTGTCATAGAGAATAGACAAGCGCAGTTTATCGATAGACAATTCACCAAAAGTGGACGACCTGACCTCACAGAGGCAAAAATTGTGATCTCTGGGGGACGTGGTTTGCAAAATGCTGATAATTTTAAACTGCTAGAGCAGTTGGCTACTCAGCTAGGTGCTGCAATCGGCGCTTCCAGGGCAGCTGTAGATGCAGGCTTTGTGCCAAACGATTATCAAGTCGGTCAAACAGGAAAAGTAGTTGCACCAGACTTATATATTGCAATTGGCATCTCTGGAGCGATTCAACATCTCGCAGGCATGAAAGATAGCAAAGTAGTGGTAGCAATTAACAAAGATCCTGATGCACCGATCTTTGCAGTAGCCGATTATGGACTCGTAGGAGACTTATTTAAAATACTGCCGGAAGTATCGAAAGAATTGTCAGAGTTGGGTTATACGTAATGGTTGCTAGACCTCCCTCTCCCGCAAGCGGGAGAGGGGATGAAGAAAAGTGGGATGGAGAGGTAAAAATCTTAATAGAGGAAAAAGCATGATAATCGGAGTACCAAAAGAAATAAAAAAGCAAGAATACCGAGTGGGCATGGTGCCAGAAAGTATTCGAGAACTAATTCGGCGCGGCCATAGCGTGATCGTTGAGCACAATGCTGGCCTCGGTATCGGCTATCGCGATGAAGATTATTTGGTCGGCTCGAATGTGTCGATTGCGGCGAGTGCGGAAGAAGTCTATGAAAAGGCTGACATGATTGTCAAAGTAAAAGAACCGCAGCCTAGTGAATTTAATTTACTGCGTCCTGATCAAATTTTATTTACCTATCTACATTTGGCACCAGATCCATTACAGGCGCAAGCACTAATCGATTCAGGATGCATTGCGATTGCGTATGAAACTGTGACTGATCGTTCTGGAGGTTTACCACTTCTAACTCCAATGAGTGAAGTTGCAGGTCGTTTATCGATTCAAGCGGGTGCTTATTCATTACAGAAAAATAAAGGTGGTAAAGGAATCTTACTAGGTGGGGTCGCGGGTGTTAGTCGTGCCAATGTTGTCGTTATTGGTGGTGGTGTCGTCGGTACCAATGCCTTACGGATCGCTCTTGGTCATGAAGCACATGTCACCGTTCTCGATAAATCTTTAACGCGCCTACGAGAATTAGATTTTCAATTCGGTTCGGGCTTGACCACTATTTTTGCCACCGAAAGTTCTATTGAACGTGCAGTGACTGAAGCGGATTTAGTTATCGGTGCTGTATTAATACCAGGCAGCGCCACCCCAAAACTCGTGACCGAAGAGTTAATTAAGAAAATGGAGCCGGGTTCCGTTGTGGTGGATGTCTCAATTGACCAAGGTGGTTGCTTTGAAACGAGTCACCCAACAACGTTTGATGATCCTACCTATGTCGTGGACGGTGTTGTTCATTACTGTGTTTCTAATATGCCAGGTGCTGTGCCAAGAACTGCCGCTTATGCGCTGAATAATGCAACATTGCCGTTTATCATTGAATTAGCAGACAAGGGTTATCGTAAAGCGCTATTAGAAAATGCTCATCTTCTAAATGGCTTGAATATATATAAAGGTTACGTGACCCATCAAGCCGTCGCGCAAGATTTAGATAAGCCATTCCATGCGCCTGAATCTGTATTACCGTAGCGTAAATCGGAAGGAAATAAGATGTTAGATTGTTATTCAAAAAAGACAGAGCATAAAGTCATTCCGATCCATATTGTGGTTAATAAAGACTTCAACTCTTGGCTAAAAAAACAGAATAAAGTAGTTAAAAATTGGGTGGATGTTACAAGCTTTAATGCCAGACCAGGAACAGTTTGTTACGTCGCTGATCACGAAGGAAATGTATCGAATATTTTGCTAGGTGTTTCGTCCAAAGAAGATGTTTGGTCACTTGGCTTTTTACCCACGATATTAAAAGCGGGCGTTTACTCGATCGCTGATCAGTATGCGCCTGAATTATCTGATTTAGCTGCAATTGCTTGGGGGCTCGGTCATTATAATTTCAAACGCTATCGTTCTACGTGGAATACTTATGATGCAAAATTGCTGTTACCTGATAATTGCAACTACGAACACGTTTCACGTATCGTTAAAGCCACTTACCTGGTACGAGACCTAATCAATACTCCAACCGAAGACATGGGACCCTCTGAACTCGCTGAAGCTGCGACAGACTTAGGAGAAGAATTCGGTGCTAAAGTTAGACTCATCATTGGTGATGATTTAATCAAAAAAGATTTCCCTGCAATTCACACAGTGGGTAGAGCCAGTATCAACGCCCCACGACTGATTGAATTACAATGGGGATCGAAAAATAATCCTTCCGTAACCTTGGTTGGAAAAGGTGTTTGCTTTGATACCGGCGGTTTAGACATAAAACCTGCGGTTGGTATGCGCTACATGAAAAAAGACATGGCAGGTGCAGCACATGTCTTAGGATTAGCACATTTAATTATGTCTGCTAACTTGCCAATTAGACTACGAGTCTTAATCCCAGCTGTTGAAAATTCAGTATCAGGTTCTGCTATGCGCCCTGGAGACATTATCAAAATGCGCAGTGGTGCTTTCGTGGAAGTCACTAACACTGATGCTGAAGGACGTTTAATTTTAGCGGACGCTCTAACTGAAGCGGTTGCTGATGAACCTGACTTATTGATCGATATAGCAACCTTAACAGGTGCTGCAAGAGTCGCATTAGGAACAGAACCAGGCGCTATGTTTACTGATGATGAACAGTTGGCGAAAGATCTATATGGTTGTTCATTAAAAGAGCAAGATCCTCTGTGGCGCTTACCGATTTATAAACCGTACCGCCAGTGCTTAGAAAGCACAGTCGCTGATTTGGTCAATGCTGATTTAGACTCCATTGGTGGGGGCGCGATTACTGCCACATTATTTTTGAAAGAATTCATCCCCGATAGCATTAAGTGGTTACATCTAGATATCATGGCTTATAACTTGCGTTATAAACCGTCGAGACCCATCGGGGGAGAAGCGATGGGAATTCGAGCTATTTATCGTTATTTGGTGGAGACTTATAAATAAGATAAGTTTCTACTTCGTGCCGTGCCCGAAAATAATACCCTCACCCTAGCCCTCTCCCGCAAGCGGGAGAGGGGACAAAAACAAGCGAGAGTGGGAACCAAGAAGAGTTAGAAATGAGAGTTAGTTAGAAAACAAACCATTTATAAACTCCCTCTCCCCCTTGGGGGAGAGGGTTGGGGTGAGGGGGTTTGAATAGTCCTTAAACTTAGAAAAATAAAGGAGCGACAGGATGTTGATCTTTATCGAAGTCGTTTTATTAATTACTGCTGTATTAGCCCTAATCTATTTCAATATCCCGCTACTGATAAGTTCCTTCATGTTCGTTGGTTTACTACTAGCGCTAACTGCAATTCAAAAGTTTAGCTTCACGCTAGCTTTGCTCTGGTTGCTCTCATTGGGAGTGATTGTTTTTCTCAATATACCGGCACTTCGTCGCAATATTATTAGCGCGAAAGTATTTGATTCTGTGAAACATAAAATGCCAACCATTAGCAAAACTGAGCAAGAAGTTCTTGATGCTGGCGATGTTTGGTGGGAAAAACAGCTGATGACTGGTAAGCCTGGTTGGCAAAAATTTCTGGAGTTTCCTGCGACTAAATTATCTAAAAAAGAGCAGGCTTTTTTAGATAATCAGGTGAATGTGCTCTGCGCTATGTTGCAAGATTGGGACATTATTAATGACAATAATTTACCCGAAGCAGTATGGCAATACGTCAGACAAGAACGTTTTTTAGGCTTAAGTATTCCTGAAGAATATGGCGGCCATGGTTTTTCTACCTTTGCGCACTCCACTATTATTATGAAGATTGCTTCTCGTAGCTACAGTGCTGCCGTCAATATGATGGTGCCTAACTCGGTGGGCTTAGCAGAATTTATTTTGCACTATGGTAGCGAGCAACAAAAAAAGAAATATCTACCAAGATTTGTGACTGGCGAGGAGATCCCATGTTTTGCATTAACGGGTCCTGAAGCGGGTAGTGATGCCGGCTCAATGCAAGATTATGGTGAAGTCGTTTATGCTGATTATGAGGGTCAAAAAACGCTTGGTGTTAAACTAAATTTCGATAAGCGCTATATCACTTTAGCGCCGATAGCTACGATGATTGGTTTAGCTTTTAAAATGGTCGACCCTCATCATTTGTTGGGTGAGACGACTGATATAGGAATTACGCTTGCGATGATTCCTCGTAATACACCCGGGGTCGAAATTGGTACTCGGCATTCACCATTGTTGATGGCATTTTTAAATGGTCCGGTGCGAGGCAAAGACGTTTTTATCCCGCTTGATTTTTTGATTGGTGGCGCTGACGCCAAAGGAAAAGGGTGGGCGATGATGATGGAATGCCTCTCCGTTGGTCGGGGTGTTTCTTTACCTGCTTTAAGTACCGCAACCGCTAAGCTTGCGTTTCGTACTACCAGCGCTTACGTACTCATCCGAGAACAGTTTCATGTTTCAATTGGCGCCTTTGAAGGTATTAAAGAACCATTGGCGCGCATCGGCGCATTTACTTATCTATGTGAGGCAACCCGCCATTTGACTGCTGCTGCTATCGACCAGGAATTCAAACCCTCAATTGCCACGGCAATTACTAAGTATCATCTCACTGAAATGTGTCGCAAAATTACCAATGATGCGATGGACATCCATGGTGGGCGCGGTATCCAACTTGGCCCGCGAAACTACCTTGGGCTCTACTATATTGCTCAGCCCATTAGCATCACGGTGGAAGGTGCGAATATTTTGACCCGGAACTTAATCATTTTTGGACAAGGAGCGCTTCGTTGTCACCCGTATATTCGACAAGAGGTGGCCGCGTTAAGTGATCCAGACCACAACAAAGCCGTTAAGAAATTCGATCATGTATTGTTCAAACATCTTGGTTATGTTTTTTCTAATGTATTGCGCACGATGGTTTATGGAATAACTAATGGTCGTTGGATCCATGTACCAGTCAACGATTACACAACGAAATACTACCGACAACTCACGCGAATGAGTGTTGCGCTAGCGCTAGTGACTGATATGGCGATGGGTATTTTAGGTGGCAAATTGAAGCAACGAGAGCGGCTTTCGGCCCGTCTTGGCGATGCTTTAAGCTATCTTTATTTAGCGAGTGCCGCGTTAAAATACTACGAAGATCATGATCGACCAGCAGCAGACTTACCTTTTATCGAGTGGATTTTGACCTATTGCCTTTTTCAAATAAGCCAAGCTTTTGACAATTTCTTTGTGAACTTTCCTAAGCCGCGCCTGGCCAAATTTATTAAAAGTCTAATTTTTCCGTGGGGGTGTCCTTATCACATGCCTCTTGATAACCAAGACCATCAAATCGCTGATCTTATGTTGCGGACCGGATCGTTCCGCGAACGAATTATCCAAGGGATTTATACCGGGGAAGCGAGCGATATTATTTATAATCTTGAAGAGGCATTTAAGCTGAGATTAGAGGCTGAACCTGCCTATCAAAAAGTGCGTGCTTGGCTAAAACAACAGGGAAGTAACCAAAATAATGTGTATGAACAAATAATGGCTGCAAAGCGTGCTAATATTTTGACAGATCAGGAAGTAAATCAGTTATTGGAATTAGATCGTTTACGACTTGAAGTGATTCAGGTTGATGAGTTTCGAACTTTGATAAGGAATGAAGAGTATGACGAACCCCAAATCGTTACCTAAAGTTTACCTGGTAGATGGTGCTAGAACCCCCTACTTAAAAGTTCGTGATACCCCTAATCCTTTTTCCGCGAGCGATTTAGCGGTTGCAGCAGGGAAAGCCTTATTTGAGCGACTTCCTTTTGAGCCTACGCAACTTGGTGAAGTGGTGCTAGGGTGTGTGATGCCTCGAGAAAATGAAGCAAATCTAGCACGGGTTGCTTCGCTACGTATGGGGTGTGGCGATTACGTGCCAGCCTGGACGGTACAGCGTAATTGCGGCTCTGGTATGCAAGCTATTGATGCTGCTTTTGCAGATATTAGCCTAGGACGGCATGATATGGTGCTTGCAGGTGGTACGGAAGCGATGAGCCATGCTCCACTTGTTTATAATGAGGCTTACGTTCGATGGTTATCCAAACTACAATCTTCCAAAACACTGGGACGTAAAGCTCAAGCCATCACCCAATTTAAACCCAGCTACCTCGTGCCCGAAATTGCACTTCGTACCGGTTTAACAGACCCACTAGTTGGACTTTCGATGGGCCAAACTGCAGAACAATTAGCTCATGATTATGGTATTACTCGAGATGAGATGGATCGTTTTGCGCTCCAAAGTCATGAAAAAGTGCTGGCGGCCATGGATAAAGGCTATTTCACTGGCGAAATCATTACCCTTTATGACGAACAAGGTAATTATTACGATCGAGATACTGGTGTGAGAAGCGATACCAGCTTAGAAAAACTAGGCAAATTAAGGCCATTTTTCGACAAATTTGGCAGCGTGACTGCCGGCAATAGTTCCCAAGTTACCGACGGTGCATCCGTCGTATTACTTGCGAACGAAAAGACTGTTGAACAATATGATTTACCCGTCTTAGGATCCATCGTAGGAGCCCATTGGGCAGCTCTACCCCCGCAAATTATGGGATTAGGTCCAATTTATGCTGCCACACCTTTAATGGAAGAATTTCAACTCGGTATCGATGATATTGATTACTGGGAAATTAATGAAGCATTTGCTGCGCAAGTCATCGCTTGCCTTCGTGCTTGGAATGACGATGAATTCTGTCGCAAAGAATTAGGATTGAAGCAAAGAATGGGGCAGATTCCATTAGACCGTCTCAATGTTGATGGTGGTGGTATTGCGCTTGGCCATCCAGTAGGAGCAAGTGGTGCCAGAATTGTGCTTCATCTACTGCGGGTCTTAGAGAGAAATAATGCTAAAAGAGGGATGGCCATGATCTGTATTGGTGGTGGTCAAGGTGGGGCAATGTTAGTCGAGCGGGCGTAATCAGCTGATTAACGGATAAGGAGAGAAGTTAAATGGCTACCCAAGAATTTAAAAACTGGAAGCAAGACATTGATGGCCAAGGTATCCTGTGGTTAGGGATTGATCGCCACAATAGTTCTGTCAATTCGTTAGATAAGCATGTCCTAGGTGAATTAGATACCATTTTAGATGGCATCGACCAAAACCCTCAAATTAAAAGTGTCATCATTTACTCTGCAAAAAAAACCGGCTTTATCGCGGGTGCTGACATTGCGCAATTCACCGAAATTCAATCAGTCGACGAAGCCTTTAACTTAATTCGCCAAGGTCAGATGGTGTTTGATAAGTTAGCCGGACTTAAAAAAAATACCGTCGCTATGATCGATGGTTTCTGCTTGGGCGGGGGCTTAGAGCTAGTCCTTGCTTGCCGCTTTCGCATTGCAGAAGATAGTCGCCACACTCGTTTAGGGTTACCAGAAGTGTTATTGGGTATTCATCCTGGTTGGGGTGGCACGACTCGATTACCTCAGCTAATTGGCGCTCCAAAAGCGATGGAACTCATTCTAACTGGCAGACTGATTTCAGCAAAAGAAGCTAAGAAGTTAGGTGTGGTTGATGAAGCAGTTTCCGATCGTGTTTTACGAAATGCTGCGATTGCTTATGCTACGAATCCACCAAAAGAACGCAAACAAAGCTTCATTGAATCCATGACTAATTCTGTGATAGTTCGACCGTTGCTCGCCAATATTTTCCTTTCTAAATTGCGTCGTAAAATTCGCGAGGATCATTATCCCGCACCCTTTGCGGTAATTGCCAATTGGAAAGAGTATGGTCCTTCCGACCCACAAGCAGAGATGCAAGAGGCAAAATCAATTGCCAAATTAATGGTTCATCCCACAGGCCGCAATTTAGTCAGAGTATTTTTCCTTAAAGAACGCCTTAAGGCGTTAGCTAAGGGGTTACATTTTAATCCAACTCACGTGCATGTTGTTGGCGCAGGTACCATGGGTAGTGCGATTGCCGCTTGGTGTGCGATCAATGGTTTCAATGTCACGCTACAAGACCAATCCCCAAAGTTTGTGGCAGCTGGCATAAAGAAAGCTTACGCAATTATTAAATACAAACTGAAAAACCCGCGTGAAATTTTACTCGCCAAAGATCGACTGAATCCGGACATTGAAGGGGTAGGTGTAGGTAAAGCTGACGTCGTTATTGAAGCCATTATTGAAAACCTCGACGCTAAGCATGATCTCTACAAAGATCTAGAGCCCAAAATGAAGAAGGGCGCGTTATTAGCGACTAATACCTCAAGCCTACCTTTGGTAGAACTTGGTAAAGTATTGAAAGATCCAAATAGATTAGTTGGCATTCACTTCTTTAATCCGGTCGAGAAGATGGAGCTTGTCGAAGTCGTGGCCGATGATAATACCGATCAAGAACAGGTTGATAATGCAGTTGCTTTTGTTAAGAAAATCAACCGCTTACCACTTCCAGTTAAGAGCAAACCTGGCTTCTTAATTAATCGCATTCTGATGCCTTATCTCTTAGAAAGCGTTAAGTTGCTTGAAGAGGGCGTCCCAGCAGAAACCATCGATAAAGCCGCGAAAGATTTTGGTATGCCGATGGGTCCGATCGAATTAGCCGATCGAGTTGGCTTAGATATTTGTTTATCGGTAGCGAATATTTTATCGCAACACCTAGGCGGCGAAGTTCCTAGCCGCTTACGAGAACTGGTGGCAGAAGGAAAACTTGGCACTAAAACAGGAGAAGGATTTTATCGCTATCGCGGTAACAGTGTGGTTCATGCCAATCATGCTCCTGAAACACAAGCGTCGACTCAAGATATCACAGATCGCATGATTTTAATTTTATTGAACGAAGCTGTTGCATGCCTACGCGAAGGTGTCGTGAACAATGAAGATCTATTAGATGCAGGGATGATTTTTGGTACAGGCTTCGCACCATTTCGAGGTGGTCCAATCCACTATGCCAAAACCCGCGGTATTTCAAATGTTAAACAACGCCTCGAACAATTAGCCGAAAAATATGGTGAGCGCTTCAAACCAGATGCGGGTTGGGATGAATTACAATCCGAAGAAAAAGAACCAGTCATTCCAGCGACTGTTGAAGTGAAACAACATGACGAAAAGCGAGTTCATTAACATGAAAGAGCATATCCTTTCTAACCTACCAGGTCGAGAACCGGTTTTACGCATCAAAACCAACCCAACCGATCAGAATCAATCCGGAGACATTTTCGGTGGCTGGCTAATGTCTCATATCGACGTCGCAGGGGCGATCGTAGCGACTAAGCGAACCCAAGGTCATGTCGTGACTGTAGCCGTCAAAGAACTTACCTTTCTCCAACCATTATTTGTTTATGACTTAGTGAGTTTCTATGTCGAGATTCAGAGTATCGGTACAACGTCGATAACAGTGAAAGTTGAAGTGTATGCGGAACGACTAACTCACCCCGGATTTTTTTTGGTTTCAGAGGCTATTTTGGTTTATGTTGCGGTGAGTAAGCCAGGAGTGAAGCGACAGATTGCTTAATTTGTCATCATCTGTCATTCCCGCCCATAGTTTGTCATTCCCGCGTAGGCGGGAACCCATCCT
>DJAM01000067.1 GCA_002429595.1 Coxiellaceae bacterium UBA6002
GCGGTTGGTCCGCGGGACGTCGGCTTTTGCCCAAAAGAACTTGAGTTCAAGGAACAACTTACCTTTCCAACTAGGCGGTTTTGCCTAATCAAATTCAGGCTACATGGGGTTACATTCTGCTACAAGGTTCAATATGTCGATACTCGTTAATGATGATTTTTCTATTCGGAACTTAAATAAACAGCGCATTCTAATTGGAGGAACCACAGCGCTTACGTTGCAAGACGCTAAGCTGTTAGCTAAAAAAGCTATTCCTGTGGAGTTGGCGCGTGAAGCGTATTCCACGATAGAGGAATCGTATGAGTTTTTAAATAAAGGCGTAGCACAAAGAGATGCAATTTATGGAATTAATACTCAGTTCGGAGATCAGGTCAACATTTTAGAACCTTACCTACGCAATGATCAGAATGATACTCGCGATTACTATGATTCAATTAATACTCGTCAAATTAATTTAATACGTTCACATTCGTGCGGTCTTGGCCACCTTATTCCAGCTGAAGTCGTCAAAGTCACAATGATGTTGCGTAGTCATTGCCTTGGCAAGGGGTATTCAGGTGTCAGATTAAAAACGATCACTGGACTCTTAGAGTTTTTAAACAGCGGCATTGTTCCGGTAGTGCGTAGTTACGGTTCTATAGGCGCAAGTGGTGATCTAATTCCTCTTGCGATGATTGCAGCTTGTGTGACAGGGCAAGAGGTCGATGTTTATTATCGCAATGAAAGGATGCGCGCCACCAAAGCCATTTCTTTAGCGGGGCTTGAAAAATTAATTCCGGAATCACGCGATGGCTTGGCCATGATCAATGGCACGTCCTTCATGGCCGCCATCACAAGCTTAGCGCTGTATAATTTACGACGTTTGTTTCGACAAATGCTCTCCGCTATTGCGATGTCTCTGGAATCGATGTTTGTTATCGAAAGCGCCTATCATCCAATTGTTCATCAGCTCAAGAATCATCAGGGTGAAATTGCAGTCAATGCTTTCTTATTAGATTTTTGGCAGGAAAGCTGCCTTTTATACGATTTGGATGAGTTACGCGCTGCTAATCGTGATAATAATCATTATATGAATAGTAGCGACCCAAAACGGGTACAAGACTATTATTCTTTACGATCAGTCTCACAAGGATTCGGACCTTTTTTTGAAAATTTAGAAAGGTCTGTACTCTGGATTGAAGATGAAATGAATTCGGTAAACGACAACCCAATCATTGATCGTCATAGTGAAAAGATTTTCCATAGCGCGAATTTTATGGGCTATTACATCACGACGGCATGTGATGTGTTGAAAGCAGATATTGCCCAAGCCTCAACCTGGATACATGCTCTACTCGCTAATATGGTTCATCCACGCAAGAATTTTCAATTACCCACTAACCTAGTACCTGACCCCAGTAAGCAGAATGGCTTTCGACCGCTACAAATATTGGCAGCCTCACTTGCAGTACAAAATCGCAAACTAGCTCAAGCCCAACAATCCTATATGCTACCCACTGAAGGAGATAATCAAGACGTAAATAGTTTAGGGGCCCACGCAGCCTTAGACTTTCGCGAAGCAGTCGATAATTTAGAACGCCTGACGGCAATTCTATTACTCGCCTCAGTGCAAGCATTGGAGTTTCGCAATCTGGAATTATGCTCAAAACAATCCAAGAAAATCTGTAAAATTTTACGCGATCATTCCTCGCCAATTACAGATTGCCGACCTATGACCGAAGAATTACAAAATGTCATTCATTTGCTCGAAGAGGAGCTAATTTGATGACTAGTATGACAACGTTATTATTTCCGGGACAAGGTTCACAATATAGTGGAATGGGAGAGAATTTATTTGCACAATATCCTCAGGAAACACAACTTGCTAGCGATCTCTTGGGATATTGCATTAAAACACTTTGTTTACAGGACCCTCAAAATCAACTTAATCAAACACGTTATACTCAACCTGCGTTATATGTTGTTAATGCTTTGGCTTTTTATCAACGCCGACAAAGTAATCCAACTTTTGACTACGCCGTAGGACATAGTCTTGGTGAATACAATGCTTTACTTAGTGCCAAGGTTTTTGACTTTGCAACCGGCTTACGCATAGTACAAAAAAGAGCTGAGTTAATGGCGCAGGCGCAGGGTGGAGCAATGGCGGCTATTATTGGAATGACCTACAATCAAATTGATAATCTGCTGCAAGAATATCAGCTACTCACAATCTCTATTGCAAATTACAATTCTTATCGACAATTAGTTATCTCTGGCCCTGCTTGCGACATCGAAAAAGCCAAAACAATTTTCGACACGTACAAAACAGTCATGTTTTTACCACTAAAAGTAAGCGGCGCATTTCACACTTTCCATATGCAAACCGCCGAACATCTTTATGCAGAATTTTTAGAAACAATTAATTTTAATTCGCCTTCTATTCCAGTCATTGCAAACTGTAATGCACGCCTTTATCACCCTGCAGTCATTCGTAGAAATCTAACCCAACATCTATCTCATCCCGTGCAATGGAGCAAAACGATCGAATATTTATTAGCGCAAGGAGAGATGAATTTTGAAGAATTGGGCCCTGGGAATGTGTTAACAGGTTTGGTAAAAAAGATAAGGAATAATGAATAAAAGAATTGTCATTCCCGCGAAGGCGGGAACCCATCATTGGTGCGGCTTCGAGCATGGGTTCCCGCCTTCGCGGGAATGACAAACTTGGGTAACTTCCGCAAGATTGACAGAAGCATGCTAAGCGACATATGAGAGAATAATAACCAATATATCTGAGAGCAAACGAGGCAAGTGAGATATTTGACTAGATATTCCAGTTAACCTGAATGCCTAATAAGTTTGAATTACTGTGCATAGAGCCAGTGGCTGCTGCGATTGGAGAGACAGGATCAACTGTTTGATCCCTAAAGAAAGAATGGCCATAACCAATGTCATAGCTAAGATGACAATTTTGTTGAAATTTCGCACCAGCCGCTAAGATTATTCCTTTACCAATAGGATCTGCAACGGCACGATCTCGATTATTGTTTGGAGAATCCATGATCTGGAAACCAGTTCGCAAAGTCCACCGCGCAGTCGGTTTATAAGTCACACCGGCAGAGAAGTCTAAAGTATCTCGGTAGTTTAGCGGAATAGTAACGGTCAGCTTTTCACCAGCGAACGAGGCCGTGTCTTTCAGCACGATTTTATTCAAGACTGTCCAGTGGACATAATATAAAGTCGACATAAATGCCCAGCATGGATTGATATCCACATGCACACTAAGTTGCGCATGTTCAGGCAATGCCGCATGGCTTCGCAGCTTATCCGATTCGAAGAGTGTCACTGGCGTTCCCGGAATGTACAGCCTGCTAATGCCTGCACTATTGAAATAAGTTCGAGAATTATAACTAAAACCAACCCGCGCCCAATTACACACCTGATATAAGGCACCCCCGTGCCACCCAAAGCCCCAACCATGCTCATCATTGTGACTCGTAGCATCTAAAGGAAAAGAAAATGGTGGTCCAAATTTGTGATTTAAGGTGAACATAAGATATTGAATATCTAAACCAGCACCCACTGATAAACAGTCGTTAACTTTAAAGCCGAAAGCGGGGCCGCCGTCTATCACCACAATTTTACTTTTGGTCGCGATATAACGAACAATCGAATTATTTTCGTATTCGGTGCCTAAACCAAAAGGATTCGTCTGGAAAAAACCAACCGTCAGTCGATCTGTGATCGGTGCTGAAAAATAAAACGAGGGAAAGACTGCCCCTAGTGTCGTTGAAGCACTACCCGATTCTTTAACGGTAAAATCAAACGGGAACGTCGGTGTTTTAGTAGTGCCCGTGAATGTGGAATAGCCAAAAAGACCCAATACTGGGAAGACTAGTTGATAATTTTTAAGCCGAGTTAAACCTGCAGGGTTAGTGTAAGCGGTGCTAGCATCCTCAGCCACTGCTGCCCAACCGGAATAAGCAGTACCTAAGTCTGAGGCATTAACGAAAGGTAAAGAAAAATCTGACGCACAAACAGACGATGAAATACCAAAAAGAAAAAGAGTTCCAATAACTAATTTTTTCTTTAAACACTTCATCATGAAGCCGCCATCTTTCCGTAAAAGCAGGCATGTTAACTCAATTCATGAATTAGTTCAAACTAGACACTTTGCTCCTGTCATTTTCGCGCAGGCTTGTCATTCCCGCGCAGGCGGGAACCCATCCTTCCAGCCGCACCAATAATGGGTTCCCGCCTGCGCGGGAATGACAAGCCTGCGCGGGAATGACAGCAACTTCTTTTATATAGTTTTTATTTCCAGTAAAATCACTTCATGACAACATTCTGCGGTTTAGACTTCGGCACAAGCAATTCTACTATTGGCACTCTGGTCAATAACTCCTGCCAACTTGTACCTCTCGAAAATGATAAAGTCACCCTCCGCTCGGCTATCTTCTGTGATATCGAAATGGCTCAATGGGTTTTCGGTCAAGAAGGCGTTAATCGGTATTTAGAAGGAGTGCCGGGTAGGCTAATGACTTCTTTAAAAACCGTCTTGGGTTCATCACTCATGGACGAGAAGACTGTGATCTTCAATAAATTAGTTCCCTATACCCAGGTACTTTTCAACTTTATGCGGCATATAAAAAACCTCGCAGAAAAGGCCACAAAGAAAGAACTAACTCGAGCAGTCTTTGGACGTCCCGTTTATTTTCATGACCATGATCCCCAAAAAGACCAACAGGCTCAAAATACCCTGGAAGCGATTGGTAAGGACCTAGGTTTTACTGAAATTGTATTTCAATATGAACCCATCGCAGCAGCACGAGCTTACGAAGCCACCATCAGCCAAGAACAACTCGCATTAATTGTCGATATTGGTGGGGGAACGTCAGATTTTACCGTAATTCGTTTACACCCGAAGACAGCATCACATGATCGCTCAAAAGATCTCTTAGCAAATAATGGTGTTCATATTGCTGGAAATAATTTTGATCAAAAATTAAGCTTAACAACGGTAATGCCCTTACTGGGCATGGGAACTAAGATGAGAGGCTCAAGCAGCGAAATTGAAGTACCCTCCTCTTTTTACCACGACCTCACTACGTGGCATACACTTTCTAATTTGTACAGTGCCAAAACAATTGCACATCTTGGTTCACTCTTAACAGTTGCCAATGATAAAGAAAAAATCCAACGTTTGATCTCGGTTTTAAAAGATCATACAGGACATCATATTTTGGATGCTGTTGAAAAAAATAAGCAACACCTCAGCACTCAAACTGAAGCACTCCTGCAACTTGATTTTATTGAAGATGATTTAAAAATGCTTGTTCGAAGAACAACGTTTCACCAAGCAATTAGCACTCAATTGGAAAAAATTCTTGCAACTGTCAAACAAACTTTACAAATGGCACAAGTAAGATACGAGGAGATAAGCGCTATCTTCTACACAGGTGGCTCTTCAAAGATACCAATCATCCGCGAACAAATTAATTCATTATTTCCTGCTGCTAAAGTGATCCAGGGGGATGCGTTTGGAAGTGTCGGACTTGGACTTACTATTGAAGCACAAAGACTGTTCCAACACTAAATTACTATTCCTTCTTTCATTCTTGTTCGGTAAACTAGCGTTCCAATAATCTTTACCTAAAGTCGACTATGTTTGTAGCAACTCTCCTTTCACTCGTCACGTTAAGTCAACTCGGTTAGCAATTGTTGAAATTTTGACTCCATAGTAATAATCAGCATCCTTGATATTTTTATGAAACCAATCATTCTTAACCATCTTCACATGCTTAGCTTTAAGAGACTTTAAAATGTGAGCAACCACAAAGTCTTCACTAAAATGAATTTTGTCTTGTTGATCGTTATAAACATAGTTATTTAAAGTTTTTTGTTCGAGGTCTATGAACCTTTGCGGCAAATAAATCAACACACCATTATCATTGAGAAGTTGTTTGATTTGGCGGTCTGCTCCAAATTGGTGCTCAGTGCTTAATAAATTCAAAAAGCGGTCTTCAAGCGCTTCCTCATAAACATAAACATTGATCGTCTTATTTAGATTTAAATTATTTGAACACATTATTGGATAGCAACGATTATTGAGGACATTGCTAAAAAATCGCAAGGAGAATTCACTGTTTTTAAACGCAGTTGGCTTGTTAATTTCTTTAACTAAAATTTCAGTGCATAAACGATAATGAATAAGATCTTTAACACTAAGGTGAGTAAGATTGTGCTGTTGGCAAAAAACTTGCAATTCAGGCAAACGTGCCATTGTTCCATCTAGGTTCAAAATCTCGCAAATAACACCAGCGGGTTTTAAACCTGCTAATCTTGCAATTTCCATGCTGCCTTCCGTTTGACCACCCCTTTCCAACACCCCGTTACTGCAAGCTTTAAGTGGAAAAATATGTCCCGGCACAACAACATCACTAGCAGATGAATTATCTGCAACGGCGACTTCTATAGTTTTGGCTCGGTCAGCAGCTGAAATACCTGTGGTAATACCTTCTTTTGCACCAATAGAAACAGTAAAGGCAGTTTTTCTTTTGGAGCGATTATTTGCGGTCATCATGGGAATATTAAGACGATCTAAATCTGCTTCGAGCATTGTTAAACAAATCAAACCTCGCCCAAACCGTGTCATAAAATTAATCGCTTCTGGAGTAATTTTTTCAGCAGCGAGCACTAAATCTCCTTCGTTCTCGCGACCTTGATCATCAAACAGAACGACCATTTTTCCTAATCGTATTTCCTCGATGGCATGTTTAACATGTGCAAGATTATTAAAGGTTAGTTCGTCGAGTTCTTCAGCAACTATTTCGTTCATTATAACTGACTCTTATTGAAGTAATTTGGGAGAAGCATTTCGTAAAAATAAGATTTTTTGAATAGGCAGCAGTATAATTTAGCACTTAGACATTTGCAAACCTTGATTCTTGAATCTAGCCCTTAGTCCACTTCTTATGGATCTTAGCAAATTCTTCAAGTTGCTGTTCAACTAAATAATTAACGCTATCCTTCGGGAACAAACCCTCAGCATCACGCACACCAGCTGTTTTGCCCATTAGAATTAAAACGGCTTCTTCAATCGTTTCAATCGGATAAATATGAAAAAGATTATTATGAGCCGCCTCAATAACATCATCTCTTAGCATTAGATTTTTGACATTTGCTTTTGGGATGACAACGCCTTGCTCTCCGGTTAAACCCCGCTGTTTGCAGATATCAAAAAAACCTTCAATTTTTTCATTAACACATCCTATGGCCTGTACCATTCCATGCTGATTAACTGAACCCGTGACTGACAGCGACTGCTTAATTGGCACTTTAGATAATGACGACAAGAGCGCACATAACTCGGCGACAGAAGCACTATCGCCATCGACTGAACCGTAAGATTGCTCAAAGACGATACTTGCCGAAAGTGTCAATGGCCATTTAGGTGCATAACGATTCATAATAAAACCGGAAAGAATTAAAACACCTTTGGCATGAATAGGACCACTCAAATTAACTTCACGCTCAATATCGATAATACCTTCTCGTCCCATTCGCGTTGCTGCTGTAATTCGCGAAGGAGTACCAAAGGTGAAATCACCCAAACGGTAAGTCGTTAGTGCGTTGATTTGTGCTACTTGCTCACCTTCAGTATTGATAAATAAAATTTGGCGCAAAATATCTTCATACAATAATTGTTGATAATGGTCTAAACGGAATTTTTGGAAGTCGATCGCTTTTTGAACTTCTCGACGAGTGACAACTCGGTTGCCTGCTTCCTCGGCCCAATGATCTGCTTCTTCCAGTAAGTTTACCAATTCATGTAAATGAAGTGACAATTTTTCGGCATCTGATATCAACCGCGAACTATGGTCGATGACCCGAGCGACAGCAGAAGCATCGAAAGGACGTAAATTATATTTTACTACTTGAGTCGCAATTAAATTAGAATAAAGCTCTAAAGAAGATGTATTTCGATCAATTGCCTCTTCAAAATCAACCGACACTTTGAATAATTCGTTAAACTCAGGGTCAGTATCGCGAAGATCGTAATAGTCTTCACGTTCACCCAATAATATAACTTTAACATCTAATGGTATGGGCTCTGGCTCTAATATAGAAGAACTGGTTACAGAAATTAAATTAGGTGGTAATTCAATTTTAATTTCATTGGTCAATAACGCACTTTTGAGTGCTTCCCAAGCAGATTGATGGTCCAATATTTTTTCAACATTCAAAATGAGATAACCGCCATTGGCCTTATGTAACGCTCCTCCTTGAATTAATGAAAAGTCAGTGACTAAGGCACCAAGCTGAGAAACATGCTCAATTCGACCGATTACTTTATAGTACAATGGATTATCTTCATAAACGACTGGAGCACCTTCAAGCTGATCATTGTCTACAACCACATTGATACTATATCGAGAAAAAGCAAACTCGGAAGGATGGGTTTCGCCATACATGACTTGAGCAGGAACTTCTTCATCTTTTAAAAACATTTTGGCATTAGTAATAATATCTTCTTGAACTTCATCGAGATAATTTAAGACTTGTTTTAACTTCTTATATTTTTTTCGGAGGTTCTTGATTGCTTGACTTAATGCTTTTAACGCAAAATCTCGCTCATATTCTCTTTCATGCTTACGTTTTATCTTATGCAGCTTTTGAATTTTATTAATGACATCAGCCAGCTGTTCATTGAGTTCTTCTGTAATATGTTCCGTTTCTTTTCGCTCTTTTTGTGAAAGTAATTCGAGTTCTTTTTCAGACAACACTTTACCGCCGCGAATTGGCACCACGACAAAACCTTTAGAAGTACTCAAAATTGTCATGTCTTGCTTTTCAGCTTCACGCTGAAGGGATTCAAAATATCTTTTTTGTTTTGCGGAAACCTCTTCACCCATTCTCTTGATACGAGCCTGGTGCTCAGTGGTTTCAAACAACGCTGGAAGTGTTTCTTTTAGCTCTTCGATAAATTTGTCCATGTCAGCTTTGAGCTCAAAGCCCATACCAGGAGGCAATTCCAAAGCATTAGGACAGCGGGGACTTCTAAAGTTGTAAACATAACACCAATCAGATGGGGTTGGCTGATTCTTTGCTGCTTGGAGCAAAATAGTCTCAACAATTTCTTGTTTGCCGATGTCATCTGGACCAAGAGCATAAAGATTGTAACCAGAATGCTTGATTTTAATTCCGAAGTGAATTGCCTCGTAGGCACGCCGCTGACCTATAAAGAAAACATCTTTTTTGAGTGCGCTAGTGGTTTTAAAGGGTAACCTCTTGGGATTGCACTTCTGCGAAAAATATTTCGGATCCAAGGCGGGTACTTCGTCCATCATTATCCTTAATTAATACCTCTTTATAATCTTAGCAAAATGTCAGAGATGATTTTGGTCAAACCATCATCTAAATTTATGCTACGGTTAATAATTAAGCAAACCTAGGTATTAAGAGTATGCAATTAATCCAAAATGCTTACAGCCTATTACATCACAGCAGTCAAATTGCGCCATCAGCATTAGACATGGCTTTGCTGTCAATTAAATCAGTTGTCTCTGTCATTGGAACGTTCATCATTTTGGTCGGGGTGGCAGTCAGCGCTTATCGCTTCATTGCATTACGATTTAGCCATCAGCAAAAATGGGATATTAATTCAATAAGACGAGATCTCGGGTTAACTATTGTATTAGGCTTAGAGTTTATTATCGCCGCCGACGTGATAGAAACCACGACTACGCCTGATTACTATTCTTTAGGAATTCTAGGATCTATTGTCTTGATCAGGACATTCTTAAGCTTCTCGCTCAGCCGTGAAATCTCTACACTTGCACCAAAGCCTCAGGTGGTTCAGAATTTGCATGAGGAAGGCAAAGTGTAGCATGTTCACGCGAGCAATACTTGTCACTCCCGCGCATTACCTGTCATTCCCGCGCATTGCCTGTCATTCCCGCGAAGGCGGGAACCTATTTGAGGAGTGGCTTCAAGCATGGCTTCCCGCCTTCGCGGGAATGACAGGCAATGCGCGGAGTAACAAGCACTAAAGGAAACCAGGATTAAATGCTTAAGCAACATGGAATCTCCAAAGTAGACCTTCTAATCACCGTAAGCTTGTTCCTTATCGCGTTCCTCATCCGCATCAACACCTTCATCGATATGGACGTCGCCTGGCATATTGATGGTGCAATGCGATTCCACAACGGTGGCAACTATTTAACCAATATCTTTGATGATAATTCGCCATTTGTTTTTTGGTTTTACTCGCCTCTAGTTTTCCTAAAAAGTGTAACCGCAGGGTCATACTGGTACCTTATTCCAATATATATCTTGACTGCAAATCTGCTAGGACTTTTCCTGTTCACCAAAATTTTGAAAACATTTCAGCTTTCTTTATTTGCAAAACGACTTCTATATTATCTCGTTATAGGAATTTTACTTTTTTTACCACTAATGAATTTTGGTCAGCGCGAAATTATTTTAATAAATTTTATACTTCCCTATTTTTTTCTACTGTTAAATTTTAAAAATATCGTTAACTCTAATACCTTCACAATAATTTGTAGTTTATTCGCAGCCTTTGGTATCATGCAAAATCCGTTTTTTTTAGTCGTGATCGTTGCTATTGATATAACACGATGGTCTTACAATAAGAAATTTACTTATTTTCAAATTATTTTTTATCTCAACGTCTTAATATACTTTCTGCTGATTCATTATTTCTATCCAGAGTATTTTACGGTCATTTTACCTTTCACTATTTGCTATGAAAGCGCCTTTAATTCCAGTTGGTCTTACCTCTTCACCGGGGTTACATTGCTTACGATCTTAGTCCTGGCGCTGGTTTTAATTAGCCTTAAAAAACTTAGTCATCAAAGTAATATTATCATCGGGAGTCTCGCAACCTTTCTCTCGCTCATGATCTATCTAGCAGAACAGAAAGATTGGTATTCGCATTTATATCCCGCTTTTTGCTTTGCGTTGCTTACGAATGCATTCATACTGCTAACTTGTTTAGAAGAAGGTGGAAAAAATCGAGCCGCCCGCTTTTATCAAGCAACTACCGCTGCGATTTTTCTAATAACATTAGCTGGTACCTTGAATTTTCTAGTTGGTATGATTCGAGAATTTCATGATAACAATTACATTTGGAATAAATGGATTACTTTCTCTAATCAGAACTTTCAAAATAAAAAAATATTTTTCTTGATGCCGTATTATCCGCCATTGCATCAAATACCGATTTACTCCAATACCAAAGTTGTCTCACCTTGGTTCAATGCCTGGTTTATTCCGGCACTAGAAAAGAACCACTTTTTTCCCGCTTTTTGTCATGTTGAAAGAGATTTAAAGATCATCAAAAACCTTGTGGTTAATGCAATTGATCAGACCCAGCCAGACTTTGTCTTAGTAAGAGCCTATACTGTTACAGACCAACCCTCTTTCCCTCCAAGTGCTTATTTCTTAAGGAATTATTATATATTCAGGAATTATCAGGGTATAGCTATTTATAAAAAAAGATATTAAAATACCAACTTTAGGTAAATTGCACAGGAATTTTAACAGCGATGAATTTACAACCCAGAGAATATTCACCCGATTTATTTGCAACGAATAATGCGAGACTTTACAAACATGTTATTGATATGAAAACAGAGTATTGTGTTTATATATTAGGCAATAGTTATGAAACACCCATCGTTAAAAGGCATCGGTTAGTTGGTAGCAACTATAATATTTCTTTTTATTCTGAAGAAAATAATCAAAAATTGAGTTTAGTCATGGTTCGCTATACATCAAATGGCAAATCCATGGTCCTTTCTGCTGTTCCTGCATACTGTACGCATCAAGTTGGAAGTTTAGGTCATGTGGAATCATTTACTCCAATAGCTACGGGAGCCTACAAACCAATTTCAGACCCGGATAAATTCCTTGAGGTACATAAAGAACATACCGCGCTTCATTTTATTGATAAAGTTATGCAATCCGAAGCTTATAAAAAGCTGGAGGCTCATTCGAAAGCCCTTGGTGAGGAAGGTGTCGGGACAGAGGGCTTTACAAAACACAGTGCTATCGAAAATTTTTTATCAAAATTCAGAAATGGAATGATAAGAGATATCTTGGACATAATGGACAGAGCGACAAATGCCACTTATCAGGCGATGATAAAGCCACGAACAAACATATGGTTGTGTTTTAATTTCACCGCAACTGATCACACCCAAACTAAAACCTATAGACTGTTATCGGAACTGAGGACGAGCGCTGAATTTCAGGAATTACTGTTAGGTTATTTTGATCGTAGACAAGCTGTAGTTGGCGAAAATAAGGAAAATAAGGGAGACTATAATCTCTAGCATAGCAATCTGCTTCGACGAGACAATTCATTAATTTTGACCAAATGAATACTATAATTTCACTGAGGTCAAATAAATGAAGAAAATTATAGGCTTAGTTTTACTACTTTTATTCAGCTCAATCGTCTCTGCGGATAAGGCGGTCATCGGTTATTACCAACAAGGCGCGCCTTATTACGACTACGTCATTGTCTACACCTATACCAGAGCGGATGGCACGATTGGGTTGTCACACTGTCGCACTCGAAATGGTACAAACTTACAATATGCCTTCCTTTCACAATCAATGCTCAGCATTAATGATTGCGATTTAAGCTACACACCACCCGCAGCTAGGGGTGGTCCTGCTCAAGATACTCTCATAGCAAATCCCACGACCACCGGCTTTAGCACCCAAGCAGCTTTTTAGGCTTAAACTAAAGCAAGAGTTTGTGCTGGTGGGTCTTCTGCGCCAACGATAACTCGTGGATTTACAAAGAATGTGCTTTTAACTTTGTTCACTGCAAAGCTACTCAAATTAGAAGACAAAGAAAAAATTTGAATAGCAGTAGCAATCATAGAATAGGCTAAGAAAAACCCAGCGGCAAAAAATCCCACGTGGTTAGGTTTTTTCATGTTGAAAAAGATGCTAAATCGAGCTCCGTCACACTGACGAAAGCAATAATTAAAGTTTGTTGCTAAATTGGTAATGCAAGGATCAGATGCAAAATTGTAAATGTCTTTGGTCAGCATCATTGAAAGAATTGCTATACCTAATACCAACGCTACTAATTCACGATGATGAACAATACTCAAAAAAGCCTTGCGAAATGAGAAATTAATACTACGGTTTAAAGTTGAAGTGAGGTCTACGATCGGAAGAGAGTCTCGATAATACCCTGCCAAATAAGCTCTTACAAGAGCTCTTGTATGTTTCACTTTGACCAACAAACCAATTCCACTTCCAGTTACAAATGATTGCAGGTATGAAAGATCCAAATATTCTTTAACGTTTTTAGTAAATGCAACTTCATTGGATTTTAAAGAACAATCAAGCTTGTCAGATAATTTATATCGCAATGAATAAAATAACCCAACAGCCACACACAACAAAATAAGAGCTGCGATAGTTCTATGCTTAGCCATTGTCCCCCATACAGGATCCTCTCTGCGCACACGATCAATAATATTGTCCCTTAAATTACTTAATCTATCCTCAACCCTAATCACTTGAACAGGTTCTAAAAATTGTATATTTTGTATTGAAGATATCCGCATAGCAATTCGAGTATACTCATCAATTGATAATTGATTCGTATTTCGCAAACTAAAGAGCTTTTCCTGCATCATACGGAATTTCAAATAATCAAGTGTATTAGCTTGAGGCCGCAAATTCCAAGTAGCCGGAGTAGTTACAACTTGCTGAAATCGCCTGTTAACTTCACGAGCCGCCCAAATGTTACGCGCGCTCAATAATCTTAGTATCATTCTAAAAACATCAAGTGGTAAAGTCAGAATTGTTATTTGTTGGCTTAAAGATTTTTTATTTTGAGGCATCACAAACTCCTAATATTTTAACTTAAAGTTTAACCTTAAGAAAAGATTAAATTGCATGTGAAAAAAAGCATGAAAAGTAGAGATAAATGAGTATAAACATTTTAATCGCCAACATAAAGTCATATAATAAGTGCAAATTTTTTTCTCTCTTTTCTTAAGACATTCACATGCAGATACTCATTAATCAAAGAGTGTTTAGACCTTTGCAACGAGATAAACAAAGTTATTTTTCGCTACTTACCTCTGCTGTTTTTTTCCTTAGTATAAATTCGTGTTCTATTTTTCATACAACTGATGAAATGGATAAGATTCTGAGAGAACTTCCCAAAGCTCGGAGTTTGTCATTTTAATTCTTGTCATTCTGTCGCTCTTTGTCATTCCCGTAACTTTTTGTCATTCCCGCGAA
>DJAM01000046.1:0-3013 GCA_002429595.1 Coxiellaceae bacterium UBA6002
CTGCGCGGGAATGACAACTAAAAAGCCTGCGCGGAATTGACAATTGACGTGGGAATGACAAAAAAATCTACAACAAAAACTCAGACCGCTTCAGCCAACGATCATCAGGATAATAAGCGAATAGCAACGTACCGCCTTTAATATCATTAATAATTGGTCTTGCTAAGGTAGGGCTAACGGCGGGACAACCCCAGCTTAAGCCTAGTCTACCGTGTTGCGCGGCGAAGTTGGCAGTTGCGTACCAAGCACCGTGCACCACAATAGCTCTGGAGTGAGCTTTATCGTTGAAGCCAGGCTCTAAGCCACGAAGTCGCAACGAATAACCTTTAGAACCGATATAAGTATTTTCAGTGACAAATAACCCTAAGCTAGAAGCTCGGCTGCCAGGAGAATCAGAGAACCGGGTAGCGAACAAACCACCAGTATGTTTGCCATGCGCCACTAACGTATGATAGAGGACTTTTTTAGAGTACATATCGACTACCCACATTCGCTTCTTAGAGGAGGGCATTGAATAATCAATAATGGTCATCACCTTCTGCTTGATGTACCCCTTTTCGGTCGCTTTATGGTACGCCTTAACTGCCAAATCCCAAACATGAGGATTAACATTCAGAGTAGTATCGCTTTCGCCTTCTTTAGGCACCGGTAAGCTAACGTTAGCGGTATCTGCGACAGCAAGCTTAACCTTTGTTTTATGCGTCTGTGCTTTAGCAAGACGGTTTAACTTAGACTTTTTACTGTGATGCGCCACAACGTGATGATTTTTGGTGTGGTGAGTAACGATGTGATGCGATGTATGGTGATGTTTTTTATGACTTTTTGCTAAAGCCACGTCGGCAAAAAATAAGGAACTAACAACAAAAACTGCGCTGAGTAGATATGTCGTTATAGTTGCTTTTGGTTGCATATTCTTCCCCTAGATAACTAGTACGATTCACTACGTGTGAATATTGGAATGGAGATTTATACTCCAAAAAAGGTGCTATTCTACCAAAAAATGACTGATTAGCCAAATCGGGGGGTAGCTATTAAGAAAACTTCTTTTATATCAAAAACTAATGAGAAAGCTGTGCAGGCTTCCTTGGTCTCTTTTCGATCCCCCTCCCGCTTAACGGGAGGGTTGGGTAAGAATCTTTAAATTTTTCTACAGTTCACTGATAATAAGTCTCAGTGCCACTGTCATAAGAATTGTAATTATTCATTCTAACAGGCTCAGGAATTCCATTTTGCGATGATACAATTGTGCGGACACTATCCCAATCTACTGCGCTAGCCTGCTTTGGCAGTGCTGACATAATCGACCTTTCCGCTGAAATCATATTTAACTCTGTCGGAGTAGAACCCGTGTTAATAGGCACATGGGCTTCCACGAAGAACTGTCCATTTTGCCAACCGGCTTTGTATGGCTGATTAATTACTTTAACCGGAGTTCCGGTTTTAACTTGTTGGTAAAGTTCTTCTACGTCGGCATTAAATAAACGAACGCATCCGGCACTCGTTGTTTTACCGATTGACCAAGGTTGGTTCGTGCCATGGATGAGATAACCGTGTGTCCCAAGATACATAGCATAGTGACCTAGGGGGTTTTCTGGGCCAGGTGGCACTACATTAGGCAAATGATTACCCGTCTGTTCTAAAACCCAAGCGCGTATAGTAGAGGACACAGTCCAGCTTGGATTAGTCGCTTTACGAATGACGGTGGTCGAAGTCATCGGCGTCCGCCATCCTTGCCTACCTAATCCAACGGGATAGGTATAAACCACGTTGCTATGTTCAGGAAAATAATAGAGTCGGCATTCTGCAATATTAATTACAATTCCTTTGCGATATTTGGGTAATACAAATTGAGCAGGCACCGTAACAGGTTGACCTGAGTATAGTTCGCCTTCTGCCGGCAATTGTGGATTTGCATCTGCCATCTCATAAGCGCCGACACCGTAGCGATTACCAATATCCGTTAATGTTTCACCCGAATCGGATCGTACAGTAAAGGTTTGGCCGACTAAATCGCTTCCCGGTTCAATTTGGTACTGGTTGGAAAATGCCGCGAGGGGGCAGAATAAAAGTGCCGAAATCAAATAATGTCTTTTAAACATAGTTAACTCCATTTAACTTGTTTTAAAGTTTCAAAAAAAAACTCAGTTAAAAACTGAGTTTTTTTGGTTTGTATTATTTGATTTTAGAAGAGTTAATCGCGATTTCCAGCAAATGCGCCCAAGATACGTAGCAGACTCACAAATAGATTGAAGATCGAAATGAATAATGAAATGGTAGCCATGACATAATTGTCTTCACCACCGTTGATGATGGCGCTAGTGGTATACAAAATATACGCAGAAGAGATTAGCGCAAAGGCACCTGAAATCAAGATATTCAAAATGGGCATGTTCAAAAAGATGCCTGCGATAGCCGCCAAGAATAGACCCGCGGATGCAACAAATATGAAACCACCTAGGTAATTAAAATTCTTACGGGTGGTGAGTACATATCCGGAAAGAGACAGGAAGATTAAGCCTGTAGCACCTAAAGAGGTCATGATGATCTGACCACCATTAGCGTACATACGCATGGTCATATCTAAAATAGGGCCTAAGGTATACCCCATAAAACCGGTAAAGGCGAAAACAGCCACCACGCCCCATGGGCTATTGGAGAGTCTTCGAGCTAAATACGACAATCCAAACATACCGGCAAGCATTAATAACAGTCCAGGTCTGGCATGGGTAGCCATGGAAAAGCCAGCCGTGAGACTGCTAAATAGCAACGTCAGGCTAAGTAGGAAGTAAGTTTTCCGCAACACCACGTTGGATGCGATCAGGTTTTCTTTCGAACTAGTGATGGAATAATTTTGAAAAGGCATGATAGACTCCTCCGCCTAAGTTTGTTGCCATATGGAATTTATTTATCATAACATCCGAGATAACACTTTCATATATTTGATCATTTTAGATATACTAATGCAACTTACATGGAGAGGTGGCTGAGCGGTCGAAAGCGGCGGTCTTGAAAA
>DJAM01000046.1:3121-6831 GCA_002429595.1 Coxiellaceae bacterium UBA6002
GGCGGTCTTGAAAACCGTTGAGGGGAAACCCTCCCAGGGTTCGAATCCCTGCCTCTCCGCCAAACAGGAAATAATAATTATAAAAATAAAATTAGGGAGCTAATTCATCCTATGATCGAACTAGCCACTTACTAATTAGTTCGGAGAATGCCTTGATAAAAGTATTAATTGTCGACGATCACGATTTGGTTCGCACAGGCATTAGAAGAATGCTGGAAGATATACAAGGTGTCAAAGTTACTGGTGAAGCGAGAAATGGTAAGGAAGCAATACGAATAGCGAAAGAAACCCGCCCAGATGTCGTATTAATGGATGTCATGATGCCACCCGGAATAGGGGGACTTGACGCAACCAAGAGTCTACTTCGTACAGATCCCGATATTAAAGTCTTAGTAGTTTCTGTTTGTAATGATGATCTTTTCCCTGCGAAGTTACTGCAAGCAGGTGCAGCGGGCTATTTAACAAAGGGTGCCAGTCGCGATGAAATGGTGCAAGCGATTCGCGCGGTTCATTCCGGCCAACGTTATATTAGCCCCGCAGTAGCACAGCAACTTGCTTTCAAACACATCACCGACAAAGAAGAATCACCTTTCAATTTACTCTCCGAAAGAGAACTGCAAGTAATGATCATGATCACCCACGGCAGTAAACCTCAAGAGATCTCTGAAAAGCTTAATTTAAGTCCAAAGACAGTGAATAGTTACCGCTATCGAATCTTTGAAAAGCTCGATGTTAAGAATGATGTTGAGTTGACCTTGCTTGCTATTAAGCATGGCTTGGTGGATTCAACGGCTATTGGTGGTGGTGGTACTGGCGGTTCAACAGAGAAATAATTTTAATTGTCATTCCCGCGAAGGCGGGAATCCATTGTAGGTGCAGCTCGTATCATGGATTCCCGCTTTCGCGGGAATGACAAGATAACCACATCATCCAACTTTGACTCCCACCCGCCCGAGCATACTCATAAAACTCCCGCAGGAACGCCAACCGGCTTTGCGCTTTCTCTTTCAAGATCTCCGGTTTGTCAGATTTCTTTTTAGCTAAATTAATACCACCTAGAGCATGCTGACGCCGAATAATTTCCTCAAAGGACACATCCTTAGCGTTACGCAGCATATCGGTCATTGTCATAAAGGTAGTCGTACGACCTTTGCCAGCTTTGCAATGAAAATATAGCCATTCCGAAGAAGGGGTGTCTCTGATGAACCCCACAAACCTATCAACTTCTAAATCATTTGGTCGATGATGGTCAGGAATGTCGAATCTGAGGTACTTGATACCATGTTTTTCGGCTAGTTGCTGCTCATTTGATACCTGCCGAACAGTCAAATTAATAGGGATAACTTTAGTGAGCTTACCATCAATTTTTTCAGCAACTTTATTAATGATAATGTGGTGTTTTGCTTCGAGCCCTTGGAGAAGCGTATTTTCAATTCGTCTATTTTGTTCTTTTGTATTTTTAATGTTGGCCCAGTTGTATTGATCTTGCCAACTGATTGCAATGCCATTCACAAAGCCATGTGACTCTTGGCGCAGGTCAATGATGTACGTTGGCTTAGGGTAGTGAGCTAAGACATATTGTAAATTTTGCTCAGAAAATTGAGCACTACCCATGAGCTTTAAATTCTTGATTTCGGGTAGTGCCGAAGTAATTCTAAAATTCTTGGGTGCTATGTAGTCATTAGCGGAGTTTTCGATTAAATAGGTTTTGCTGACGCCCAATAAAAGGACTAAGCAAACTAAAATAATGACGTTGGCAAGGCGTTTACGAATAAAATTTGGCATAATTTTCTCGCGTAATATATAGTTAATCGAATTGTAAAGCTATTCATCAAAACTTATGACAATTTCTTTTGATTCCAAATCCTACTTAAAAAACGCTCCTTCTTTACCTGGTGTATATCAGATGTTAGATAAGAAGGGCAACGTTTTATATGTGGGTAAAGCGAGAAATCTCAAAAAAAGACTGGCTAGTTATTTCAGTCGAACGATTGGTGATTCCAAAACTCAAACCATGCTCGATCAATTGGATCAGATTTCGGTCACTGTCACAAATAGCGATAACGAAGCGCTTTTATTAGAAAGTAATTTAATAAAAGAGTTAAAGCCCCGATACAACATTACTTTACGTGATGATAAGTCTTATCCATTTTTACTGCTGACGACCCATACTGATTTTCCACGCTTAGATTTTCATCGTGGTAGAAAAGAACCTGGCGTGTATTTTGGTCCATACCCAAGTGCAGCTGCGGTTCGAGAGACTTTAGCGACATTGCAGAAAATCTTTAAAATAAGGCAATGCAGTGATAGTTTCTTTGCTAATCGTAGTCGACCTTGTTTGCAATATTATATTAAGCGTTGTACGGCGCCTTGTGTCGGTTATATTGAGCCCGAAGCGTATCTCAATAACGTTCGTCATGCTGTTTTGTTTCTACAAGGCAAAAACAATCTAGTTATCGATGAATTAGTTAAGCAAATGGAAGAGGCGTCGAATAATTTAGATTTTGAAACGGCAGCCCGTTATCGAGACCAAATTGTTAGTCTGCGACGCATTCAAGAAAAACAATATATTCATAGTTATCGTGGTAATACCGACGTGGTTGCAATTAGTATGGTAATGAATGTTGCTGTGATTCATGTGCTCACCATTCGTAGTGGCCGGCTGATTGGCACCAAGTCTTATTTTCCTACTCTTCCTAAAGATGCCACACAAGTTGATGCCTTAAGCGCGTTTTTGCCGCAATATTATTTAAATCCTATTAGAAAAGATGCGACTCCAGATCGAGTGTTATTAAATATCGAATTGCCTGATCGTCAATGGATCGAAGATGCTTTGTCGGAAAAGCTAGGAAAGAAGATTCTATTTTCAGATGCGGTTCGTGGTCAAAACCGTCAATGGTTAAAAATGGCGCAAACCAATGCAGAACAGACTTTAAATAGTCACTTAGCTGGCAAAGCGAGCATCTTCAAACGAATGGAAGCCTTACAACAAGCATTGGGTTTAGCAAATATCCCGCAGCGATTAGAATGCTTTGATGTTAGCCACACGTCCGGAGAGGCGACTGTGGCTTCTTGTGTCGTGTTTAACACTGAAGGACCGCTCAAGAAAGATTATCGTCGTTTCAATATCACCGGTATTACCGAAGGTGATGACTATGCAGCAATGCATCAAGCGCTGACTCGCCGTTATACACGGTTGAAAACTGGCGAGGGCGAATTGCCGGATATATTATTCATCGATGGTGGTAAAGGGCAGTTAACCCAGGCAGAAAAGGTATTAGAAGAGTTACAGGTGAGTGGTGTTCTACTCGTCGCTATTGCAAAGGGAGAAGGGCGTAAGCCCGGTCTTGAAACCTTATTTGTTTCTGGATGGCAAAATCCGCTTGTGTTGGAACCGAATTCCTTGGCGCTTCATTTAGTACAGCAGATTCGAGACGAAGCACATCGCTTTGCAATTACCGCGCATCGAAACCGACGTGGCAAAGCGAGAACCAAATCGGTACTAGAGGAAATTCCTGGCATAGGCGCTAAACGACGCAGAGAATTATTACATCAGTTTGGAGGGCTCCAAGAATTGCTACGTGCTAGCGTCGAAGACATCGCAAAAGTTCCTGGAATCAGCCTCAATCTCGCTCAAAAGATTTACGATAGTTTGCATGATGAAATGTAAATAGACTATAGTAACCGACGGCTGTCATTCCCGCGCAGGC
>DJAM01000081.1 GCA_002429595.1 Coxiellaceae bacterium UBA6002
ACTAAAACGGGGGCAGACCAGTTTCCCCAGATTTCCAATTTAAAAAACTTACATGGGTTAATATTAGATGTCGTTAGCTGCGAGACCTTGAGTGAACTTGATCTTCTGGTCTTTTATGCATCGCAATGGACATGGGTCAAAGTGATTTAAGTATCCTGATGCTTTTGCTGGTTTATGCTAAAGATCCAGAAAAATGATGACAGTAAACTTAGAATATTCAGCATTAACGCTAATGGCATTTGATTTACTTCATGCAGAGTTGCCATGATCAAGCTGGCCAAGGCTGCGGTGATAATCTGAAAGCAACCATATAATGCACTTGCTAAAGCTCTGGGGGTCAGGCTTGCTATTTAGCCAAATATCAAGCCTGACCCAGGCTCTAAACTTTGCAATTTCACAAACAACTTCATTAGTTATATCGGTTTTGGGACAAGTACCGCCTGGCAATTGGTCATGGATCAGAAGCTAACATCCCCTTAAGACGCGCTGTGATAGGTGGTCAGTTGATGTCTACGCTACTCACTTTTGTATGTAGTGCCAGTATCGATGTTTAGTAAAGCATAGACAAAGGACCAATAGCAATTATCTTGTATTGGATATTAAAAAATCAAAAGAGAAGGCTCAAAATTGAGCTCATATGCTATGATAGTGTCCAAAAACTTTTTTTTAGAAGAAAAACTTGCAAAATATGATCGAATTATTCATTCTTCTTAAATTCGTTTGCAATGTTATGGGGAGTTAAGGATTGCCCAAAATGGCACCGTTATTGATCAGAAAATATTCTACAAATTATAATATTATTTAATATAGTTTCTTTTTTGTACGGGAATTACATTAGTTTAATTTTTGAAACATATTACAAGTTTATAGATTCTTGGGAGGAACAGAGAGAAAGGAGAAATGATATGTACAAAAGGATTCTTGTAGCAATTGATGATAGCAATACATCGTTGCAAGCCTTACAAGAAGCTATTACGTTTAGCAAAGAGCTTCGAGCAAAATTACGTATTATTTATGTTGTAGATGAGTTTTATGTTGATTATATAGGGCTAGGTATTGATTATGAGCAACTTGAAGCCTCATTTAAAGAATACGGCCAGAAGGTTTTAAATAATATGGAAGCAATTGCTCGTCAAGCAAACGTTGATTTTGATACTCAATTGATTGAAATTAAAACATCTGGCGATCGAATATCAGAAAAAATCACTGAAGCAGCAAAAACATGGTCTGCTGATTTAATTGTGATAGGAACACATGGACGTCGAGGTTTTCATCATTTTTTATTGGGCAGCGTGGCAGAAGGAGTAATTCGTATTGCACCTGTGCCAGTGCTGCTGATCCATGACAAACAAGTTAGTCATGGATAGAGTACATTATTCTTTCTTTTTAATCATGAGTGAAGATTCATTCCATGTCATGATTTTACTTGAATTATAAAGGGAGAAATATTGTTGACTATTCTAACATTTTCAATAATTTTGTTCATTGTTGCTTATTCAGCCGGTTTAGTTGGTGCATTAACAGGCTTGGGCGGTGGCGTTGTCTTGATTCCCATATTGGTATTGCTATTCCATGTCAATATCCATTATGCGATGGGAGCTTCTCTGATTTCAGTCATTGCGACTTCATCTGGTACAGCAATAGCCTATCTGCGAGAGGGATTTACGAATATCCGAATAGGCATGTTCTTAGAGATGGGAGCAGTCATCGGGGCACTTGTTGGCGCCGCATTAGTGGCCCAAATTTCTCCAGGAATTATCGCAATAATTTTTGGATTTGTATTATTTTTTTCGTCTTATTTAACATGGAAGCACAAAGAAAGAGCTGATGTGAGTTCAATACCTTCTCATCCATGGGCCGATTTTTTAAAATTGAACGATAGCTACTCTGTTACCGATAAAAATATATCTTATAATGTGCAAAATGTACCTTTAGCACTTGCCATCCTCACAATAGCTGGAGGATTATCTGGCTTGCTAGGAATCGGAGCTGGCGCTTTAAAAGTTCTAGCTATGGATCAAGCTATGCAACTGCCTTATAAAGTCGCAACGACCACAAGTAATTTCATTATTGGGATTACTGCGGCGGTAAGTGCTGGAGTTTACTTTGCTCATGGTTATATTGATCCTAGATTAACATTTCCTGTTATGGTAGGGGTTTTGTTAGGTGCATTTACAGGAGCAAGGATTTTAGCAAAAATTCGCAACAGACATTTGCGGATGATATTTAGCATTGTCATTTTTGCATTAGCTCTTGAAATGATTTATAAGGGATTAACTGGAAATCTATAGATATGGAACGCATAGAGTTAGCAATTGGGCGACTACTTTTAATTGGTGTATTAGTTTCTTTTAGCTTTGTATTTCTAGGAGGTTGTTTCTACCTATCAAAGCATGGCACTGAAATTGTTCATTATCAATCGTTCCATGGTGAACCCCTTGTATACAAATCTGTAATTGGAATTTTTAAAGATGCGATAACTCTTTCATCACTAGGTATTATTCAACTGGGTCTGTTAACTTTAGTTATAATCCAGATATTACGAGTAGCGTTGACAACATACCTATTCATTAAATCTCGTGACAAGATATTTGTTTGCATTAGCTTATTTATCTTGTCTGTACTAATTTTTAGTTTGTTTTGACAATTTTAAATACTTAAATTAACTTGAGCTCAGTAACATGATAAACCAGTTTAATAAAATCAAAACCGAGCTCATTGATCGAGTAGATCCTGATTATGCTAATTTTAAACAAGCTATTCGAACTGCCCTGGAGATGGCCAAAGACTTATAAAAAGGGTAATTGGCACACCTGGTGATGTTGTTGAAATAATTGTTTAATCATTAATGGGCGTCAAGCAGCCTATACAGACAATCGTGCTCCACTACGCTATAATCTACCAACAGATGAACAACCCTTTGCAGTATTCGCAACAGAATTTTTAGATCATAAGTATCATCCTGTCATGGGGTTACCGCCACAACCCGCGTTACGCACCTTTGGTCCTATTAAAGTTCCCGAGGGACAGTTTTTAATGCTAGGGGATAATAGAGATAATAGTGGCGATTACCGTTATTTTGGTTTCGTTCCACGAGAACGCATAATTGGTAAGGCTGAGGGAGTTATTCTATCCTGGGACAAAGAAGATTACTATAAACCAAGATTTGGAAGATTTTTTCAGAAGTTAATTTAGATAAAATGACTCTGCAATCAAATATCTGTCGGTAAAGGTAAAATACCAGACTATACCTTTTTCTTCGCTATCCACACCAAATGTTGTGGCTGATCATTTTCTCGTAATAGAATTTTAAACCCATTCTCTTTGAGGTATTTCTCATAGATCACAGGTGCAAGACTATAAAAGCTTAATGGGTGATTTAGCATATCACTGCTAGTGTCATCATATTCCTCATCGCCAGTGGTGAATTCCAAAATACCACCCGTTCTAAGCCAGCTTGCAAACCTAAGAATCATTCCTTCATGATCTGATTTCGGCACATGAAAGAGACTCCACCATTCAAGGATCCCATCATATTGCTGTTGTAGCGAAATGGTCCTCATATCGCCTAGCATCGTTTTCATCTTAGGACATTTAATCTTCGCTATTTTTAACAATTCTTTTGAAGCATCAATTCCGGTGACTTCTAATCCATTGCTGATTAAATAATTTGCAATAGGATGACCCGACCCGCATCCTACATCCAAAATATGTGCTCCTGGAGATAATTCCTTGATGAATAAATCCAGGTATTTTTTCTCCCTATAAAATTCATCTCGCATTTCCGCAAAGCCGGAAGCAATATCATCATAATTATTATCGGAACTACACATTATTTTCTACCCAGAATATATCATTCATTTACTGTAAAAACGTTATGCTCAGCAACGTTTCTTATTTGATTTTTTGTCGTTATCCGAACTTTGCATTAGATTGATCTTATGGTGCTTTACCTCAACTACATGACGAGAGCTTGGATTTAAAAAGCACTGCAATTCTTGAAGAGCATTGCCCAAAATGCCTCCTTCAGGTTTTTTATGCCGATAATACAGCAAACCTTTTTGCCCCAACCATAAACAAAACCTATGCACTATATATAATAACAAAGGCTGATTGTTACAATCATCACTACCATCTTTCTACCTTTCCATTAGTATCGAGAAAACTAAACATCCACAGCAAAATAATTTAGCTCCTACAATATGCAGGAGCTACAAAAACATTACTGGGCATGCACCTCTAATGCTCTGCTAATCCAACTGGCTGCTTCAGGGTTGAACAATAGTTTAATATGAAACTGTTTAACCATCTCCTGAGGAGCAGGCATTATTGTGAGGTCCTTTAACTCATGCTGCTGCCTGGCAAGTTCTTGCCAAATCATAATACCTGTCATCATTGATCTTGAACCGACCGACATGAAATCATCTGTCAAGCCTGTCCATTCTCTAGCGATCTTTTTTCCTATTTCGCCTTCAGGATCAGAGCTTAAATGATCAATGATAGAAGTATACAAAGTATCCCAACGTTTTAACCAATACGAAAGCGTGGCACGACATAACCATAATGTTCCTTCTAGCCTTACCTCAAAATGGGTTAACGTGCCAGATTTTATACTCTCCAGAAGACTGGAGCTTAATTTCACTTGTTGCGTAAATAAAGCTTTCATTTTTTTGGCAAGGTTATGCATAAATGCAGCAACCTTCTCTCCTTCAGCGCCCTCGGGATCACCTAATTCTTTATTATTTAATTGTTCAATGATTTTGTCCCTGGCCATAAATTCTTCGGGAAACTGCTCATAAAGAAATAAGTAATCCTCAAATTGTGATTCAGTTAAGGCCTCCCCTGCCCATGTTTTCTTTAATTTGTCTCTTAATGCTTCTGACATATGATACCCCTTAATTAATGTGATTAGGTCTTTCCAATTAGGAGCCTCAGTTGGCGAGATACCATTTAGAATTTCTCCAAGCGCATCGGTCACTTGTTGCAAATGAGCCGCTTGCCTTTTAAGCACTTGCTGCTGTGCTTGGAGATGAGCATAGATGTTTTGGCTTTTTTGGAGTATCGCCTTAATGGTTTTTAAGTTAAATCCGAAATATTTCAAGGCAATAATTTGCTGCAATGTCGCCAAATCGTACTCTGTATAATAACGATATCCATTAGATGAACGATAAGACGGCTTTAATAGGCCAATTTTATCGTAATGCCTTAGCATACGAATGGAGATATTCGTCATATCACTGATTTCTTTGATGCGCCACTCTGTCATTTCAGGCTCCTTTCGATAATGAGAATAGGGGATGACATCGTGTCAGGGTCAATAGGGAAAATGAATATTTTATTGAAAGAAGAAAAAATTAGGCTTTATTTAGTGACAGCCCTTACTTCGTGTAAATAGTTAACCACATTCTTATACTCAGTTTGGTTGAATGAAAAACCATAGTGCTTGGCAACGCTTGAAGCGATCTTATTAAAAATAATACACATTTTGAATAATGCCTGCCACATATTCTCATAATCGGCATCGGTATAAGTCTTCTTAAATTCATTCCACAGTTCTGGTTCGAGGCATTCTTGAAGATTGATAATCCAACGGTCTTTGCAATATTTCCTATCGTAAGAGTCGGTTGGTCTATATGCTCGTAAATGTAATGTATACTTTAATCAGTAGGCTTTGTTGATGATTTTTCATGGGCTCATTCTCATTTAAAGCTAAATGGTAATCCAGTATAACGAATAAATCTGTGCAGAAACGCTCATAAAAGTCTAAGATCAAACAAATAATCAGCTAAAATGGCACAATCGATAGAGCATGTCAGACCGACAAGGCATTGACAGCTATTTAAGAGGAAGTTTTTATGAGGTTATATTTCATAGGTGGCGCCAGCGGTAGTGGCAAAACAGCAGTATTGCCGTATTTAAAAGAACTTTTGGGAGATAATATCGCCATTTATGATTTTGACGAAATTGGTGTACCCGAAGATGCTAATAAAAAATGGCGACAAGAATCCACAGAAAAATGGCTGCAAAGATTATTAAGCGAGGGCAAAGACGCCTGCTTGCTTGGTCAGATTGTTTTAGGCGAATTACTAGCGTGCCCTTCTGCTAAGCAAATAGGTAAAATGAACTTCTGCCTTTTAGATGTAAGTGATTTTGAAAGAATCCAAAGACTCAAAAAACGTAACACATATGACATCGATCAAAACATGTTGAATTGGTCATCTTGGCTTAGAATGCATCATCAAGATCCTCAGTGGGTGCAGCATGTTCTGAAAGAAAATTGTTGGGATGGTTTGTCTTTTAGTGCCTGGGATGATCTTGTAAATTGGAATAACACAGCAAATGTCAAGATTATAGACACTACTGCATCGAGTTTAAATGAAGTGGCAACAAATGTGGCTAAATGGATCCACGAAAAAGACAACCAGAACGGAGAGCCAATACCAAATACCAACTATAGGTTATATAAAAACCTTAAAAACACTTTCGAGATTATTGATGCAAAACTGTATGCCTACAATAAACAATGCGTGCCAGCGACTCAAAAACCAGAAGCCATCGATATACACTACATTACCAAAGAAAATGACACCATCATTGGCGGTATTAGCGCAGATGTGTACACTTGGAAGATCATGTATATCGAATTGTTATTTGTTGATGAGGCGCATCGAAATAAATCCCTG
This sequence comes from Coxiellaceae bacterium UBA6002, assembly GCA_002429595.1. GTDB lineage: Bacteria > Pseudomonadota > Gammaproteobacteria > UBA6002 > UBA6002 > UBA6002. The sequence continues at coordinate 6,684 of DJAM01000081.1, forward strand.
GCAAGTTATTTATTGCAGCGGGTTGAGAAAGAAGCAAAGGCCATTGGGGTGAAGTTGGTGCATACAGACACGTATGAATTTCAGGCTAAAGACTTTTACTTAAAACATGGATACGAGATATTTGGTGTTTTAGACGACTGCCCTGAGGGTTATAAACGATATTATTTAAAGAAGGTATTGTAAATGAGTTTGGATGTTGTATTTAAAATTATTGAACATGGAACAGCTGAATACAAAAGCGCAGTTTCATTGAGAGAGCGCATACTGCGTGCACCATTTGGTTTGAGCTTTTCTGAAGCGGAGTTATTAGCAGAAAAATCGCATATCCAAATTGTCGGGTTAAATGACACAGAAGTCATTGCAACAGCTGTTCTGCTCCCAGAAGGTCAGCATTGTAAAATGCAGCGCGTTGTTGTGAAAGAAGATCTAGTGAGCACCGGCATTGGCTCTAAAATGATGGCGTTCTGTGAAGATCTTGCTAAAAAGCATGGCTTCAAAACCATTTACTGCCATGCGCGTGATTCAGCAGTGAGCTTTTATCTTAAGAATGGGTATGTAGCAGAAGGCGATTATTTCAATGAAGATACCATCCCTCATTTAAAGATGAGAAAACAGCTTTGTTGAAGTTTTGAATTAGAGGATCATTTGCGTACCAAGCCTTCATAAGCATTCAAATCCTCCTTTAGCTCAGCTCGCCATGCAAATGATAGAAAATGTATCCTTAACGCAGTAACCATGACTATGCCACATCTCTGGAACAAAACAATTCATCTCGGCGAAACGACGATTCGCTATTTAATACAATCCCAATTGGCGATTACCGTTAACTCAATACGACTATTGGATGAAGGATGGGATAATTCGGTTTATCTCATCAATGAAGCACTCATTTTTCGATTTCCTCATAGAGACTTTGGTGTTTTCTGCTTAGAAAATGAGATAACAATAATCCCCCATCTTGCAGAACAACTTTCTTTTCCAATCTCTTCTCCGCAATGGGTTGGTCATACTTCTGAATTATACCCTTACCCCTTTGCAGGTTATCAGCTTATTCCAGGCACGCCCTTATGCGAAGCCTCCTCCACTCTTATTCAAGACAAAACATTTGCGATGATGCTTGCATCATGGCTGAAAGAATTGCATACCATTAAAGTCACGGAAGAATATACCAGCCTAATCAAGGGTGATCATTCTTGGCGATTGAATGTAAAGCATCGTGTGGCACGTTGTATTGATAACCTCACTAAATATGAAGAATATTTTTTGGATGTGGGGTTTGAGCTGTCGCTACTTCGGAAGTGTATTGCTTTCCTAAGCGATTTAAAATTAGCAGTGGGAAAAAAGGTTTGGCTACATGGTGACTTATACTGCCGTCATGTCCTGATTGAACCCATCTCCTTCTTACCTTCCGGGCTCATAGATTGGGGAGATGTCCATGTGGGTGATCCCGGAATCGACTTGGCTGTGGGCATGATTTTCACTGAAAGTGCTTTCAATATTTTTATCGAAAGCTATGGGAAGATTGATCGAGAAAGCTTTGTCTTATTGTTGTTTCATGCGTTTTGCCACAGCATGAATTTTCTCCCCTATGCCTATCAACAAAATAAAAGTTCATTAAAGAAATGGGCAGCGATGGTGTTAGAAAGAACCATGGAAGAAATAATAAAGACTTTAGGTCCTAGTTAGAGGTTAGTTAGCATGGTTTTAACGCCTTACACTTAAATCGTATTTGGACTTTTTATATAGAGGGCAACAGTGCTTCAGGCAGAGTCTTAGAAAAAATAGGCATGCAGCATGAAGGAACCTTAAAAAAACACATTAAGAAAAATGAAGTTTTTAAAGACTTAGAATACTATGGGAAAATAAAATAAATCTGATTGTTTAGATTGTCGCGAATCAATTCACTTTATTTTGCCAGATCTCTTTTCGCAAGAGCCTGTAACAAAAATTGTGTAACTGCTTATTCTCAACTAACCTAATCGCTTTGTAGCGGTTATTATAAATAAGGAATAAGCAATGGAACAGGAATTTGATATTGATCCAAAATTAATAGAAGAGCTTGCCAAATCGGTCAAAACAGAAAAAGATCTTGCTGCGCTAAGCAAGCATCTGCTTAAGCTCACAGTAGAACGTGCTATGAATGTTGAAATGGATGATCATTTAGGGTACGAAAAGCATTCTACGAGAGGTCGAAATTCAGGAAATAGCCGCAATGGTTACACGTCAAAAAAGCTTAAAGGGAACTTTGGCGAATTGGAAATAGCAACTCCACGTGATCGCAATAGTACTTTTGAGCCTCAACTTGTTCGCAAAGGACAAACTAGAATCACAGAGTTTGATCAGCAAATTTTGGCGTTGTATGCAAAGGGCATGACGACCCGAGATATAGCAGACTCCTTCAAAGAAATGTATGGTGCTGACGTTTCTCATTCCCTAATTTCTAGGATAACAGATGCTGTTATAGACGAGGTTACTGCATGGCAAACGCGTCCGTTAGATGAAATCTATCCTATTCTTTACTTAGACTGCATTGTCATTAAATGCCATCAAGACAAGCGTGTTATCAATAAATCAGTGTACTTAGCCCTGGCTATTAACCGCGAAGGGCATAAAGAATTACTGGGTTTATGGATTGCAGAAAATGAGGGGGCAAAATTCTGGCTCGCTGTATTAACTGAATTAAATCAGCGCGGCGTTAAAGATGTTCTAATTGCTTGCGTTGATGGGCTAACCGGTTTTCCTGAAGCTATTAATACAGTTTTTCCAAAAACGAAAATCCAGTTATGTATTGTTCATCTCGTCCGTAACTCGCTGCGCTATGTATCTTATAAAGATATGAAAGCAGTAGCCGGTGATTTAAAAACAATTTATCAAGCTATTAACATTGAACAAGCTGAAAGTGCGCTACTTTCCTTTAGTGAAAAATGGGATTCCAAATACCCAGCAATTTCTCGCTCTTGGACCAATCACTGGCAAAATATTGTAACATTATTTGCATTTCCTCAAGAAATTCGCAAAATAATTTATACAACGAATGCGATTGAATCGCTAAATAGTGTCATTAGAAAATCAATTAACAATCGCAAAATTTTTCCTAATGACCAATCAGCGTTAAAAGTGATATATTTAGCAATTCAGAAGGCATCACAAAAATGGACGATGTCTTTGCATGATTGGAGAGCTGCCATGAACAGATTTATAATCGAATTCGACGGCCGAATCTCCTAAACGAAATGCAGTTACACAGAATTATTTGCAGGCTCTTTCGCAAACCTCAGTTTCTTATAAAAGGATTTAAAGATATTAGAACTTTTAAACATTGCACAGGCTTTGCAAATATCAATTAAAAGCGTGATGTCGCTGTATCAATTAAAGAGCCTTATAGAAAGGCTCACGTTTTAATCTTGGTTGTGGTAATAAGCATTATTTTGAAAACGCTTGTTCTATCTCTACTTCTAAGAGGATTTTTAATCGTTCTTCATGGGTTCCTTTGGAGACGTGCATAAGAAATATAATTTCATCCAAAGCGATGACATTTTCTGAAATCTTGTAATAACCTTTATCTTCTAATCTATTAAATTTTTTTATAGTCATATCTGGCCTCGATAAGCGGCTCGTCTTAACCTATCAATCTTTCTGTCGTTTGAAATCATTTCTTTGGCAAGACTATCTGGATTTGCGAAACAAATTGAAAGCTTATCACAAATATGGAGATTGAATTATAATTAAAAATGAGGCAATATTATGTAAATATAGTATGTCGAAAAAAACAATTTGAGGTCTGTTAGTATCATGAAAATTATCTCTTAAAGTAGCCCTATTAGAGGGCAAAAACCAAGGCTAACAAGCCTATATTACCGCCCTAATTACTTTAAAGAGATGCCAATGATACATAAACCAATTCAAATTAAAAACCTTAGTCTTTCCTTCCCTCACAAAACCTGCTTTGACGATTTTAATGCTCAAATCTCTTATGGCAGTCGTATTGCTATTATTGGTCGTAACGGGAGTGGAAAAACGACATTGCTGAAAATACTGCATGGCACAGTGAAACCGACAAGTGGTGATGTTCTATGTGCTGCTGATGTTACCTTTGGATTTGTCCCACAAATTATTGAGGAATCTGATTCTTTAAGTGGCGGCCAGCGTTTGAATGCCGCAGTTACGAAAGCTTTGAGCCTTGATCCTAATGTTTTGCTGCTTGATGAACCAACCAATCATTTAGATCGACACAACCGTAAAAGCCTGATGCGAATGTTGCAATCTTATCCTGGCACGCTTATTGTCGTATCCCATGATACTGAACTACTCCGTCATTGCATCGATACTCTATGGCATATTCATGATGGTAAAATCCATGTATTCCAAGGCGCTTATGATGATTATATTCGTGAATTACGTAGTCACCGATCTTCCATAGAACAAGAAATTACACGTCTTGATCGACAAAAGAAAGAGATGCATTACGCTTTAATGAAAGAGCAAAAACGCGCCGCTAAAAGTAAAGCAAGGGGTAAAAAAAGTATTCATCAAAGAAAATGGCCCACGATTGTCAGTACAGCCAAAGCCGGTAGAGCTGATGAAACGTCAGGTCGCAAAAAATCTGCCATTGATCATAAAAAACAAGATTTGACCGAACAACTTTCAAATCTGCACTTACCCGAAATTATTGTGCCTAAATTTTCAATAGGTAGTGCAGACATTGGTGATCGAACGATTGTATCAATTAGTGATGGCAGCATAGGATATGCTAGACAAGAGCCGCTGCTTCAAAAAATCAGTCTATCGATAAGCTCAAGAGATCGCATCGCTATTCAAGGTGATAATGCCAGCGGAAAATCCACGTTGATTAAGGCAATTTTGAATGACCCTAACGTAATTAAATCGGGTAATTGGTATGCGCCAAAGATCGATGATATTGGATATTTGGATCAACATTACTATACTTTGCCTCTTGAAAAGACGGTATTAGAGATCATTGCTGAACTAGTGCCAACCTGGTCTCATATTGAAGTACGTCGTCATTTAAACGATTTTCTATTTCGTAAAAATGAAGAAGTCAACAGCAGCGTTGCAGAGCTTTCAGGCGGCGAGAAAGCACGATTGTCTCTTGCACAAATTGCAGCTCGCACACCTAAATTACTAATCCTTGATGAAATTACAAACAATCTTGATTTAGAGACAAAGGAGCATGTAGCACAAGTTCTCAAAGCCTACCCCGGAGCGATGATGGTTATCTCGCATGATGCTGATTTCCTAGAGGGGATTGGAATAGATACTTACTTGGAAATTAACAATGGTGTTTTATCAGGATAAATTGACGTTTATTTTTTAATACCTACCGCTTCAAGGACAAATCGGCAACGTTCTTCAATAGATTTTTTAGGCACAAACACAATTTCAAAGCGAAATTCTTTGTATACATCTAAATGAATCTGCTCAAAAATAAGAGCCTCTTCATAACTAATTTTGCGGGCATCTGTAGGTTCGATAAAACCAAGATTTTGAAAAAAGAATACCTTGTTTTGGTAGATGCCAGCTTTTAGGCAGCGATCAATTTCATCTAATAAAAGGGGTGACGGTGTAAAATCATTATTATACCAATGAGATAAATAACGTCCCAATGCATAAGTACAAAATGGCGATCGGTCATAAAATTGCAACTCACCTTTGGCATTCATTTGGCGTGATTTCTGCATTAAAATGATCTTATCTACAAAATCAGACTGCTCCCATGGGAGCATGTTTCCACTTGCTTGCTCTTTCGCAATCACATCCGTTGCGGACTCAAATACTACCAGGTATCCTAATCTTTCTAGCTCCTGGATGACAGAGGTTTTTCCACTTCCGGCAGTACCAGTGAAAATATAGCGTTTCACATCAATGTATTTTTTGTCCATTTGGAACCTTTAGGTCATCTGTAATAAATATTTGGGTTGATGATTTACTGCATCATAATCGCGTCTGAGACTCGATTTATCTAACTGTCTCATTTGAATTCAATATAGTAGCCAAGCTTCTGATAAAAATCGAGCGCTTCAAAGCCAATTGAGCGGTACCGCTGAAGCAAACGCTAAAAGTGGTGGCGCCTGCTTACTCATGTTAGAGTTTGCATATTGCTTGAGAATTTAGGAAAACATCATGCTTACGACAGGAAGAAATTATGGTTTAGATCTCCTAAGATCGGTTGCTATAACCTTGGTATTTCTTGCTCACTACAATATTCTGACCAATCAAAGACTATTTGGTCCATTTGGTCAAATCGGAGGGGTGGGAGTAGACTTATTCTTTTCATTAAGTGGCTTTTTAATTGCTAATCAAATTTTTCGTTCCCTAAGACAAAGGACTTTTACTCTGAAAACTTTTTATTTAAGACGAGTTTTTAGAATCTTACCGAATTTTTTAGTTGTGTTGAGTTTGTATTTTTCTCTACCAATTTTTAGGGAGAAACCACTAACAATACCATTTTGGAAATTTGTTACTTTTACTCAAAATTTTTTCTTGATCCCAAGTGCATTCTCGCACGCATGGTCACTTTGTATAGAAGAACACTTTTATCTCCTTTTGCCCTTAATTTCTTTGTTCATTGCCAAGAAGCAAAAGGCACGTTTTGGGTGGATTATAATCCTAGCAATTTTGGTAGCTGAAATAACACTAAGAAGTATTATTTGGATAGTATTTTTGCGTCATGCAGGCAATGGAGCCGGAATGATCTCCATGAGTATGATATATGCGCCCACTTTTACTCGGTTGGATAGTCTAACCTTAGGCGTATTCTTAGCTCTGATTAAGCACCATCATCTACGCATCTGGTCTAATTTAACGAAAAAAGCAAACCTAGCTTTAATGCTCGGTATAGTGGGGTATGGAATTGTAGTATATATTTATCAAAATTTTACTGCAGCTAGATTTGTGTCAGCTAGTTTAAGTTATACTTTGCTTGCGTTTAGCTCGATGTTGTTAACTCTGTCGGCGCTTTCGCCTACTTCACTTTTACATAGAGTCCGAATTCCAGGAGCTACGACATTAGCGACCTTGTCCTATGCAATTTATTTGACACATAAATCATTTATTCATTTATCTCAAATAATGCTATCGCATTGGAATTTGAATAAGTTAAATTTAGTGATGTTAACATTGTCAATTATAGTATCGGTTCTCGGTGCCGGATTGCTTTATACTTGCATAGAAAAACCTTTTTTAAAGATTAGAGATAGAATCGAAAGGATGAGATTTTCTGGAGAGACTCTGCATCCTACTGAAACAACAGTTCAAACATTATAATAATGACGCTTGAGCTAATTTTAGGTTACAGCCGATGGAAAAAAATTTTTTAAAAGATCTCTCTGAAATTCAAAAAGCTGGGCTATTTGAAGCATTATACTATATGAATATGTCCGAAATTAAAAATTTTTGTTATAGCCATAAGATTAGTATAAGCGGTAAAAAGGGAGAGATACTCGATCGTATAAAGCATTATCGGATTACAGGTGAAATTCTTCAGCCCAAAAAGATACCTGCCATTTCAAAAGCTAAAGACAGCACACAGTATCCACTTACACCAGAGACGCTTATCTTGTTTGGATCCTATACAAATGATTTGATGACAAGAAATTTCTTTAAAAGCTTAATTGGAGAACATTTTCATTTTACTGCTTTTGGACAAGATTGGATTATGAAACGCTGGCAACAAGGGAAGCCACCAACATATGGTGAGTTTGCCAAGGTTTGGCAAAAAGAATATTTAAAACGAAAGAAAAGCAAAGCAAATCCTAAAAAGGAATGGGCATACTTAAACTATTTACAGCGATTTGTGGCACAATATCCAGATGCATCAAAAAAAGAATTCGGTGCCGCCTGGAAGAAAGAACGTAATAAGCAAGCCGAAAAAGCTATACAGTTATTAAACTCAATATTAAACGATGCAGATAGACGAATAAAATAGTAGCCATATGTAGGGTGATACATGCACAAAGTTAATCCTGAACGGATTGGACTAAGCTCCAATAAACTAAATCAAATTAATGAATTGATTGCTAAATATATTAACGAGAAAAAAATTCCTGGTGCGATTACACTTGTTGCACGTGGTAACCAATTAGCACACTTTGAGTGTGCGGGGAGAATGAATCTCGAAGAAAATAAATTAATGCAGGAAAATACGATTTTCCGTCTTTATTCTATGACAAAACCAGTTACAAGTGTAGCTATGATGATGCTTTGGGAGAGGGGCTATGGGGTCAAGTACACACCATATCATTACTCCAAAATAAACTTGAGTAATGTGTATACTTGACCCTATTTATCACCGAAAATTTCTCTTAAATGATGAGCAAGTATTTTGGATTGTGTGTACTTGCCCCCTCACCACTCATGAAAGAATTGAATTGGTGTACGACGCGCTGTTGCCCGAGCCTTAGCTGAACACAAAGGTTAGGTAGAAGTCTTGTTGTATGGCGGGATGATAAAATAATCGAGATCCCACCTGATCAGATTAAAGTGGATGAAGAATTATTGAAACAAGATTAGTGTGGGATTAAAACTTGAAAATATCTTTTTACATCACCACTATAGTTATTATTAATCAATAATATTTTAGTGCGCTCACTGGTAGTAAAATTAAAATCTTTTAAATTTATGAAACGTATTTTTGCATTATCAATGTTTCGATAATATAAAACTTTATTTGACAAATCAAATGTTACACTCCAAACCGTTGGAAATGCTGCGCTAGGAATTTCTATGACGTAGCCGAGACAATTAAATGTTTGTGCTATGGTTTGGCTAAGTGACGAAAGTGGTGGTAATGTCTTTAAAAAGTTAGCAGCTAGAACAAATCGAGATAGCGAACCAAAGCCTCCAGGCAAAGGCAATGTACCTCCAAAACCTTTATATTTTCTAAGATTTTGGACAGCATGTGCATAACGATTATTGGTCAAGACGGGTATTGGTAAATCATTTCCTGTATAAATTACCAACTTCCCTTTGATGTCCTCCATAACTGCAGACTCTCCTAAAGAGTCATGAACAAAAAGATGCACTAAGGATTTTTTGCCTTGATATATCGTAGATTCAATATCAACACTCTTTGCCAATGTAATCGCCTCAGCAACAGTTTTCGCATTATCTAGAAAATACTGTACCCATTCTGTGGTACCGATTTCAGGCTTAGTTATAGGTAAAGGATATTGCGTACTCTCCAACCATAAAACCGATGCACTTAAGCCAAATTGATTAATCCCAGTCGCTGCCACAGTTGTATTGACCTGCCCATTTTTATGGGCTAAATCGATCGTGACACTTCCATATTTCGAAACCCACTGCAATGCTTTCCTATTATTCTTTAAATCAATGGAACGACGTGAAACACCCACTGGATTAATGACTAAATAAGCATATTTGTCGGGCCAATCAAAATTTTGGCCCACTACAATACTATTTTTATAATTCAACTTGACGACGGTACATTTACCCGCGTAACTGCTATTGGTGAAGAAAGTTGAAGTAACGATAAGGATTCCGAAAATAATGCAGAATTTAACAGTTAATTTTTCCATATCCTTCCCTGTAATTATCTTAAGCAACGCTTAGTTCTGATTTGTCAATCTATTACAAAAATTTATAAGTCTCATATCTTGCCCGTAGCTTGTCACAAATGAAAGACCTACTGTCGCCCCAGCGACTTCTGCAACTGGGATAGTAATTTCAGGGAGACGTGATAGGCTCGAAATTGCTGTTACTGCCATAGTCCTAGGATAGTAATTCATCTTTGATAAAAACTCATCAGTAGCCTGATCTAACTTGGGAGCCAAATCCAAGGCTGTCGGGAAACATAGTATAGTTTTTTTCTCAAGAAATTTATTCAGTTTTTGCGAAAAACACTTAGTTTCGAAAATACTTCTTTGGATATCTACCCTTTTAACATTTTTTGCATAGTTCTCAAAATTAGATGCTACCCCTAAACTCAATGTTGGGTTGTCATGTACAACCCAAGCACCAAAGGTATTCCAAATCTCTGCTGAAAGTAATAATCCTGCTTGTTGAAATAGCCATTCACAGTTTACTTGTTTCATAATATGAGATAACTTCATATGTTCAACGTTATTGTGATGAACCAATTGATCAAGTGTTGGCAGGATTGCTTCTAATATTTGGTTATCACACTGCTCAAAAATATCATCCAGGAAATAAAGCGATACTGGGTTTGAATATTCCTGCTCATCAGCAGCGATCAGAACTTTCATAACCTTCTCTAGAGTCTCTCCTGACTTTGCTAAAACTCCGACGGTATCAAAGCTTGGTGCTAATGATTTAACTCCAGCAACTGAGATCAAACCATGTGAAGGTCTATATCCCCAAATGCCACAATTATTAGCAGGTATTCTAATTGAACCACCTGTGTCTGTGCCAAGTGCAAAATCTGCTAATTCACTTGCTACAGCAGAAGCAGAACCACTTGAAGATCCTCCAGGTACTCTGTCAGGTGCTTTTGGATTTAAAGGTGTGCCATAGAAAGAATTGATCCCGATTAAACTATAGGCTAATTCATCACTATAAGTTTTACCTAAACACGTTGCTCCTGAAGATAAGAGTTGATCTAGGCAAATGGCATTCACGACGGGTTTTGACTGCGTTTCTGCCCAAAAAGGACTCCCATAGCCAGTGACTTCATTCGCCGCATCAATATTATCTTTTAAAGCAAATGTTAAACCACTTAGTATCCCAGGTTGATAAGGATTAATTTTATAGGTGCTTATAAATGCATTCGATAAATCAGCTAAAATGTTCATGTTCAGTTCATGGTTTTCTGTAAACATTAACTATCCTTCGTTTAACGATAATATTTATCCTCTTAAATAACTTTAAGTTCCCGCCAACCCCAATAAACTCTATGGTAACGAATAAGACTGTCTTCTATCTCCATCACTTCAACAAAGTCCATTTGTTCACCATCGGGTAATTGCCGAGGACACTCAAGAATAAGTGTTTGACCCTCAGTAAAAAAATTCTGTTTATAATACTGACGAATAGCAGGTTTTCGTTCTGCGAGTTTTTCAAATAATACTTGTAATTCTTTATGCCCTTGGCAAATCCATCTTTCTGTCCTTAGTAGGTAGGGTTTCAGAGGACTTTCCAAAATAGCATTAGGCGCATAAAGACGTAAAAGTCCTTGACATCATTTTTAGCAAGCGCACTATCCCAATCAGCATAGATTTGTTTCTCTATTGTCGATTTTTTTTGCTGTTCATCAGAATTCATATACCTCGCTTAAAAAAATGTTTCATTGATAATGGGATAACAGGAATAATGATGTTTTTATAGCTTATTCTGGCATCTCTTTATTTTATTTCTTGAGCTCATCGATATTATATAGTAATTTTATTTGATTCATATTAACTTGCTTATAAATTCTGAATTAGCATTCACAGCTACATACCGATAGTTTCGAACTTTAAGGCTTATAAGTCGGGATACATATAATTTCTAGTGCTTGAAAGTTCAAATAGTCTAGATTGTATTTGACGAATAACCATTTTATAAATCATGCCACTGGCTGCAAGATCTAATTGATTCATTAATAGCTATGCAGCCATATTGTTTTTATCGATAAGATACTTCAAATCTTCAGGATGTCGCTCAAGCATTTTAAGTAAATTGCTAACAGCAGGAAGTGGTTTTGTTTCACCGCGTTCGTAGCGACTAAACCCATTTTTGCCACCACCAAATATTCTTCCCGCCTCTTCTTGGGTTAATTTAAGAATATCTTTACGGATGTGCCGAATTTCTTTTGGCGTTAAAAGACCATCGACCTTTGATTTAAATTTCTCAAAAGCTTCTTCTGTTTTGGCAATATCTTCACCATTTAAAATCCCCTCTTCACAAGAATCACACCACAAACCCGGTTGTTCTAAGGTGATTGATTTACCTTTGTAGGTAAAAACTTGAGATTTTATTTGATGATGTAATGTGCCTTTGTTACATGCATGGCATTTCATGGTTTATTTCTCCTTAAAGGAAATAATAAAATGTCCCATTTCGTCAACCTGGAACTTAATATATAAGATATACCCATTGTACTCAGTATTATAAACATCTTGCCAAACCCGATGATTAGAGTAGGTCGTCATCGATTTGACAAAATCTTTCCGTTGAAGCTGTTGAATTGCATTTACTATATCTTGCTGGGTAAACCCCATTGAACGCGCATCTCTTAATGCTGTAGCAGTAACCCGCAATTTTTTGACAGTAGCAAATGTTTGTTTTATAGCCTCCAAATCATAGGTCATTACCCGCTTTTCCATACTTAATTATACCCTTTAAGGTTATTATTTCAAGAAAAAACTACCCTTTAAAGGTAATTTGAGTTTATTAAAAGTATTGTTTCTGACTCTATCAAAAACTGACACGTGGATTTAGTAATTCTAGTTCTGATTCAAAAAGCTCTCAATTTGGCAATATCTGTACCACGCCACCTCTTCCTGGACTAAAGACGTGAAATTACCTATTTGCTGATAGTTACAAATTACCTGTAGCAAAAACGTCACAAACCAGAGTAAAATCAACACAGTTTACAGCATATATTGACCTGCTTAGACATGCTTAAGCATTGTAAGGTGATGATTAATAATCACTTTTCAAGAACACCAGGATCACTCATAATCCCTTGGTCCTTGGTTCGGGTCCAAGCGGGCCCATATATTTAGAGCAAATGTAAATAAAATGCTCGATTAATACTTTATTAAGAATTTTTTATTATAATTTAATTATGAAAAATCAAACTCTTCTCGAAACGAACCCATATCTCCAGGAACCAGCAGTTAGAAAAAAACTGATTGATAGATCCGTCCGAACTTCTGGTGAAGTCGAAGGTATAGTTGTTAAAGCTGGTAACAAAGAAGTGGAGATACAAGTAAGAACGGAAAAACGTATCTTCAAAAATGGCATGTTATCTCGCAGAATCGCTAAGTAATTTCTCAAATATTCTTGTAATTGGCAAATAATCTGAGTCTAAAGCAGTGTGTATTGCGGATATATAATGCTTGAATCCTATACCCTCTTCTAGTTGGCTAATATAGCTGTAATTTAATGGAGGTCTGTTGGCCTGCATTGACATTAAATCGGCTAATAATCGAGCTGTCCTACCATTACCTTCTCTAAATGGATGAATTAAAATTAATTCTGCATGAACTATTCCTAAAGCTTGGGCCAAATCCTGATCATTTTTAAAATTACAGGGTGTATATTTTGATAAAAAACGTTTTTCTAAGCTATCCATCAATTTATAAATTTGTTCTGAGCTAGCAAAAAAGAAACCATCCTTGGACATGTTTGAGATTCTGTATTTGCCTGCGAAATAGTAGATATCACCTAACCATAATTCGTGGATGTCACAGATATCCTGGCTCGTAAATTGGTGATTCGCGTTAATTCCTAATAATTGGATCTCAGCATCTCGAAGAAATTTTTCTTCTAAGGCGTTCATCTCCTGCTCGATTTTAATACCAAGTTTGTTATTCAGTACTTTGCCATCTGAGCCTAGCTCATAGTCTTCAGTTGAGGTTACGGAATAGCGGTTATTGTTCATATCACGACTCGCTTAAATAGAATAACTAGAAAGTCTAAATAGTTAGAACCTTAGGAAAAAACAATCTTAAAATAAAAGGGTTAAGATGGAATCAAGTACACACTCACCCGAATAAGATTCGGGTAATCTGCACTTAACCCTTCACTTCAACCCTATAATTAGATTATCGTTATCCTTTATAAAAATAAGAAAGAATATTAAAAATACAATCTACTATTACAGCAATGGACACCAGTATAGCAAACAAATTTTGCCACCACGACAGAGATAAGTCATAGGCAATTTTTCTATCATTAATATATAAGTCATTTGTTTCTGTATGGTATTGGAGACGAAATTTTCCATTATTATCATTACATATCTCAACAATTTTTGAATCCATTCAAACATTCCTTACTAATAAAATTGCTATCCCAGCGCCACTAGTTTCAATTACACCGGATTAAATGAACGGGGTCAAGCACACACATTACTCTAAAAAAGTTTCACCTAAAGTTTCCCTTGAGTGATAACTATGTATTTGGTTTATGTATACTTGATTCTTCATTTCATAAAAATAGTAACTTTTGCATAGAAGACCTATAAGAATATTTAGAAGAAAATTTCTTTGATGAAAAAGTCTTGATTTCAGTAAGCGCCAATTTAATGACA
>DJAM01000151.1 GCA_002429595.1 Coxiellaceae bacterium UBA6002
GATGAATGGCTCGTGGCGATCGGCGGTTGACTTTAAGATCATGAATAGTTAAGGTCTAAGTCATTGAATTCCCAAATATTGAACAAAAAATATGAATCAAGAAGCCGAAATAGTTCTAACTCACGACTCTTATAAACACATCAGAGAGAAAGTGGCAGAATTATTACGAGATGCATCAAGGGGCTTTGGCAGCGATTCAAATACCTTCAACAACTTTTGTCTTTATCTTCTAAATTCAGGAAACCTGAAACATAAGATTGGAGAGGTTTATCCTGGTATACAATTATTATTGTGCAATCCTCACAGTTTTTGGCCACCCTCACTGCCTGATTATGATCACGACAAGACCCTTAAAGTAAAAATAATTAAACTATTAATCGGATCTACGCTAGTACAAGCCTACAGACAACACCGTTACTCGCTCATAAACAAAAAAGAAATTACAGAATACCTAACGCAAAAATGCCAAGAATTAAAAGATGAATTAGCAGGCAAGCCTGTGAAAAACTTATCCGATTCTCCTTTTAAAGAAATAAATCCCAATTACGAACTAAGAATGTCTTGGAGCAATTATATTCTGCTGTCGTTCCTATCCTCCTTTGCTTTATCAATTTTTATGGGATACAAGAGCGCCTGGTATTTCGTAGAAAAAATTGTTTTGAACAAAATTGAATTAGACTACGACAAGATAGATAATCGTATTGAACATGGCGCATATCTTACTGTTATCTTCTCTATATTTTCGTTACTGGTCGTTACTAATCTTTTAGGAATCTTCCTTATAGATCGTTTTCTTTCAAAACATTACCATGATAAATATTTTGCAGATTGGCAAGTTGTCAACGTGTCAGAATTTATTTCTATGACGATACAAACAGAAATACCCCAGCAACTCTATAAAGCAAAAAGTAATAATACTGATAAAATTTGGCATGATTGGTCACATTTAAGTGTCTTAACAGCCAATAAATCACCAATGAGTTTGCGCGCCTATTGTCACTATGAATTAAATCTTTTGCAATCTTCTATGGATTTTAAAGATTTTTGTAAACTAATTATGTGTTTACTCTTTGATAGCGAAACAACAATTAGTGATGCCCCTTATGCCGTAGCCACCGATTTTTTGCGACAGCCTGAATCGTGGGTAGCAGACACAAGGTTATCTAGAAGACAGTGCAAGTCATTTTTACAAGCCTATATTAGATTAGCGATTATTGACTATTTATTAGAAGAGCTTGATGTTAAAGATGTGATAAATAGGCCTCAAGTTGTTGCGATCTTAGGAGAAAGAAAGACCTCAATTTTTCAAGAACTAGAAGTTTTCAATAACAAAACACTCAAATATAAAATCACTGCAATCAACCCTATGGTGACTGGCACAGTCATCATGTTGTTACTACCGGTTTATTCAGGATTGCTGTTTTATTTCAAACATCATCATCTTCAAGGTAATGAAGCAGAAAAATTACCTGAGCACCCAACAGAAATGATGAATGTGGCCCACTATTTCATACCTTATATTCCATTGCTTTTGTTCGCACTTATCCATCGCTGTGCAGTCAAACTAATTGATCTTGTCATTAATAGAGAAAATAAAAGCACTATGAACATGCTGTTTTTTACTGACAAAGTTATTCGAAACACACCACAATTGCAGATATTTGAACAAGAAGACACGTTAGCCGCCATTTGCTAAATATGTTGAGGGTCAATGAAAACTCACTGACCCTCTTCAGATTGAAAACTTTATTATTCTTGTATATCTTGTTGATCTTGTTTTCCTCGAGCTTGGCCACCTATTTGTCCGATCTTTGCATGGAAGCCCGGAATTTTGTTTTCAATTGTTTGTGCTCCTTGCTTTGCTTGCTGAGAAAGTTCTTCTTTACTATATTTACGTACCCTCGCTTCTCCGCCTTTTCTTCCTGCTTCTGCTCGACTCATTTTATTTGTATTAGCCATGTCTATACCCTCCTTATCTTTCGAATAATTTCTCATGCTTAATTACAGTATAGAAATGACATGGCAATAATTCATCAGTCGTTGCATTGACTTTTTGTAATCCTGTACACATAAAATTTAAAACTTCTAGCCTCGTGCTTAAGCATGTTATTATGCTGCTCTTCAAACTGCATGAATGAGATAAGCAAATGACTAACCAAACTACCTTTCGCCAAAGAGTTGTGTTACATAACGATAAAGAATTATGGACAGAATCGTTTGGAGATCCTAAAAATCCTGCGCTTATCTTGATAATGGGTAGCGGTGGTCAAGGCATATTTTGGCCACAATTATTTTGCGAACAACTCGCTGATCAAAGTCTTTTTATTATTCGCTATGATCACCGTGATACTGGCCTTTCCTTTTCGGTAAACTTTGACGAAAAACCCTACAACCTTCTTGATATGGCAAAAGACATCACCCATATCATGGACGCTTATCAAATACAAACTGCAACTCTACTAGGAGCTTCAATGGGCGGGGTTATCGCCTCAATGCTTGCAGGTTATTTTCCCGAGCGCGTAAATAAATTAGCTTTATTAATGACCACTCCTGATCTACGAGCTTCTTTCGATGCTTATCAAGGGCTTCCTGCTCGCAGCAAACTTTCAAAGCCTGCCGATCATATTTTACAAGTTGCTAAAGAAATGATTGCGCCTCCTCAAACTTGGGAAGAGAAAATAGCTTTGTTTTTCAAATGCACTTATCTCAACAATGGCAAGACAACTGTCGATGAAGAATGGTTACGAGAAATTGCATTACAAAATTTTGTTCGACAAAAAAATCCACAAGGTCCTAATAATCATTATCGAGCTTGTATGATTTCTTATGATCTTCACGAAGAAGCTCTCTCTAAGATCAAGGCACCCACATTAATATTGCACGGCGATTCAGATCCAATTTTCCCGATCGATCATGCTTATGCCTTACAAAAAGCTATACCTCAGTCTAACTTGGTGATACTTGATGGCTTTGGACATGGCCTCACTAATGCCATATATTTCGAGCAGATTATTGATAATCTTACCCGTCATTTCCGCGCATCCGGAAATCCATTTTAGGTGCAGCTGGAAGCATGGATTCCCGCCTGCGAATGACAATCATCAACTAGCAGGATTATCTCTAGAATTTCCATTCCTCTCTATAACAATCTTCTCAATAGCGGCCTTAATCTCAGGCACATGCAACAAGAGTTTTTCAAATTGACTGCGTGAAATTGTTAACAAAATGCAAGGGCTTCGCGTTTTAACAGTCGCATTACGAGTATCACTAGATAACAATGCTAATTCACCAAAATAATCACCATCACTTAATGCCGCAACCAACTGATGAGATTTCCATATCTCAACTGTGCCTCGCGCAACCAGATAAAATTTATTACCGAATGTGTCTTGTTTAAAAATAATTTCATTCGGCCCGTAACTTTCAACGACGAATTGCTTACTTAAGTTATCTAAAAATTCAAGTGTACAGTATTGAAGAATTGGAATTTTGCTTAGATATTTAATATCGATACTGACTATTTCTTTCTCGGGGGTTAGATTAATACTATGCTGCTTTTCCCACATTTTTGCATAAAGTCCATGTTTCTGCAGTAAATCATGATGCGTTCCATGCTCAATGATTTTTCCTTGTTCTAAAACAAAAATCTCAGACATATGCGGCGCCAAGGTTAGCCGATGTGTCGTAGTAATGACTGAACCATATTGAGTGTACTCTAGAATACTTTTATTAATTTCTGCTTCAGTAATGGCATCAACTGCAGAAGTCACTTCATCCAGTAACAATATCCTAGGTTTACGCACAAAGCCTCTCGCTAATGCTAACCGTTGCCGCTGTCCTCCCGATAAGCTTTTTCCTTCCACCCCAATAACAGTGTCATATTGGTTCGGCAAACAGATAATATCATTATGAAGTCCAGCCTTCTTAGCTGCTTCAGTAATCTCATCTTCAGTTGCTTCTAAATTTCCCATTCTAATATTTTCTTTGACACTCATATTAAATAAAAGTGGCTCTTGCAGCACTATGGCTAATTGATGTCGCAAAGATTCTTCGGTGACGTCAGTAGATTTATATTGATCATCAAAAATGATGGTACCCACCGTAGGATCATATAAGCGCATTAACAAATTTAAAATGGTACTCTTTCCAGAACCACTTGATCCTACTAAAGCAATTGCTTTGCCATAAGTTAGCTTGAGGGTAATATCTATTAGAATTTTCTTGTGGTCGTCGTAACTAAAACTAACATTTTGAAAAGTTATATTGTTGTTGATTGCGGGCAAATGCTTTGCACCTAGATCTCTTGGTATATTAGATTTTTTACTCAAAATCTCATTGATGTGATTCATTGCAGCTGCAGCTTGAGTAATGATTGGCAAAGCAGTAACTAAAAAATCAGAACTAACCAGAATGTAATTCGACAAAGGTATCAGGCTAATGATAGTGCCAAGTGTTACCTGACCTCGAATGACGGCAAACGCACCAATAAATACCACTAATACTTGAGCTAAAACGGTAGTCGCCAACAAAGAACGCGGTGCAAACATGTTATAAAAATTTGCTTCCTTACTGGTCTTTGCAGCTGACTCAATCTTGCCACCAATAAGGTTGGCCCATAAATTCATTAGGTTATAAAGCCGTATAACAACGTGTGCAGCGATGAATTCCTGAAAAGCAACCAGCAACTTCTTTTGTTCTTTCTTCTGTAAGTGTATCGCTTGATTACGGCGATTACTTAATAGCTGCGGAATTGCCAGTGAGAATGCTACTAAGATAAACAACATTACCGCTGCAGGCCAAGCAAGCCAGATTATTAAAATAAAACTAATTAATGCTACTAATAAACTTCTAAGGACTGGCAATGCAGTATTAACAAGCGCTTGCTCAATACAATTAATATCGTCTGAATAACATGCAATCAGCTCACTGCTTGGTGTCGTAAAATAAAAATCTTCCGATAAATTTTGGACATGATTAAATAACTTTAAACGTAGCTTCAGAATAATTCCGGCAGTAATTTTGGTAATTAGGCGAGTAACAACACTATCAGCAATGGTACGTACAATAAAGGCAATAATAATCACCCCGAAAATTAATAGCAGTAAGCTTTCATTATGACTTTTAACGATATTATCAAAAATATATTTATAGCTAATCGGTACAATGGTCATGAACCCGGCTATCAAAAAAATACACACCAGACTTAAAACTGATAACCCTTTGTAGAATTTTAAATATGGCGCCAAAGAGAAGAGAAATTTAGCAATTTTCAGTTCTTTTTTATATCTTTTTGTCATAATCAAATTTGGTAATATTAATTATTGATTTAATTAGTTTAGATCTCGTGCTGCAAATAATCAAAAAGCAGTCAAGGTAATATTTTCTAAAATATCTCACTTTATTTTTAGAAATAAATATGTTAAATCTTTAATGCTTTCCTAATTTATTAGCAAATATTTTAATATTACTTTAAGCTCTGGAGAACCACTATGCAGATATCTGAAGAACTGAAAACCGCGCTTTTTGCTGCTCTAGATAGCTATGGGTTTGAACGTCCGCACCAGTCCAATCATTACTTCGCATCTGATAAAAATACCAATATTTTAATGCATTCCCTTGTGATCGAACCTGTTGGAAACAATGACAAGGAAAGAATTAAAAATGCACAAATAATGCGACAGTTCTTTTTTGACGAGAATGGTTTTGGCATATCAGAGCAAACCTACGGAAATAGATTCAAAATAAAAGAAAAAAAGAACGATCAGTTAAAAGTTAAGGTGACCCAAAAAGGAGAGTCTGTCAGTTGTTTTTTGCTTGATACAACTGCTGAATTAGGCACTCTAGTAGTCTACAGTGGCATAATAAATTCGGTCTTTAAAAACTACACTAAATATTTGAACGGTTTGAAGAATGAAGAAAACTCTCACAATGACGGAGAAACTTCGCTCCCAGAGGTACAAAAGATAACAGATGCGGGTTTAGATTTTTATTTTGCGCAAGGTCCCTTAGAGCTTGCTGCACCTGCCCCTCAAGTCCCAAGGGAAGACGAAATAATGGAAGACCCTGATTTAACTAGCATAAGAGATCAAATTAAAGCCATGAAAGCTCAAAAATTAGATGTTGCCAAAGATTGTGACCTTCTTAGGGCTAGAGTTACTAAATTAGAAGACTTGAAAGCTGAATTTGCTAGAGAACAACGGGAATTAAAAGCAGCACAAGAAGAGAGGCAGAAATTGAAAGATGGATACAAAACACAAGCTTCCAACTTTACTGCTGCAATGAGGTCTTCACCTGCGCATGTGGGACAACAACGAGCAAAAGCACCCGCTGAGACTCCCGCTGCTGCGCCAGCCGCTGCGAACTCAATCTAAAATCTTCCTTCCTATGTGCCCAGACACACCAGTAAAAAATCTGGACGCGGGCACGTAGGAACAGATAATGTTTCACTTGTCATTTTTAAATTTTTTTTCTAACTCAGCATGAGCTTGTTCTATTTGATCTAACTTTGACAAAATCATTGCAAGTTCATTATCTTGTAATTTCTCAATTTTTCTTTTTAACTCTTGTAACCATACTTCTGATTGCAAACTTACTTTGTAATCAATCTCCGCAAGCAAACGGTCCTTCTTTGCTTGTCTATTTTGAGTCATTAAGATAACAGGTGCTTGAAAAGCGGCTAAAGAGGCTAACACTGTAGTA
The DNA here is from genome assembly GCA_002429595.1 of Coxiellaceae bacterium UBA6002. Taxonomy (GTDB): domain Bacteria; phylum Pseudomonadota; class Gammaproteobacteria; order UBA6002; family UBA6002; genus UBA6002. The sequence continues at coordinate 6,700 of DJAM01000151.1, forward strand.
AATAGCAAATATGGGTAGGGGTCAAAAGGTTTAAAGAACAATACAATAGTGTTAACGACAAGCCAAACGAATGAAATAATGAGGAAAGTTATTACAAAGGTCCAACTTCCTACAATAGAAGCAAATTTATCAGAAAGCTTTTCACCAAATGTTTCGGTCATCTCCATCTCTATGTTAGCATTGCGAGCCGCATAGGATTGCATTAATGTATTAGTTTTGTACAACCTTTTACTCAGGATACTTAACAAGGAGATAGAAATAGTTGAATGTTTTTTGAGCAATTCTAAAAAATCATCATGTGATAGTTCCAAAAGAACTGAATCTTCAACTGCGCGCGCATACGCAGTCCTGGGGACTTTATTAAAAATAGTTAATTCGCCAAAAACTTGCCCAGCATTAAAATTAGCAATGGGTATGGTTGTTCTATTTTCACCTATAGTAAATATTTCAACCGAACCGGTACAGACGATATAAATCTTCTGCTCAATATCACCTTTGTTAAATATAATCTCATTTTTATTTTTATTGACTGTACAACATAACCCTACGAGCTCATCCAAATCCTCATCGTTGAGCCCGGAAAACAATGACACTTTAGAAAGAAATTCACTGACCTTCATTAAGCCCCTTTACTCTATCCTATAAGCAAACGCGCAATTGACTACAATCTTATTATAGAAAGAATAAGAGCCACCGTTTAAGATTATTTAACAAAGCTAGCTGCCAGGCGGCTTCATTTTTTCTTTAATTTTTTCTTCTTGTAGCCTGTCAACTTCAATAGCAATCGCTATCTGATGAACACTAGCCTGCAAACTATCCATTTCCTCTGACGAAAACTTTTTATTAGGATCATTAGAAGAGATTCGTACCACCCCAATTGCATGCTTAAATCCAAGTAAAGGTAAGTAGAGTGATTTAAAGAATGGAAGATTCTCAGTACCACTACCCGCCATTTCTCCCATATCGTAAACCCATTTGACGACTGCTTGCTCCTTTTCGTCTATAGAAAGCTCCTGAAGCGCTTGATCTTTAGCGATTAACGAGCCTTTTTGAGTAGTTGGGAGAAAGCTAACAATCTTTGAATCAAATTGATCGGCAAGATGCCACATACCTGCCTGTAATAACTTGTTAGTTCCTCTTATCCTCGCTAATTGGCGGCTTAATTTATGCAATGAGGTGATTTGTTGTTCAGCAAGTTTAGCTGCATTGGCTTGATATCTAATTAATAACGTTAGATAACTTATGATAGTTGCTACTAACAACATGATAACTAACGTTATTAAATATTGGATGTCAGTCACCGCAAAGCTATTCAAAGGTGGGATAAAAAAGTAATCATAGGCCAGAACACTAAGCAGCGATACTAAAATGGAAGGTCCAATTTCCCCAAATAAAGCAACCAAAGTGACAACTAGCAAATAAATCATAATTAAATTACTAGCCCTGACGTGGGGAAAAATTAACAGATTTGCTAAGGTGGCTATTGCTAACATTACTATGGCAAAACCATACACAAAAAGAGGCACTCGTTTCTTCTCTACAGTTTTTTTAATACTTTCGGCCGTTACTTCTTTGGTATGGGTCACAATATAAACATCAATTTCTTTACTGTAGCGAACTAGCTCATCTGCTAATCGTCTAGAAAACAAATCCCTCCAACGTGGTCTAATTTTTTTTCCTATAACTATCAGAGTGACATTTTCCTCACGAGCATAATTTAGGACTTCATTAACAATGTCGAAACCATTTAAAATTTTAGTTTTACCACCAAGCTGTTCCGCAAAACGTAAATTTTGAATGGCATTCGCTCGTTGTTCGGGGTTATTTTTAACACGAGCGCGGTCTACATAAACTGCCATCCATTCTGCTTTAATCTGGTCTGCCAGTCTTTTTGCGTGGCGAATAATCTTAATTGAATTCTTATTAGGACCTACGCAGACTAATATTTTTTCTTTTGTCGGCCAGATTTTTTTTATGCCTAAGTCTTGTCGGTAGAGATAGGTTTGTGTCCCAACAGTTTCGGCGGCAATCCTTAGAGCTAACTCTCGCAAAGCACTTAAATTACCTTTTCGAAAAAAGTTTTCTTTTGCAATTTCGGCAGTAGTAGGAAAATAAACTTTACCTTCGTCTAAACGTTTGAGCAAATCCTCAGGCGTTAAATCTACGATCTCAATGGTATCGGCTACTTCTAATATCGAGTCGGGAACGGTTTCTTTGATTTGGGTTCCGAGGATTTGAGCTACCCGATCATTGAGACTTTCAATATGTTGAACATTTAGAGTGGTATAAACGTCAATACCACGGTCTAAAACCTCTAGAATATCTCGAAATCGTTTGGTATGCCTTGATCCCGGAACATTGAAATGCGCCAATTCGTCAATTAGAATTAGTGCAGGTGAGCGCACAATGGCGCCATCAAGATCAAACTCTGCTAATTTTTTCCCTTGATAGACAACCTCTTGCGCAGGAATCGCTTCGAATTTGGTCATCAACGATTGAATTTCTTTGCGTCCATGTGATTCGACAATGCCGATAACAACGTCAAGACCTAGATCTCTTTTTTCTAATCCTTCTTCTAACATGGCCTGGGTTTTGCCAACACCAGGCGCCGCTCCTAAAAATATTTTTAGCTTGCCACGCGTTTGTTTATGTTCTTCTTGCTTGGCTTTCTGCAACATTTTTTCTGGAGTTGGTCGCTCTTTCATCATTCACTCCTAGCTTTCAAAAGATGATCCAATGCTAAGTTAATTTGCAAAACATTAAGACGCGCTTCTCCTAAAAATCCAAATGCAGGTTTGATCAACATATTATTTATCAAAGCTAGAATTGTTTTTTCAGAAACACCTCGCGCCTTAGCAATTCTAGGCACTTGAAAAATAGCACCCTCTAGACTGATGTCAGGATCAAGACCACTACCTGAAGCCGTGACTAACTCAACGGGAACAAATCCTTGGCTATTTGGATTTTTTTGCTTTAATTCGGTTACTCGTTGTCTGACAGTTTTTAAATAATCAGGATTTGAAGGTCCTAAATTAGAACCTGATGATGAAGCAGCATTGTAGGCAAACGGAGTGGTTGCGGAGGGCCTACTCCAAAAATATTTGGACTCGCCAAAAGGTTGGCCGATGAGTAAAGAGCCCAACATCTGCTGGTTTTGGGTTATCAAGCTACCATTCGCCCGCCAAGGAAAAAAAACTTGTGCAATGCCGGTAATCAACAAGGGATACAATATACCTGTTAAAATTGTAAACAGCAGCAACAGCATAAGTGCACTTCTAACTTGTTTTAAGGCTTCTGAAAATATCATCACACCAATCGTAATCCTGTTAAAATTAAATCAATCATTTTGATTCCAATGAACGGAATAATTAAACCACCTAGGCCATAGATTAAAACGTTATTACGCAGCAAACGTGCAGCAGAACTACGTTGATAAGCTACGCCACGTAGTGCAAGTGGAATCAAAAATATGATGATTAAAGCGTTGAAAATAACAGCTGATAAAATTGCACTGTCAGGAGTTGCCAGATGCATTATATTTAACCGACTAAGGGCCGGGTAAGTTCCAGCAAAAGCGGCCGGAATGATGGCAAAATACTTGGCGATATCATTTGCAATACTAAAAGTCGTTAACGAACCACGGGTCATTAATAGCTGCTTTCCGATCTCTACAACTTCAATTAATTTAGTTGGATTAGAATCAAGATCGACTAAATTCCCGGCTTCTTTAGCTGCTTGTGTACCAGTATTCATAGCAACGGCGACATCTGCCTGTGCAAGTGCCGGGGCATCATTAGTGCCATCTCCAGTCATAGCAACCAAATGCCCTTTTTTCTGCAACTTACGTATTAATTTCAGCTTGTCTTCTGGAGTCGCGTTAGCTAAAAAATCATCGACACCCGCTTCGGCTGCAATCGCTGCAGCAGTTAAAGGATTATCGCCAGTCACCATAATAGTATGAATGCCCATCTGCCTTAATTTCGCAAATCGTTCCCGAATGCCTCCTTTAACAATATCTTTAAGATGAATAACGCCAAGGATGTTATTTTCTTCTGCTACAACTAATGCAGTTCCGCCTTGTCTTGAAATTTTTTCGACTGTTTGCTTCACAAAAGTGGGTATAGAACCATCAAGTCGTTTAATATATTTTTCGATCGCATCACTAGAGCCTTTTCGAATTTGCCTATTAGCTAAATTGGCGCCGCTCATTCGGGTTTGCGCTGTGAAAGGGATAAAAGTTGCACCTAGCTCCGCAATTTCTCGTCCACGGAAACCATATTTTTCTTTCGCTAAAACGACAATACTTCTCCCTTCTGGGGTTTCATCAGCTAATGAAGCCAATTGCGCACTATCGGCAAGTTGCTCTATCGTCACATCTTCTGCGGGAATAAATTCATAGGCTTGTCGATTACCTAAGGTAATAGTACCTGTTTTATCAAGCAGTAAAATATCAATATCACCCGCTGCTTCAACAGCCCTTCCAGATACAGCGATAACATTCGCCTGAATCATTCTATCCATTCCTGCTATGCCAATTGCAGAAAGCAGACCACCGATAGTCGTTGGCGCCAAACAAACAAATAAAGCAGCTAGCACGGTAATTGATACTGCTTTACCAATACCAGCTTGAGCTGTACTGTAAATAGAAAAAGGCAGCAACGTAGCACAAACCAATAAGAAAATGATGGTGAGCGCAGCTAGAAGAATGCTAAGCGCAAGTTCGTTAGGTGTTTTAAGCCTCTTAGCACCTTCAATTAATCCGATCATATGATCGAGGAAAGTTTCGCCTGGATTTGCTGTAATACGAATAATTAGCCAATCCGATATAACTTGCGTTCCGCCGGTGACTGCGCTGCGATCACCGCCACTTTCTCGAATCACAGGAGCACTTTCACCTGTAATAGCGCTTTCATTAACAGAAGCAATCCCTTCAATCACTTCGCCATCACTGGGAATAAAATCACCAGCCTCAACTAAAACAATGTCATTAACACGTAAATCTTTTGACGCAATATTTTTGATTTTGGCATCTTTTGAAGGTTTAGCTAATCGCTTGGCAATTATTTCACGACGAGTTTTATGAAGACTTTCAGCCTGTGCCTTACCTCGCCCTTCCGCCATGCTTTCTGCAAAATTTGCAAATAACAACGTAAACCAAAGCCACAAGCTAATCGCCAAAATAAACAAGGGTGGTGCTTCACCTTCGCTGAGCACTGCTTGAATAAACAATGCCGTCGTTAGAATCGAACCAATATAGACGCAAAACATAACTGGATTTCGAACTTGATGCTGTGGTTTTAACTTTAAGAACGAATCCCATACTGCAGTTTTGATAATTTTGAAATTCCAAAGTGGTACTTTAGTGGCCATAGTGCCCCCAAAGCATTAAATGCTCGACGATGGGTCCCAGTGCTAGCGCGGGAAAAAAAGTTAATGCCCCCAACACAAGCGTTACACCAACTAACAATATTACAAATAGAGGCGTATGAGTCGGCAATGTTCCCAAACTTTTCGGAATTCTTTTTTTAACGACTAGCGCCCCTGCGATGCCTAAAGTAGGAATCGCGATCCAATATCGTCCAATGAGCATCGCAATACCGCCTAATAGATTATAAAAAGGCGTATTAGCATTTAGACCGGCAAAGGCACTGCCGTTATTATTACTCATTGAGGTAAATGCATAGAGAATTTCTGTAAAGCCATGCACACCTGGATTCAAAATTGAACTTGTTCCTGATTTAGTGACTGTCGCAATTGCTGTAAATAAAAGAACAGAAAGCGGCATCACTAAAACCGCAAGTGAAGCCATTTTCATTTCAAACGGTTCTATTTTCTTACCTAAATATTCTGGGGTTCGTCCAACCATCAGTCCAGCAACAAAAACAGTAATGATGATTAGTAGTAACATCCCATAGAGACCCGACCCAACACCGCCAAACACAACTTCTCCTAAGTGCATTAACCATAATGGCGCTAAACCGCCAAGCGGAGTATAGGAATCATGCATGGAATTTACCGAACCATTCGATGCTGCTGTGGTCGCGGTAGCCCATAGCGCTGAGCTGACAATTCCAAATCGGGTTTCTTTGCCCTCCATGTTACCACCAGGAGTAAGATTATATTTTGGTGTTTGGTCAATCGTCATGGCAGCAAACGCCGGATTTCCTTTTTGCTCCGATATCACACAAGCAACCATCAAAGGAATAAAAAGAATAAACATCGCTGCTAAAATGGCCCAACCTTGTTTGGTATCTTTGACCATAACCCCAAAGGTATAACATAAAGCAGCAGGTATCAGCAGAATTGCTAGCAACTCTAAAAAATTAGAAATCGGCGTTGGATTTTCAAATGGATGAGCAGAGTTGGTATTAAAGAAGCCACCACCGTTGGTTCCTAACTGTTTGATAGCAATTTGAGAGGCAACTGGTCCCATTGGAATCGTCTGGTCTGTAATAATCTTATGTTCAGCCTGGTAATGTAATGGTTCAAGTAGTGCGACTTTTTGATAAGGTTTAAAATTCTGGATGACCCCCTGGGAGGCTAAAACAGTGGCCAAAATAATTGAGAGTGGTAGCAAAATATATAAAGTGCCACGAACTGTATCCACCCAAAAATTACCCAAATTTTTTGTTTCATATCTAACAATGCCACGAGTCATTGCGACTAAAAGTGACATCCCGGTTGCTGCCGAAACAAAATTTTGAACAGTTAGAGCGCACATTTGGGTGAGATAGCTCAGAGTCGTTTCGCCACTATATGATTGCCAATTGGTATTAGTAGCAAAACTCACCGCAGTATTGAAGGATAAGTCTGGAGGTGTTCCAGGAAAAGCATTAAGATTCAGCGGCAAATAGAATTGAATTCTTTGTATTATGTAAACAATTAACAATCCAAAAAAATTAAAAATGAGCATCGCTGATAAGTAACTTATCCAATGCATCTCTTTTTGAGAATCTATTCGACAAAGTTTATAGAAAGCATTTTCAATCGGACGTATCACTAAGTCTATGCCACAAAACTGTTTTTCATAGACCTTAGCCATATACCACCCTAGGGGTTTGACTAAACCGAGTAATAAGATGAGATAGAGAACGACTTGGAAAATACCGACTTCTGTCAAAGGAGTCCATCCCTATTTTTTATTAAAACAAATCAGGCCTTAACAAAACAATAAATAAATAAACCAGCAACACGAAAGTCACAATGCCACAAATCCAATACAACATGAGTGACTACCTTTGCAAGAGGTATGCAAAAAGTTTAATGAATAGAAAAGATATTATGAAGAAAAATACTGCCAGGCTAAGAACTAAGAGATCTGCCATCTGAAATCCTTTTTCTAGATTTGTTACTCTATCCATAACACTAAGGGTAATATCGCCATAATAGTACTAAAGACTAGAAATATCACTCTATTTTTTTCGTGACCAACCTGACATGACCCTCTCCTGTATCTTTAAAATATCAACCTCTTGTTGTGCCTCTATGGCTAATGATGAAACATTGGTAAATAATTCTTTTTCGTTTGCCGAATTGATTTGAGTTTTAAGATTCTGGACGCGAATTTTACGTGCATTCACCTCCTTAAAGAAGTAGCCACGTTCTCGATGACCTCGAACAAGAGCTTGCATTTTAACGATCAAGCGCTTAGTTTTTTGCCATTTTTCTGGACTCAAAATGGCTTCGACGGTGGCTCTTTTCCTTTCAGGAAAAGTACATAAAAACGCCTGATCTTTATTGGGATCTTTTTCAATAATAATTTCAGGAACTCTATGTTTTAAGTAGTCTAACTGTAACCCTTCAGGATTAACGCTACGTAACCGATCTAAACCTAATACTTTTCTAACACCTGCTGTTAATGCAGCGCAAGGCATTGTAAATTGACAAGGTTTAACTGCATTGATGATTTCCCCTTGATTAGCAAGAATAGTCTGCTTAACCTTCTCATCGACCACTATTCCTTCAGGAATGGAATATAGAGTTTTGGTACTGGCCGCTATGAGCTTCATTCTTGCCAGAGGTTGCATGTTTGCAAGTTGTTTAAGAGAATAATTTATACCGCAACAAGAAAAAATCGGCACTAAACCACTATCTTCGCCTTTTTGCCAAGTTAATTGGATAGCAGCATTATTTGGTTGTGGTAATGACAAAATAGCTAAGCATAAATTCACATCATTAAGATAGAAATGAATTAGAAGCAATAAAGCTAGTAAGCGGAGATCTTTCTTAACTTTCAAAAAATAATCTTGGATAACCTTTTCTACTTCAGTTGCACCTAAAAACTTATTTGCTTCGCGCGGGAGCAGTAACTCAACAATTCGGGCTTTGTTACTCGAGTAGTAAGCCCACTTTTGTGGATTTAATACCATATCAATAAGAACCAGAAGAGAACTTTTTCGTAACACGAAGTTTTCGCTTTCAGCGTCGGGATTAACCGCGAAGACGTACTTCAATAATTCAAAAAATCGAACTTGTTCAGAGCACTCAAAAGTTTTTTCACGCTCAATACAACGGTCAAATTCAGAAGTAACTTTAGGGTCGACCTTAATATGCTGAGCCAAAACATCCGGAATTTGCATTATCTGTTCATAGAGTAATCTACTGATCGTTGCCTCTAAAAGATCATGATAATCGTCATGTTCAACTAATAAGGCAGGCGGGGTAACCTTTTCATGAACAACATAATTGGTTATATCTGTTTCCACACCAATTCCCGGTGCAATTAAATTCCCTGCGCGCTCATTGTTAGCGGAGTGCTTTGCCATCATTTCGCTACTAATGGCTCCAAGTCTTCTCACATATTTAACAGTACGAGTCGGATTAATCACCTGGGCGAATGTTTGGATAATAGTTTGAGAAGGTATCAGAACGTATAAGTGATCATTAAGAGTGAAGGGATGATACGGCCAGAGATTTGCCGTCAGTAAGGCTGCAAACATTTGCAAACCACCCGCCTGCATGTTCATAAATGTTTCTAGTCTCTCCCAAATAGGAATTCGAGTACGAAGCGCTAGCCTTTGAATATCATCGTCCTCTCTGGTCTGATTACAGATATTAAGCAAGGTAGCATCAAGCTCTATCAGCAGTGCACTTCTTTCACCTACTGGAGCACTTTGCAATTTGTTAATAAAATTATGAGATTGTTCTGGGCGCATCAGACTCAAAATAGGTTCCATGAAAATGACACTAAATTCTGTCAAGCGTGAGGGATTACCTTCTAATAATGGTAGAGTTTCAATTTTTAATCCCAACGCTCGCCAATAACTCACTTTCAACATCGAATGGAATTGTTCGATCGAAATTCGAAATCCTGATTGCAGACCATAATATAAACGCAATAATAGTGGCCAGGTTGTCGCATAGCCTTCTTTAATAAAACTATGATAAGGAAGATTGCCTTCAATGTCGGATTTCAAATGTTCTAATTTTGGATTTAGTTGACCGTCAATAAATTCAGAAGTGATATAAATGGGCTCTTTTCTTGCCCAAGGGGTTTCAACTAATACTTTAAAATCAGGATGGGCTTTTTCATATTCCTCTTTCGTTAGCAGCTGTTGATGGGGTGTTTTTTTGCACAGCCGCTCTGCTTCTCTTGCTTTTAAAAGCATTTCAGCAAAAACTTCTTTATCTAGTTTACCTAACTTACGATATTCTTCTGTTTGCTGAACACTCACTCTAACCCTCCGAAATAGTTAAATATATATGTTTTTATAGGTAAAAACATAAAACTTTATCGCAATAATTGCATTTAATCAATTTAATTTCAGTGGCACTCTAGTCCAAGTGGAGTTTAAATTAGTATATAGTTACTCTATCTAATTGGAGCATTGATCTGTGAAAGAAACACTGCAAAGTCTTTATCCAGAGATTGTTAAGATTCGACATGAAATCCATGCAAATCCTGAATTAGCGCATAACGAAAAAGCCACAGCTCGCTTAGTGGCTGACACGCTTAAAAAATACGGTTATAAGCAAGTTGACGAAATTGCAGGTACTGGCATAGTCACAATTCTAGATTCCGGAAAACCAGGAAAAACGGTGGCATTGCGCGCGGATATGGACGCGCTGCCAATTCAAGAACAAACAAACTTACCTTATCAATCAAAAAATAAAAGCATCATGCACGCTTGTGGCCATGATGGTCATACCGCAACGCTACTAGCTACAGCCTATCTATTGTTACAGCATAAAGATCAATTTAAAGGAAAAATTAAGTTTATTTTTCAACCTGCTGAAGAAACCGGTACAGGTGCGCAGGCAATGATTTCGGCAGGCGTTTTGGTTAATCCCAAAGTTGATGCCATTTTTGGTTATCATAACACTCCAAAGTCTAAGTTAGGCGTCTTTAAAACTAAAATTGGCTGTATTCATTCTGGGCAAGATGTATTCACTATTCGGATCAAAGGCAAAGGTGGCCATGCTGCCCAGCCTCACTTAACGATTGACCCAATTTATATCGGCACTTTAATTGTTCAAGCCCTACAAGGAATAGTAAGCCGCGCCACTTTACCGACAGAGCCTACAGTGGTATCAGTCACACAATTTCATGCAGGGACCACCCACAACGCAATCCCAGATGAAGCCATTCTTAACGGCACTATTCGCACACTGTCCGCAACGATGAAAGACGATGTTAAGCGACAAATTGTGACTATTGTAAATGGTATAACTTCCAGTTTTGGTGCGATTGCCAAGATTGATTTCTCATATTGCTTCCCTCCAACATTAAATCACGCAAAAGAAACAGAGTTAGCATACTCCAGCGCACAAGAAGTAATAGGAGAGTCAAAGGTCGAATGGCTGACTGACGCTAGCATGGCATCAGAAGATTTTTCTTATTACTTAGAAAAAATACCCGGCTGCTTCTTTTGGATTGGTATGGGCTATGAACATTTACGCATGCATAGCGCTAGTTATGAATTTAATGATGAAATTATTCCCATAGCAGCTGAAATCATGGCGCAGATTGCTATTAACTATTTAAATCTCTAGCCTCATTTACGTGCCCATCCCGTAAATGAGTGACACTGCAAGCTATTTAGACCCTAGTTAATCATGATTGTTTGCGACTTAAAAAACTCAAAACATCATGATTAAATAATGTTGGATCCTGAATAAACGCAAAGTGGCTGACATTGGGTTGAATTAGCAATCCCGCATTAGGTATGTTGTTCGCCATAAACTCAGTATTCTCTCTTTTGATACCTTCGTCATGATCACCATCTACAATCCAGGTTGGGACTTGAATAGAATTTAATTCTGCTTTGGTATAGTTAGGTTGGGTCCGCCACATTTTTTGTATTTCGCTCAGGAATTGTTCGTAATTGGTCGGTGTTGTCGACAGCTTTTTATATTCCTCTTTAGCGCGAACTGTAGCATACGCCTTAAAAATCGGACTTTTGGAGCTATCTTTCACACCTTGAGTGTCTGAATTCGCACCGTAAGCGAACAGTTTGGTTAAGCGCTCTGGATGATGAATAGCAATATTTAGCCCCATGATTGCACCATCACTCCAACCCACTATTGCCGCTCTCTTGATTCCTAAGTGATCCATTAGAGCCAAGACATCTGTTGCCATCAAATCATAGCCAAAAGGTTTTGAATCACGAGTGCTACGACCATGACCACGACTATCCATAACAATAACTTGATATTGTTTCGCCAAGACTGGCACTTGATTGCCCCAATAATTGGAATTTGCTAAACCACCATGTAGTAAAATAACTGGAGCACCCTGTCCATATACCGCATACCAAATTTTGATACCATTGATCGGGGCATAACCACTTCGCTGTGCTTTGGGTAACTCAGGCGTTGCTGGTAAGGTCATCCATAATGGTTCGGCGATAGCAGATGCTGATAGAAAAAACATAAAAAATATTAAGAAGTATTTTTTCATCCGAATTCCTTGAGTGCTCAAAGGAAAGCACAATATCAAGGTATCGTAATCGAATCAACCTAGGCACTTCTTATGCAGCTTTCTTAAACTTTTTAGCAATCTCTTCCAAAGCTTCCTCAGATTTCTCGAGATAGATGCCCATTGCTTCCATAATTTTAGGATCCTTAGTGTATTGAATATCTTTGTATTCAACTATCTGCACTCTATTACCCCAGGGATCATAAAATTCAAGCGAGCTGCTTTCTATAATCTTAGCACCTGCTTGTTCTGCCAGTTCTTTAATATGAGTACGATCGTCTACCACCAACCCAAAATGACGACCATAGTCTTTTTCACTTTTAGATTTATTTTCAAATAACGCAATGAATTGATCTCCAAGATCAAGAAAAGCCATCTTGGATGATTTTCCTCTTAAACTGAAATTAAAAATTTTATGGTAAAATTCTAGTGCTTCCTCAACATTGCCAACTTCAAGTGCAATGTGATTTAAACCTACCATCAGAGGTTTTTGCTTGTCTGGAGTTTTTTGCTTAGACATATTCTCTCCCCTATTGAGATAGAATATTAGTTTAGTCCATTTTGACGTGTTCGTTGTGGATCGTCTGGGAGTGTTCTTTTTAGTCCCGACTGACAGAGCGTAGGCTGTAATCGTTGCAAATAGGCATTAATTAAGTATGGAAGTTGATTTTCCTCATTATTTTGAAATGCAGCGACGATGATTGATAACAACCCTGGAAAATGCTCAGGATGACTATTGCAAAGGCCTTCTGTATAGATTATTAATGGCACAATGAAAGATAGCGCACTAAATCGATTGAAATTCTCCAATCCTAACCGCTGCAACAATACTAAACAACACACCGAGCTCAACACTGTTTCAACGGGTGTTATAATAAATTTCGTCAGTTCAAGAAGAGAGTTTACGGCAATAGAGTTTTGCTCTAAATAGCCACGATAAGCTTGCACTGGTATGTACCGAGTTTTTTGTAAAAGTCGGAGTACATGTTGCCGTGACGATGATATGGTTTTGGCCAGCACCAGAAAATCGGCAACAAAGTCTTTGGGTAGCTGTAATAATTCTGAAAGGAATATTACTCGATCTGTCAACAAGTGTAATGCATCCTGTTCACAAATTGTAATACATAAATCAATAATTTTTGCCAAAGCTGCCTGGTCAACTTTCTGCGATGCCAAGTATCCTACTACAGAGCTTTTAGAACTACCATCATCTAATGGATTATTGGGGTCAGTTAAGAAATTGATACAGTCATCTGTGACGTAGGTTTCAAATTTTTTGATATTTTTTGGACAGGCGAGATCATCGTCCTCATCGATATTGAAAATAGACAATAGCAACTGCGGCGTATTATATCTAAGTCTCTTGTTTAAAAGTAACCTTAAAAAATAACTTAAAAAATGCCTACCGATTGAGATGTCATCCGGAACTTTACTGAGTTTGTCTTTTATACTTTCAACTGGAAGCTTGGCATATTCTTTTTGTCTTTGTATCAAACGTTGGTTAGCAACTAAACGCCATTTTTTATTTATCTCAGGCTTTTGACCTTCGTTGTTATCATCAAGTTCACTATCATCATCTACATTGGTTGTAGTAACGTTAATAGTGTCACACATAACATCAAGATAAACCAAAATCTCTTGAGGGGACATGGTGACTACTTGGGTGTAAAGGTCTTCCCAAAACTCTTCATCGAAATGGTGGTGTCTTATCCTGGTTAATTTATCGAACAACTTAGTCAAAAATTCAGTATCAAGTGACAATAACCAGTTCTGAAAATTCCTGCTTGGAATGCTTGAACAGTGAGAAATAGCCATACCGTAAAATTGACCTATTTGATTATGATTGAAATTATAATTTTGGTACGGTTTACATAAAAAAGAAACAGTCTTATCTGGCTGACAATATAACGATAATGCCGATGCAACAACAATATCCTGTACCACGTAGCTCTTAACATTATCGATACTAATATTGCCCACTCTACCTCTAGGCCAAAGAAGCTTTTCTATATCCATCTTGAGATGCGGCGATCTGTGTATGACATACGCCCTAAACAAATTTTTAATATTTTGATAGTCTTCCCGAAGTTCAGTTGAAACATACAAGGAACAATAGGTAGCTTTAAGATATAGCGCAATAGCACTTGGATCGTGAAAATCGTTAAGCCTAGTGGCGGTCACAACAAGCAATTGCTCAGCCCCCACTTCATGTTGCACACTAACTGCAATAATTAAGTCACGTAAATAAGGGTTATTTAAATAACTATTTTGCGCTGAATTCCAAGCTGTTCTTAAAAAAGTTTTACTCCAAAGCTTTAAAGAAGAATTCTCTGGATAGAAACGACAAGCAATCAAGCGCCGCAACTGCTGGTCGCCATGTTGCCAATGCTCTCTAAGCTTTGTCAACGTTAATGGATTTTCATCAGGTTTTACAAATATGCTTCGTTGCTGATTGATAAAATCACAGTAATCTTGTAATGCAACTTCAATAACACATCTATCTGCCGTGTGATCTACTCTAGCAACTCTTCCCAATTCGCGGCTTTGTAAACGTTTGCAAATTGAGAATAAGACATCTCTCGGCCAAGGCCAGCGACCCGCAACAGCGGGCTGTTGATCAGAGCTTTGAGCTGTCAATCTTAATTTAGAGAAATGATCGTGATACTTTGTTCGAATGCCATTCCAAATACCTCTAAAGTCTCGTTCAGCAGGAGTGGTAATTTGAAGTTTTAATGTAGCATTGTATTGGCTACGTTTTTGAGGATCACTCAGAACTTCATAAGCGTCCGTAATCTTATTAACAATCTCCTTAAAATAAGTTAAATCATCAGGTTCTGCCCATTTTTGAGCTGCATCAGGATGCAATAGTAAATACAACAGCCGATATTTTTGCTTAATGATTTGAGACTCATCAGTTTTGGAAATACCAAGTAGTTCGTAATAACTAACAGGTATTACTTCAAGGTTATCTGCTTTTTGCATAGATTTTTTTAAGGTTTTAAATTTTTAAAAAATCAGTTTGTGGATGAATTTGGCACAGGCGCTGTTGGTGACGGTGGCTCATTTCCAACACGAATGCCAGGGTTACCCACTTCGTCTATATATATCTGAAGCGCTCTGAAACTTGGATCTAATATCTGCGCCCTTAGCGCCTCATTATTTAGAATAGCTCGCGCCAAAACTCTGTAAGGATTTAATAAGGCCCCCGTTCCCTGAGGACCTAGTTGTATATCGATATTATTAAAAACAAAATCGTCTTCCCCAATCACTGTGAATTCACACATTATTCGAATGACATTTTGATTGATTATTTCTCCACATTTTTGAAGATTTGAAGCAAGATATAATGCCAAATCAGGCAACACATCATATTCAGGAAAATTCGGGTCCGTACCAGTATTTTCTATACCAAGCAAAGTTTCTTTTGTAAGTTGTGGTTCGGCTGCTTCTATAGTTACTTTATACATTCCAATCTCCTGGGAGTATGAGAAATTTCTAATTATGGTTTATAAAAATTACAATGAGACTCGCTTGGTGGCACAGTCATCTCAATAATCTTTAAATGGCCCTTTAACGAAACCGTATGTTCTATTTCATCTTTCAAATTTATATTGCTAGTACCACCTTGAGGATTATAGTGAATGGTTATTTTTTCACGTCTAAATGCATTATCAGGTTTTATAGTGATTTGAGTTATATTAATAAGGTGACTAACGTACGCGAAATATGCACGAACTTCATCTTCTCTTGTCGAGCTTGAACCAGCTAGAGTAGTGGCTTCTAGAACAATTCTATACATGCTTATAACCCCAAAATAAAATAATTAAATTTTTCGTATTCCAGCAATTAAAGCTATCTTCCTTATTTACGAAATGTAAAAGCATTGGAAACAAAATTAACCATACTTTCTATAGCGTCGCCTATAGGTAAAGCATTTATTTTTTCCACTAAGCTTCGTTCGGTAGTTAATTTCGGAAGGAGATTGATCAGCAACTTTTATCTTAATATTCGAAACTGCAAAATAGAGTTTAGTTCTATTATTTTGACGCTCTAAGACCTTGTTAGCATTCACATTAAAAGTACGACTAACTAGACGTGAAGAAACTAATTGGGGCCTTTTAAAAAAGCTAAATACGTGTTGCAACAATTCTGGCGTTAAATCTCCAATATTTCCTTCAGCAATATTTCTTTCAGACTGAACTTTTCTCATGCAAAACTCCAAAGACTTATAAATCACCAACAAATGGCCTACACCATCTCAAAAATTAATTACATTCAACAGTAATACCTTTCTTAACCCCTGGAATTGCCTCTCCAATTTTAGTACCAAGGATGAAGGGAGTAATCGCAGGCGTATGCTCAAACGGTGCCAGAGCGGAGGCGCTTATTATACGGTATCCTCTAGGACACAACTTAGCTGCTTTTTCATAGCAAACTCGCATAGGAACCATCTTCCCCGAACAATCTATCCCGTAGACTTTTTTATTATTTGGCGAAAGGCTGCTTTCGGTTACTGTGGCGCAAGCACTAAGAAACAGGAAGAAACTACAAAGGGATAAAAGCGTTAGTCTAGATTTTAGTTTTAACATGTTCCCCTCAAGGCTTATATTAGTTATTGCTTGCTCCAGCAGGAAAGCTGCTAAATTTATTAAAGATAGGTATTTTTTCATAATTTAAGCGGCAAATCAAGTAAATTGGCAAAAAATGATAAGGGCTAGAAAACAATAAAAAACTCAACTTAAACTAAACTAGTTTTATTAGGAAATTTTAAAAATGGATACTATGTGTTTGATTCTACCTCGTTAACGATATTACTAGTGATCTTTCTGGTTGCCAGTATCATCGTTTGGTATACCGGCACAACAATCACTAAAATAGTTGATATCCTCGATCAGCGTTTTAACCTCGGACAAGCTTTAGGCGGCATGATTTTTCTTGCTATCGTTACGAACCTTCCTGAAATTGCGATCGTAGTCAGCGCCGCCATCATGAACAACATTGAACTGGCCATCGGTAATATCTTAGGGGGTATTGCGTTTCAAACGGTGGTACTAGCTATACTGGATGGCTTGGTGCTAAAGAATAAAGCAGCACTGACCTATAAAGGCGCTTCATTGCAGGTAGTCTTAGAAGGCGCAGTACTAATCATTATTCTTAGTTTAGTGATCATGTCTACCCAACTGCCCCAATCTCTCATTTTGTTTCGATTAGCACCTGGCGATCTGAGCATACTCTTAAGTTGGTTGGTAGGCTTAATGTTAGTCAGCAAAGCCCGAACCGGCCTGCCCTGGACCCCGAAAAGTAATATGAAGATAACGCAAAATTCGAATATCAAAAAACTTACTAACAAAAATCGCAGCACTTTTCTGATTATCGTAATTTTTATAACGCTATCATTAGTAATTTTAACAGCCGGTGTTGCTCTTGAAGAAACTAGCAGAATACTTGCTAAACATGTCGGTTTAAGTGGGGCTGTGTTTGGCGCCACCATATTAGCTGTCATCACCGCCCTCCCCGAAATTTCCACCGGTTATGAAGGACTAAAAGAAAAAGAATATAGTTTGGTATTTAGTGATATCTTCGGTGGCAATGCATTTTTACCAGTATTATTTCTTCTAGCAACACTGATCACAGGGAAATCAACACTGACTTATACCAAAAATACGGATATCTATCTCACAAGTTTAGGAATATTACTAACTGCCATTTACGAAATCGGTATAATTTTTCGAGTCAAAAAACAATTCTTTTGCCTAGGCATAGATTCTTTGGTAATTATAGTTATCTATGTGCTTGGAATAGTAGGTCTATTCAGCATTAAATAATCATTCAATTTTTACGATATAAATAACAACCGAAAGTTCAGTTTAGCTTGAATCTATCAAATTCCATTAAGGATGAGGAATATGAAAATCAATCTTTGGCGGGTAGTAGTAGCCAGCTTCGCAGCAGGTGTCATCACAACAGCAACATTAGCAGATGGCCATTGTACGCCAAAATGTTCCGGTTTCTATCTAGGTCTAGGGGGCACATTTTCTACAATCGATGAAAACTTTAAAGTTTTTATGCGCACCAACACTGACAAAAGCAGTTTAGACCTGCAGAACCTGTTTTCTTAATATAAGTTATATGTATTCACAAACGAGTAAAACCAAATTTAAGAATCTCGCTAATTCTGCAATTCTCAATGGCTTTGAAACACCAGGCCCTACTACGCTTGATATTGCTCGCAGAATAGATTTTAGACAACAAGCCGTCTGCCTATCATTTAACAAAATTTTCTAAGTAGGATGTGCGTCGTTGTTAAGAATCACAATATAATTTCTTTAGCGAGCTTATGACGAAAATCAACTAGCTCATGGATCGTTGGTTTTCCTTTAAATATCAGTTTAGTGGTATTTGCTAGTCTGGTACCCAATTGCTCCAGAATATTATAACTTATTCTTAAGGCATCCAGATTATTTTGTTCGATATGCTTCGTAAAAATCTTGCTTCTTAGAGAAAATATGGTTGAATTCTTAACTGCTTTAATTGAAGCAGTACGTCTTATGGAAGCGAAAACACTGACTTCACCAAATACAATTTTTTCTGAAAAAGTTCCTAAGCTGACAGTTATATCATCCTGCTCTACGAGCGTTTCTAAGCACCCCTTTAAAAGAACATAAAATGCTTTACCCTCTTCTCCTTGATGGAAAAGAAATTCATTTTTTTTGAGTTGAATAATAGAATCTTTTTGACTCAATAAAGAGTCTAGGTAACCTTCACCAACATTTTTGAAAACTGGAGATTTTAAAAGTAAATCAAGGTTAGTCATAAGTGTTCCAATAGAATCAATTGACTTAATTATAGTCCTAATATAAGTGTTCCTTTGACAACACGGCCTAATGCCAAGACATAGGCAGCAGAACGTAAGCTGCATTGTTTCTCTTTGGCCACCGTTATAATGCGTTCGTAAGCTTCTAACATTTGTTTCTCTAATTTACTGCGTACTTCTAACAATGCCCAATGCATCTGTTGAATATTTTGTGTCCATTCTAAGTAAGACACCACAACTCCACCGGCATTCGCTAGAATATCCGGCACTATGGTGATACCTCTTTTATTTAAGATATTATCAGCTTCAAATGTCGTCGGTTCATTAGCTGCTTCAACTAAATAAGTGCATTGCAAATGCGAAGCAATATCTTGATCGATCACATTGCCAAGAGCTGCAGGTATTAACACATCGCATTTGATAGTAAGCAGTTCCTCATTGCTAATTTGCTGACTATCTGGAAAACCTAATATTGACCCTGTTTTATCTTGATATCCTTTAAGTTGAGGTATTTTTAAACCATTAGGGCTATATACCCCACCATCTTCATTTGAAACGGCAATGACTGTGCCACCAAGCTCATATAAAAATTTAGCTACATGAAAACCCACGTTGCCAAAACCTTGTATTGCAAATTTGCACCGATTAATTAAAGTTCCATGGTCTTTTAAAAATTTTTCAATAATTATGACGACACCTGAACCAGTCGCTTCCTCTCGCCATTCACAACCATGTAAAATCACAGGTTTACCTGTTACAACAGCTGGAGTGAAACCATAGGACTTAGAGTAAGCTGACATAAACCAAGCCATAATCTGAGAATTAGTATTAAGGTCTGGCGCTGGAATATCTAGATAAGGACCAACAATTTCTTTAATTTTGTCAGCATAAGATTTGGTTAATTTTTCTAACTCGGTTTCTGATAATCTGTGAGGATCACAAGCAATACCACCTTTTGAGCCACCAAAAGGAAGTTTCATTAACGACGTTTTCCAAGTCATTAAAGCGGCTAATGATTCCAATTCAACCTCAGAAACTGTTGGATGAAAACGAATACCACCTTTCATAGGACCTAAGGTATGATTATGCTGTACTCTGTAGCCCTGAAAAGTTTTAACATTACCACTGTCAAGTTCTATGGTTAAATTGGTCTTTATCACGCGATAGGGTTGAATCACCATGTTTATGATACGATCAGGTATCTGCAAGATCCTAGCAGCTTCTCTGATATATAAGTGACTGATTGGTAGACTCAAAACCTTCTCCGTTAACATTTATCCTTAAAATAGTAGCATTAAACTTACTGATAAGTTGAAAATCTACGATAATCGCGAATTCAAATCATAAATTAAAGGTTGCATGATGAAAAAAATAATAATTGTCGCTCAAGATTATGGCTATTGCCCTACTTCTTATGCTTTTACTATCGCCAGAGCTATTTTTGCTAGTGATAATTCAAATCGTTTCAAAATAGCTATAGTTGAAACGCCTAGTGTCAGAACGTTTTATGAATTAAATTCCGATGTCGCTATAGGCTTAATTCCAAGTTTGCCATCTTCTGATTATTTTGATGTACTCATCAGTTGCTATGAACCTAATGCAATTGTGGAAGCATGGCTTGCAGATAAACCCTGCATCTACTATTGTAATTTGCTTTGGTTTTGGCTACAAAATGGCGAATTAAAACTGGATCAAGTTGAAAAAGATGTCAATCAGCTGATGACCTTTAAACGGCAAGGAAATAAGAAAGATGCTAGAGATTTTTTTCGTAAACAACTGCAAACAAACCCAATATCAGCAATGATGTATGGCTATTTTCTAGCGAACAAATCATTTTGTCGGCGTTTTCCAATTTGTGATGAGCAAATTAATAAATTGCCAAATGCGATAAAATCTAAATTGACTACCATTGGTATTCCCATGCCTTATTCAGTGCCTTCGTCAGCTACAAGGAAAAAAATAGTTTTATTTCAACTTTCAGGCAGCACCGCTCCAACGATTAATTTGCAGCAGAAAGAAATGTATTTGTCTGGATGTTATCAGCTAGCATTAGCTCTAAGCCAACAATATCCTGACAAACAATTTATCTTTTGCGCAAACCAACATATTTTAAATGGTATCCCTAAAATAAAATCAGCCGCCAATCTAGTAGTTAGAGGTTCTCTTTCGCAACGAGATCAGTTCTGGTATCTTAGCCAAGTTGAAGCAATTTTTACGCCACCAGGATTAGGCACCACATACGAAGCTCTTTATACTCAAACCCCAATTTTTTTCCTACCAGAACAAAATATTGGTCAACACCCAAACTGGTTATTATTAAAAGACATCGGAATTTCGATCCCTGCTTTTTTGGCTCATGAACATTTTAAAGATGAACATGTAGTTGACGAGACAAATGGCGTAAAAATTTTATTTTCTAAACTAGAAAAAATGTTTTCAACTCAAATGACAGCAATGATTGCAACAGCAAAAATATTTTTAGACCAGCAAGCACCAAGATGGAGAGAATACCATCGAGATTTTATGGAAAAATTCATAGTGGAATTCGGCCAACAACCTTTCCTGGTTGGAGAAGAAGTTGCTATCGTTTTCGTTGGTGTGATAAATAGGATAATCGCCAATGGGGCTACCAACAATCCCTTTTTTAATAAGCAAGCAACTGGACTTCTACCAAGTCACTCCGATGCCCCGAAACCATTTACTCTATCTCGATTATAATGTTGTAGGATTAGCTTATGAATTTACTCTCGTTATTTGGCCTTTTTTCAGTAAGCCTTATGATGCTCTGCTATGCCTTAGAAAAGAATAGCCACTGGTTTATCTTAGGATTTGCCATTGCATGCATGCTAGGCTCCATCTACGGCTTCCTTCAAGGCGCCTGGCCATTCGGCATCGTTGAAGGAATTTGGTCAATAATCGCACTTAACAAATGGATAAGAACAACTACGAGTTAAAACTCTTTCGTTCGAACATCTCCGGGAATCTTTCTGATAGCTTTGTGCTTTGGGTTTTAATTTAGATTCTTGAGGGTCTTTCTTTGTGGATGGCGCGCCCGGAGAGATTCGAACTCCCGAACTCCTGGTTCGTAGTCCGAACCGGCAATAATGCAACTTATTATTAATCAATGGCTTACGATATTTTAGTTTGTTCAAACGTGCCAAAAAGTGTCCTAAATTGCTATAAAGTTCACAAAGTTGGACACAAATTGGTCACACACTTATTACAGAAAAAATCGATAATTCAAAATCTGAAAAAATATTGCTGGGAATTATCTGTGAAATTTCATGACATTCGCTACATTTTAGGTAAAATTAATTTTTTCTATAAATTAAATTTTATGAGAAGCAAGATGCTTATTAAGAATAGTTTCTTCATAAGACTAGCCTTGAGCCTTGTTATTGCTGTTTGCTCTAAAGCATCTGCTCATACTGCTAACAACTATTTATCTCCACCAAGTGGAAAATTTGCTGTGAGTTATGAAGATCTACATTTTATAAATGATAGGATCTGTCCAGACCCTAACTCTCAAGGCAAAAAAGAAAATTTCCTTTCTCTGAACAAAAAATTCTGCCACGAAATACAAGTTAGAGTCTATTACCCAACCCTTTCAAAGGCGAAACATCGTAATTATTATTACGCCCCTTTTATTAAAGATCTTAAACTTAAAATAGAAGCAATAACTCATAAACAATCCACCTCTATATCAGAAATAAAGAGCTATACATCCAAAAATGAACCGATCGTTTCTGACCAGAAGTTTCCTGTTATTTTTTTTACTCCGGGGTTAGGCTGCCCAAGTCAAATGTATGAAAACATGATCACTGAGTTAGTAAGCCATGGGTATATTGTTTTTGCTATTAACAGTCTTTTTATCAATGGGGATATAGAAAATCCGAATCAGCAAATTGTCAAAGCAGTAGCGCCAAGATCGACAAATGAAATTGAGAAAGTTCTGATACCAATACAATTAAAAGATCTAGCTTTTTGTGTTGATAGTATTGGAGCTTGGAGAAATAAAACTACTATCTTTAATAGCATGGACTTGACCAAAGTTGGAGCCTTAGGTCATTCGATTGGCGGCCGCAATGTTATTAGTTTTGCTCAAACTCACCCGAGGAAGCTAAAGGCAGCAGCAACTTTAGATAGCTCAATTGATCCTGATTCTAAATCAATTGCTAAATCTTCAATTCCCTTTTTACACGAGATCGCTGCGAATAAACAAACTTCCTCCCCTTTTCCAATAAAATATGAGCTGGGCTCAAATGCTTATTTAGTCCTGATGTCACCTAACAATAACAACCATGATTATAGCTACCACCTAAATTTTACAGACTTCTCAACTCTACAATATGATCCGGATATCCATGTATTTTTAAAAGCCCTAGAAAAGAAGACAAGACAAAACTTTAATGTGGTTATTGATCCCAATGGGAAACTAAACAAAGATTTTGCAGGAGAAACTTACCTATTAACGAAGAACAATGGAAACTGGCTGCTTGCTTACTACATGAATGACACAAAGATCATGAATTTCCAAACCAATGACATTGGAGGGCTTAGTGAGTTTGTTAATTCTTTGCCAAAAGATTTTGAAGTTGCCAAGCAGAAACAAAATAGTAGGCTTAAGAATATAGTCACTTCTTTTAGAGCTCAGACATCTGAACTCGTTGGTACTGGTAACGGGTGGGCTTTAACTAATTCGATTAATACCTACCTACTAAGTTTCTTTGATGTTTATCTAAAAGGCAT
>DJAM01000084.1 GCA_002429595.1 Coxiellaceae bacterium UBA6002
CCTAGGCACTTTAACCTCCTTATTTACTGCAAATTCAAAAGGTTAGATTACTCTAATTTGGTTAAAGTGCCCCCTTTTTTAGGGTAGAGCCGATTGATCTTACTACTCCTTGGGAAACTGCTTTAAAACGTGCTGGTATTAAAGATTTCCGTTTCCATGATTTAAGGCATTCGGCGGCTTCATATTTAGCAATGAATGGTGCGAGTCTTGCTGAAATTGCTCAAATCCTTGGGCACAAAACGCTTTCGATGGTTAAACGATATAGTCATTTGTCAGAAGCACATACAAGCAAAGTAGTGGCGCGGATGAATGAAAAAATTTTTGGATAATACAATGAATCATCAAAAATATAAGATATATTCAGCTCTTCACCCTTTAATAGAAAAAACAGTTTCTTTGAAAGAGCGCATAAAATACTTGAGATGTAAGTTTTGGAAATCATCAAAAGAAGATGCTGAATTTTTTTTTAATATTTATTTGGGCCCTGTTGCTCATGAATTACATCGGCCAGTTGGTATTATAACTGGACAACTTTTAAGAAAAAACAATGGGGAAGACGTTTATGGCAAGATAAGAAAATCAGTAGATTTATATCGATTAAATCCAAAAGATAAATATTTTGAACATTATTTCAAACACAAGCTAATATTAGATGCTATATGCGGCTCCTCTGTTGCTAATTATCCTAAAGTAAATTTGATTGACGATGTTTTGAATTGGGCTTTTCAGAATCAATTAATTAGTAATTCTGATTTTTGTTTAGTTCAAAAAAGTATTTCTATTGCCAGAAGGAAGCCATTTAAAAATAAAGACATTCCAACAGAGTTTTGCTTTGAGATGGTACACATTTTTTTGGATAAAGACCGCTATATTTATTTAGAAGATATTGCTGATTTGTTGTTTTGCAATTCGGAGCTTATGCTAAAAATCAATACTGCAGTAAAATCAGGAGAAATCATAGCGATTTCGTCCAAGGATGCTTGTATTAATTATGTTGACATGCGATCCCTTCTTAAATGGCTCTTATTGAATAATCTTGCTCATGAATCGTTAGTACAGGAATTTTTATATTTAAAAATAGAAGCGATTAAAGAAAATAGAGTTGATTATAATGGTGCATTTCAATCATTAACTAAGCTGATAAAACAAGGGATTGATAGAAATGATTTATTATCCGATGCTTTAAACAAAAATGTTTTAGTTTATTTGAAATACCCAAGAGATTATTTACATTGGCGTGAGCTTATATCTACTACAACAAGTGATACTGATAAAAAGTATTATGCTGAGCATCGTTATAACGGATTAGGCCAATTAAAAATTAGAACAAATGAAGACACCCACTGTTGTCAATTCGGTGGATTGACTGTTGATATGCTTTTTTACGGCGAACGTCCTACTCATGGATTATCTAAGTCAATACCAAATGTTGTGTATGAGATTGAATTTGTATGTACGGAAGATGAGTCTAACATTGGTTTGCAACCGTATATTAAAATTCCGAAAAATGAGATTGGTGAAATTTTGTCAGATGATAATTTAATAGTGATCTCTTTAACAGAAAATAGCAATACAGTTAAGCCGGATGATATTCAATTACAAGTCAATGTTATGAACAAGATGACAACTGGTGAAATCATAAATACTGAGATTACTAAAAAGTTATCCCTCGATGACAAGAAGACAATTTGGGGCAACGTATTTTCGCAATTACATCAGATGGCAAGCTCTATACAAAAAGGCAACAAAATGGAGGTGGTAGATACTGCTGTTTCTTTAATTTTAAATACGATTAAAAAAATTCATTCTGACTTTGACCCTATGAGTATGCCGGGAACAGTAGAGGATTTTCACCGATTTTGCTTGGATATTCCCTGCGGAGATAAGATTTTTCCAAAAAATAAAAATAGTTTCGGTAAATATTGTAGGCGAAGTCTTAAAAATAGCGAACAAAAACTCCCACCTCATTGCGCATGGGAAAATCCATCAAAACCAAATAAGCAATTTTGGGACTTATTAAAAACTAAAGATGTTCCTTATACAGTTAATCGCATGACATTTGCGTAACTCGGCGGTCACTGACACGCTGATACGCAAAATCGGGGGTTACTGCTACGCGTTTAATGCTTCATGTGTTAGAGAGCAGAAAAAAATACTTCAAAATTGTAGGTGATGCTTAGCAATACAAGCAGTTAATTCACCACAATCGAAATGGAGTATTTATGTCTGAAGAATCTACAAAGCATCACGTTGAGGTGGCACCCAAACGTTTTGCAGATTTCAATAGTACTTTGAAGCTTTATAGCCATGTATTTGGTTCTGAAAACTCACTAAGACATTATGTGTTTTATTCTAGCCAAAATGGGTTATATAAAGCGATATCACGCCTCGGTAAAAAATTAATTTTTGACCTCGATAAGCTAGATCAATGGTTATCTGATGGAGGTCCAAAATGAAGGATCATTCAGCTGATGCTCAGCGTAACCGAATATTGAAAAGATTACAAAAAGGTGATTGTTCAACATTTGCATTACGCCATGAAGAAGATATTCCATCTCCCGCGCCAAGAGTCTTTGAGCTTCGGCATCATCACGGCTACAACATTAAAACTCATTGGACAAATGATCGCAATCCTGGTGGGGGTAATCATCGTGTGGCTAAGTATGTCTTGCTCGCAGGAAAATACAAGGAGGGTAAATAAAATGGATGTTTTAAATATTCACCCGACGCCGCAAACGTCGGGCTTTTCAAAATATCAGAATCAATTCAATAAGCATGATTATAACTTTAATTTAATCAGAGAAAAAGCATATGGTTTGTGGCCATTAATTCTTGAATCATTAGGTGTTCCCTCTGTCTACCTTAGAAATAAACACGGTTCTTGTCCTATTTGTCAGGCAGGTAAAGACAGGTTTAGATTTGATGATAAAGGAATAGGATTATATTTTTGTAATAAGTGCGGTTCAGGTGATGGCTTTAAATTGCTGCAACTTTATTATGGATGGAATTTTTCATATACCCTGAAAAACATAGCTCAAGTGTTAGGTTATCAATCTGATTATGTCTGGCCAAAACATATTAGTCATTATATAAAAAAGATAGTGCCGTCTACTGTTACAACTGACAATGAAATTTCTAAACAAAAAAAGAAATTAAACTCAGTCTGGTAAACTGAAAAATCAATATCTCAAAACGATCCTGTGGATTGCTACCTTAAAGCCCGTGGAATAATCTTAGTAGATTTTCCATCAGTTTTAAGATTTCACTCGTCTTTGCCATATTATGATGAAGAAAAGAATCTAGTAGGTCACTTTCCTGCAATGTTGGCATTAGTGCAGGAGAGTGACGGTAATGGCGTTACAATTCACCGTACTTATCTTGGAAATGGTTGCAAAGCTAATTTACCAAAACTTAAAAAATTAATGATGCCAATTCGACCGGGTGCAACAAAAGGTGCTGCAATAAAGTTATTTCAACCTATTGATGGGAAATTGGCGCTTGCTGAAGGTATCGAAACTGCTCTAGCTGTTTATATCGCTACACAAATCCCAACATGGGCGACTATCAGTGCAGGAGGTATGGAGCAAATCAAATTACCTGATTCAATTTCAGAAGTTGTTATTGCTGTTGATCATGATGAATCAGGCCGTGGACAAAATGCCGCGTTCATTCTGTCACAGAGATTGCTAATTGAGGGAAGAAGTGTAAAACGAGTAATGCCTTCAAAAATTGGTTATGACTTTGCTGACATGTTAGTGGAGGAATGCCGATGAGTGCAGAAGACATTAAAAACGCATTTGAAAATTCTACTGAAGACGCACCGGTAGATGAGCTTCCGATAGGTGCAATGCCGCGTATGAATGTAGATGCTTATTTCGGGGTTTTGCAAAAATTTGTCGACGCAGCAGCATTAAATTCAGAAGCATCGCCTGTTGCAATTGGTGCAAATGTAATCTCTTTATTTTGTGCATCTCTCAATCGTTATGTTTACCAGTGGATTGGCGACACGAAAATTCATTGTCGGCCATTTTTTTTATTAGTAAGTAAATCGGGAAAAGCACGTAAAGGCACAGCGGAAGCATTACCACGAAGAGTCTTTGAACGTGTTGATCAGATACGTAGCGAAAAGTATGAGAACCATTTATGTCTTAAGATACATGGCGGTGGATTATCATCAGGTGAAGGAATATGTTTTGCAATTCGTGACGCACCTGAAGACCCTGATGATGAGGACAAGGGCGTTATAGATAAGCGATTACTTATTATAGAAAGTGAATTTGCAAATGTACTAGCAAATTGCAAACGAGAAACCTCTACACTTTCAGCTGTTATAAGAAATGTATTTGACGGTCGTAATTTGGCTCCCTTGACTAAAACAAGTCGTACATGTGCGACAGACCCGCATGTCGTCATAATTGGTCACATCACAAGTCATGAGCTCATAGCAAAGGTCTGTAATGGTGTTGAGGCCGCAAATGGGTTACTTAATCGGTTTCTTATGTGTTTTGTGGCGCGAGAACAACTTGTTCCACTTCCGGTATCAACTTCAACTCGTGAAATAGACTCTCTTGCTCAAGACATTGTGAGCATATTTGACTTTATTGATGAGCAACGACGAGAAAGCCTAAGTGGGGCAATAGAGATACAGATGAATGAACAAGCTCAACAATACTGGGTGAAGGTTTATTCTAAATTGTCCCAAGATAATCCGGGGGTTGTCGGCTCTTTATTAGCACATACTGAAGTGTATGCTCGGATGTTGGCAATGATTTTTGCTGTTTTGGACAAAAAACTTGTTATTGAAATCATTCACCTTAAAGCAGCTTTGCACTGGGTCGCATATGTTGAAGAGTCTGTTTGGCATTTATTTAGTGATGTAACTGAGCAAGTCAAAGAACAGTCGCTTGTCGATTTTGCGGAGAAAATTTTTCTTTTGCTAGTGAATCGTGGGCCTATGACTAGAACTGAAATTAGTAAGACGTTTAGTGGACATAAGACCTCGGAAATCAAAGATGGATTGGAACGTCTTCTAAATCAAGCACCCGCTAGAATCGAGCAAGTAAAAGAAAAAACTACTGGAAGATCGAAGGAAATATACAAAGTGAAAGAAGCTAAAAAAGCGAAAAAAGCTGTGTGATGCTAGATTGAGGTTAAATTGAAGTGATAAATAAATGAAAATTAAGCGAATAAAATAAAACCTTTTTTCGCTTATTTCATTGTTTAACTTGAGGGTGAATATACGCGTAGACCCCGTGGCTAAGCTTATTTCGCTTATTTAGCATAATTTCTAAGGAGTAAAAATGAGTAGCTTAAGTGACTATATTGATGAGCTAGAAAATGATCCTGAAATTATTAAACTGGTTCAATCTGAAGATCAGGCTGGCAAAATTATGGAGATACGTCAACTCATAGAGCAGGTAAGTGAAAGTTATGGCGGTGATGATGCTTGTTTTTTGGCGGAATATATTAACGACCAATTATCAGCCTTTCCATTAGATGATTTAATTAATTGTTTTAGATCACTTCACGCAGATATTCAGAATTTGAAGTGTCTCTCTGCAAACATTATTAAATCGACGAGAAAATAATTGAAGTTTTTGAATTTTTAGACCAGTACGCGCGTGTAGGAAGAAAAGTTAATTACTTAGGTTTTTGAATTTTCCGAGTGCTATAAAAGGAGTTGATCATGAAAAATATAGGTGGGCGTCCAATAAAGTTTACCAATTCAGTGTTAGAAGATGTTATTTATGGAATTGCACAGGGTTTTACACTTAAGGCATCATGCAAATTTGCCGGTGTTTCCTATTCAACACTGGCGTGGTGGCTAGCTAAAGGAACAATCGAACATAAAAAACAAATATTCCGATGTGTTGGAACGTATTAATCAGGCTACATATGCTGAAAAAATCAAACATCGAAATAATTTTTTTTAACCTTTAAGCCTCGTGATTTTCGTTACGGTTGGAAAAATCCAATGGCACTGAGAACACGACAAAAAATTAGTGCGTTCTGGCTAAAAAGAAAATTGAAATTTATTTACGGTGATCAGTTGTGATTTAACGTCATAAATTAAACGCTTGATCAGAACAAGGAGAAATCAACATGACATTTCAGCCAGGACAATCGGGGAACCCAAGCGGTAGGCCGAAAGGCATTATTGATAAACGTGCAGAATTAAGAGGTTTGCTGGAGCCTCATGCAAAAGAGATTATCGAAAAACTAATTGAATCTGCAAAGGCTGGTGACCCTACCGCGCTTAGATTGTGCGTGGAGAGGCTTATTCCGCGTGTTAAACCTGATACGGGTATTAGTTTTGAGCTGCCTGAAGGTGGTATTGATACAGGCGATAACATGTTTGAGATTGCCCATCGAATAACGGAATCGGTAGCGTGTGGTTTATTGACTATAGAGGAAGCTGAGAAGTTTACCGAGTTCTTAAAGCATCAGCGCTGGCTTATGGATGAGGCAGAACGTAAAAAAAGCGATGAAGAATGGAAAAAAACGAGGGGGTATTAGTGTGCGCTTTTCAGCTGCCGTAAGGACGGTATTAATTCCCCAACCTCGACCTGTAGAGTTAGAGCGATTTGTATTAAGTTCTGGATGGATATATTTTGCTCGCCTCTTTCGACCCTGCCATAGTAGGTACGTCCTAAACTTGCTTCCGCAGCAAAATCCTCTTGCGAAAAACCTTTCAATTTTCGCATTTCTCGAATTTTTTTACCTAATTTTACAAGATTTGGGTGTTTTTCCATTTAAAAAGTAAAGCTGAACGTACCCAATCAGGCCACACCCTATAAGGGGCACATTGCTTTTAAAGTAAAATAATGTATCATCTGCATGTTTTTGGAATAAAAATAAATCAAAAAGGAGGTCTATTAGATAATTTATCAAGAGGTTAGTAAAAAATGGCATTAAAGAACTTATCGAAATCTGTCCGTCGTATTGTGTTTTTTTTGATTAGCGTGACATTTATTTTGCAGACAACAGTTTCCTTTGCAGACCCTTCTCAATCAGGTCCATCTGAATCAAACCAATACTCGTCATCTCAGCAAAAAGAATATGTTGATACATTAAAAGCGGCAGTAAACTCAGCCACTCAAGGACCCGCTACAATTCCTCTTATAGATCAGGGCACATTAAATATTCCTGCTGATTATCTCTTCATTCCAAAAAATGAAGCATCAGCTTTTATGAAAGCTAATGGAAATACTATAGGATCAGAATTTGTAGGTTTGATTATTTCCAAGGTGGATGATTTGCGTTGGTTTATTACTGTTAATTTTATCAAGTCTGGTTATTTGCGCGATGGTGATGCGAAAAAATGGACTGCTGATGATTTACTAAAGAGCCTTAAAGAAGGAAATGACGAAGCAAATAAAGAACGTATTGCCAGTGGTTTCTCCCCATTGGAAATTGTTGGGTGGATTGAAACACCTAAATATGATGTTTCTTCACATCAATTAGTATGGTCTATGCTTGCGAAAGATAAAGATAGTAGTTCTGAGCCAGTTGTTAATTACAACACATATGTTCTTGGTAGAGATGGCTATTTCAAACTTGATCTTGTTACGCCCAATTCATCTATTGCACAAGATAAATTTATAGCTCATAACATTCTTGTGTCGCTTAATTACAATGAAGGCAAACGATATCAAGACTTTTCTGAAGGAAGAGACCGTGTAGCAGAATATGGTCTTGCTGCATTGATTACAGGTGTAGCTACAAAGAAATTAGGATTGCTCGCTCTTGCCGGAGCATTTTTAATTAAAATGTGGAAGCTTATCATTTTGCTTCCAGTTATCTTCTGGGGAATGATTAAGAAACTTTTTAAAGGCAATTCTCCGGCTGAGAAAATTGAATGAAAGCAATTTTAGCGTTACTTTTTAAATCGCTTAAATTTGCTAAATTTAGCAAACTTTTTTTACCTGCATTTAGCATTATTTTTTCAATTGGTACTTATGCAATGCTGTATGGTTGGCCTTATGCGTTTGGATTTATAGGGCTAATTTTTTTTCATGAAATGGGTCACTACATTGCAGCTCGTCAAAAAAAATTAAATGTTGGTCTACCTACATTCATTCCTTTTGTGGGCGCATGGGTAGAACTTAAGGAGCAACCAATAGATGCTGAAACAGAAGCCTATGTAGCTTATGCAGGTCCTTTTATTGGTACTCTCGCAGCGTTTGGTTTGTATTATTGGGGCAGAAGTGCTGATAGCGGTTTATTGCTAGCGCTTGCTCAAGCAGGTTTTATTATTAATCTTTTTAATTTGATTCCTCTTCATCCTCTTGATGGTGGACGCATTACATCAGTACTTTCTCCACGATTATGGCTTCTTGGTGCGCCATTATTGGTTGCTGTTTGGTTGTATCAACCTAGCCCTATGTTGATTGTTATTGCAATTCTGGCGTTCCCCCAGTTAATTAAAGCATGGAACTACGATCCAAAAGCACCGGAAAATCATAGCTATTACAACGTGGAAAACACAGTGCGTTTTGAGTACGCGACTCTTTATTTAGGGTTAGCGATTGTTTTAGCACTGATGATTGGAGTGAAATAAAAAGTGATTAATAAAGCCAATAAATTTATTTCGTATGTTCCAGCAGTGATTTTGATACTAGGTATATTTGGACTGCCGTATGGCTATTATATATTTCTTAGGTTAATTGTTTGTGCGGCTGCTGTATATCTTGCGTATTGTGAATATGTATCAAATCAAAAATGGAATAATTGGGCTGTAATTTTCTCTCTTATAGCTGTGTTATTTAATCCAGTAGTTATGATTTTTTTATCAAGACCAATATGGTTTTTTATTGATATTTTTTGCGTTGGTTTATTTGTCTCACACTTTAAAATTAATACTAAGGAATCAAAATGCAGTTAATCAAAATATTTCTATCAATATTAGGTTTAAGTTTTCTGATAAGCACATCATCATATGCAAATAATTTGGGAAATTTAAGTAATAATCCTTATGCTCCCAATTCAAGTGCTAGAGCAGGAAATCAATATGATCCAAATAGTGTTAATAATCCGTATGGGCGTTATGGAAGTCCATACAGTAATGAAAGCGCTAACAATCCTTATGCAACTAATGCTCCTAAATTATACGATAGCCAAGGTAATTACCATGGTAAGCTAAGCTCAAATCCATATGACCCTGATTCAACTTCTAATCCATATGGTAGATATGGTAGTCCATACTCCTCTGAAAGTATTAATAACCAATATGGTGCCGGAAGCCCTTATAGATCAGACAGCCCAAATAATCCGTATGGAAATGGCATGGAAATTGAAGGGAACTAAAATATTTTGCTAGTTTATTTGCGAGTTTTTCGTTAGATTAAGGCACTTTTAATCAACAGGTTGCAATAAATGACAGGAAGCCACAATAAGCAGTTGTACAGGATTGGGGCTGTTGCTATACTATATTTAACAACACCCGCTACGCCTCTTAACAATGCGCACCCCAGCGGGTTTTTTATTGTCTATGAATAACCAAAATACTTTTGAAAAGCCACCCCTTTCTATAGACGCTCAGTTAGAGCGATTAAACTCTCGTGGTATTGTTATTCAGGATAGGAATGCTGCGCGCCATTACTTATCCTATATCAGCTATTATCGTTTTTGCGGTTATGCTATTGAATTTGAAGGCGAGCTTATTAATGGAGAAAAACAATATCGCAGCGGCACGACCTTTGAGCAAGTACTAGATTGCTATGTCTTTGATCGTAAATTGCGGCTACTGGTTATTGATGCAATAGAGCGTGTGGAAATTGCTATCCGCACAGTGATGATTAATGAGCTAGCGTTAAAATATAACGATGCTCATTGGTATTTAAATAAAAATTTATTTTTACTGAAGTTTAGGCATGATGATTTGATTCAATCGATCAAAAAGGAAACGCAATACAAAGCACAAGATGGTTCAGTCCAATATAAAAAGCGCGAACGTTTCATTAAACATTATTACGATAAATACCAAACACCAGAACTTCCTGCTGTATGGATGGTGGCGGAAGTATTGCCGTTAGGTTCTTGGTCTATGATTTTTGCAAATTTGGTTGATCGTGAAAATCAAAAAATAATCTGCAAACATTTTGGGATTAATTATGTTGTAATGGAATCATGGCTGCATGCATTAACATATCTTCGCAATCTATGCGCTCATCATAGCAAGCTTTGGAACAGAAATTTTACTTTGAAGCCGTTAATGGCAAACGATTACCGAAAACAATTAGAGAAAAACAGTAGGTTTTCAGCGCAAGCTGCAATTTTAAAGATATTATTGGATGTGATATCACCTGGTAATGAATGGGCCAAACATTTGCGAACGTTGATGGCTGATCATCCAAATATCGATGTTAAAAAAATGGGGTTTAAAGAAGATTCAATGAGTGATTCATTCTGGGCATGATTATTTGCTAGAAAAATGGAATAGACGGAGTCATTTGATATGAATAAAGAATCTCTGATTAATGCAATGGAAAAGTATAAATCACACCTTATGGGGCTGACAGAGATAGATTTAATAATATTAAGAGGACATCTCTTGTTGGAAGAATATTTATATAATGCGATTTGTGAATTTGTATTTCATCCGACATTCATAAAAAAAGCTGATATGAACTTTTCTCAAATGGTGACTATTGCAAGGTCAATATCACTTGATGAGCAAAATAACTCAATGTGGGGTTTAATTTTAGCGATAAACAAATTACGTAATAAAATTGCTCATGAATTATCCATGTCGACACGTATAGGTGAGCATGTGACGAAAGTTAAAGATTTATATAACAGTGAAATGAAAGGAATAGAGGATGGGCAAGAACGTTTATGGAAAAATGATGACTGTAAAGGCATGGGATTTGCGATAGCAATGGGTATGGGCTTTTTGAATGAATTTTTAGAAGAAGTTAAAAGATTTAAAAAAGCAGTTCATTTAATTGATGCGATTTATAACCCTCATAGACATAATGACTAATAGCCTGACATTTTACTATTTTATCTCAGCGTAGCCAAATTTGGGACACTCGTAGATAGCACACCACCAACATCCACAACACCTCACAATGTTCTTTTCCACATAAATACTAACTTTAATTGTTGTTGATTATTGTGACTTATTGCTATAATTTGTTCCGTTATGTTTCGTAATCAGTAGGTCAGGCGTTCGATTCGCCTCACCGGCATTGTAGAATCAATAAGTTACGCGAAGACCCCGAAAATTTAAAATTCCATGTAGAAGAAGTGGGCTCTTCCCTAAATTCATTAAAGGCCCTCAGTTATCTCATTGTTTGTCCGAAGTTAAAAAGCCTATTCTAATTTAAAAAATGAGCTTTTGATTCATAAAAATACTCTCCAAGAAGTTGCGCGAAAAAAAACTTTTCTCAGCCATCTGAGGAATAATTTAAAATTGTAACCACTGGCTACCATCAAGCAATTTACTTTATCGCCTAATTGTCCGTATAAATAATTTTTCTCTCTTCTTAATCCGGTAACAGTTTTACAGTAACAGTTCGACCAACTACATCTTGTCAGTAAACCAAAAAACTCGCATGCTGTGATCCTTTTAAGTTAAAAGGAAAAATGACATGAACGATGGGCCTAAAACGAGAGAAGAATGGCAAATATCTGTCGACGAATTTCTCAATTCTGGACTGACCCAAAAAGAATTTTGCAAACAAAATAGATTGATCCTGGCAAGATTTGTCTATTACTTGCAGTTACACCGCAAAAAACAACATCAAACTAACTCAATACAAGAACTTTCTTAATTTTCAGAAGTCGTTGTTAAGAAATCAGCTGCAGTACAGGATGAAATTAAAATTGAATTACCTAATGGTTTTCGTTGTCACGTGGCGTGCAATATTCAACCTGAGCAGTTGAAAAAAATACTAGGAGCATTACTAACATGCTAATGCTGAATGATTCTCCTATCTTATTTTATAGCGATCCCGTTGATATGCGCAAGTCGATTGATTCCTTGTGTGTTCTCATCAGTGAGACGCTGCATTGTAATCCAATAGATGGCACCTTATTTCTATTCCGTAACCGCAATGGGAATAAACTTAAACTTCTTTATTATGAAACGAATCGTTTTACCATTTGGTATCGTCGCTTAGAAAAGGGTCGATATATTTTCCAACGTAATCTACAAGGTAAAATTGAAATGACAAGAGAGCATTTTAGATGGTTATTAGCTAGTGATAAATACTCCTGTCGTGACGCAAGTCTTTTTCAAGCGGCAATACATTTTTATTAGAGAATCCTGGAATTTATTGGGCATATTGATTATGATCATCTCATGGAAGTGAATCTTAAAAAATTACCCAAAACGATTGAAGAGCTAGAAAAAATTATCTTGTTGCAACAACAAGAAATAGAGTCGCACAAAAATAAAATTACTTTACAGCAGCAAGAAATCATTTCTTATAAAGAACATTATGTCCGGTTACTAGAAGAATTTAAGTTAGAGAAATCTCGTTTTTACTCATCTTCATCCGAAAAAAATGTTTTGCAAGCTGGTTTGTTTGATGAGCCTGATATTGAGCTAGATGCTGAATTAAAAGATCAGCTGGATGACTTGATAGATATCCAAAGTTACAAGCGAAAAAAACATCCTGTTAAAGATCAATACCTGCCGATATTCCTCGTGAAGTCATTATTCATGATATTAGTGATGAAGAAAAAATATGCAGATGCGGATCGGTACTTATC
>DJAM01000022.1 GCA_002429595.1 Coxiellaceae bacterium UBA6002
CCTTCGCGGGAATGACAGACTAGCAAGAATGACAAACTAGCAAGAATGACAAATAGAGAAAAAACAATATTCAGCCACGAAGCTGAAAAACTAAAACAAACGAGGTTGTTTGTGATTCGTCTTTTGATTCTGACCATGGTTTTGGTCTTAGCAGGATGTGCCTCCACATTGCCAGCACCCAGGAATAAAGAAAATCTGGGAGCAATCTTCAATGAATATCCTCAATGGTATAAAGCTGCAAAAAAATGCGAACGTAAATGGGGTGTGCCTGTTAATGTTCAAATGGCTATTATTTATTATGAATCTGCCTTCAAAGGTGACGCTCGCCCACCTTGCAAAAAGTTTTGCGGAATCCCGACGTGGGAACATATTTCTTCGGCTTATGGTTACGCACAGGCTTTGGATGGAACATGGGAAGATTATTTATCATGCTGCAGCCCATGGTTTGCAAAAAGAAATAAATTCGAATCAGCAACTGATTTTATAGGATGGTATAGTTCTCAAGCCCGCCAACGCTTAGGTATTTCTTCAGATGACTCTTACAATTTATATTTAGCTTATCACGAAGGACTAGCTGGCTATCAACGTCAAAGCTATTTAAAGAAACCTTGGCTTATGAATTATGCTCGAAAAGTAGCTGTTAAATCAGTACTGTTTCAAAATCAACTAGCGTACTTAGAAAACCCATATGATTATTGTCCAATGTCGGTTAGCGTTCCTGCGCCGATGTCAATGCCCATTCCAGTCCCATCACCACAGGAAAACTCGCAAACTCAGGAACTTGATCTTCCTGCAATCATGACTTGCAATTCCAATGAAGAAAAAGATCCAGAAATGAACATGTAATATTATTCTTGAATAATAAAACAGTTTCTACCCGCTTCTTTTGCCCGATATAAGCCTTTATCTGCGGCTAGAATAATATCTTTACTAGTTTTATAGGGTAAGCAGCTGGCAATGCCGGCGCTGAATGTCACTATTAGATTTGAGTTTGCAATAATGCGGTTTTCTTTGGAGCACAGTTTTTTTAAATCTTTGCAAAGATCTAGAGCTTCTTTTGCTGTGGTGTTTGGAAGTAATAGTGCAAATTCTTCGCCACCGTAGCGACCGATAATGTCAGAATGTCTGAGACGTTGTTGGAGTATTAATGCAAATGATTTTAAGACTTGGTTGCCAACAATATGTCCGTAGGTGTCATTGATTTTTTTGAAATGATCTAAATCTAGCATAACAAAAGTAAAAGTTTCATTATTACGTTGGGCACGTAGTAGATTTGATTCAAGTTGGTTTAGCAGCGAGGTAAAGTTGTATAATCCAGTTAGGCTGTCTTTTAACACTAAATTTCGTAAACCTCGATAACGTTCAGCGCGATTTCTAACAGACCAAATTAAATATTCCGGGCTAACTGGTTTGGTAATAAAATCGTCGCCACCTAAACTCATTGCTTGGAGTTGTTTAGTTTTATCCTCTTCTGAAGACAAGAATACGATAGGAATGCTCTCGTACGCTGTTTGCAGCCTTAATATAGCTGCTAACTCCAACCCTGAAATTTTTGGCATATAAAGATCGGTTAAAATAAGCTCTGGCTTAAAAGAGATAAGGGCTTTATCAATATCCAATGGATTAGTGAGCACTAAAGTTGCCATGCCTGCTTGTTGTAAAATCGTTGCGAAATAATCTGCAAGACTCAGTGAGTCTTCGACAATTAAAATTCGATACGGGTCTTCAAATGCGTTTAAAATTTGATTGAGCTTCTCAGATAGCAGTGTGATATCAAGCGGTTTGGTAAAATATGAGCGAGAGCCAAGACGAACGGCTTCAAGTTGCGATTCCAACGAATTTATTTCAGAGATAGCAATGATCGGAATGTAATCATAATCATGAATGTGTTTTAAAAGCATTGCTTTGTCAGAAGGGCCCAAGGAAGCCAAATCAATAATTATTGCTGTTGGTATTTTATCCTGTAATTTTTGAAATAATGCTTCTGAGTCTTCAAACACTTCAATTTCACAATTGTAACGGCAGAGTAATTTTTTGATTTCTTTTCTATCAGGAGTGTTTTTTACCAAAAAATAGAACAAACGAGATTTTTGTTGACTGATTTTGCGGTGTTCTTGTATCGAGTTTATCTTGGCTGCAGTATGTTCGGGGGTTTTAGTAAATTCTTTGAGTTTCGCGACAACCTGATCAATGTGTTCGCACTGTCGAGCATCGGGATATCTGTTTTTGTGTTTTTTTAATAGTTCGACTAATGTTCGTGCACTTTTACTAAGCTGTTGAAAGCCATATGTTCCTGCAGAACCAGTAAGATTATGAGCTTCGCGATAAAGATCATCCCAAGTGTCATCATTCCAATCTGTCTTAAGTTTTAGCCAGTATTTCTGGATAGTATTAATCTTTGTGGGTAGCTTTTTGGTATACTCAACGGTTAATTCTTGTATTCTTGCATGAATGTTATTTGTCACTTTTTCGTTTCCAACATTCTTGTAAAGTTTCTGGCAAAGACATTGGGTCAAAAGGTTTGGTGATCACATCTAACACACCCATTTTACGATACTGTGCAATTTCATTGGTTTGCGCTTTCGCAGTCATAAAAATAACAGGTATATGGGCTAGTGAATCTATCTTTCGTAAAGCTTGTAAGGTTGTTGGACCGTCCATGCCAGGCATCATTACATCGAGTAAAAGTAAATCCGGAGAAAAAGCTTCAGCTTCTTTTAAGGCTTCTTGACCGGAGCTGCAGCATTTGACGGTGAACTTTCCAATATCTTTGAGCGCTAAAAGAGCAACTGTTTGGATATCTGGTTCATCTTCCACATACAGAATTCGTTTAAGCTTCGACATGTGTATCTCCTATTTTATTGATTGCTGCTTTGATGGCATTTAGGAGATCATAGTCGGTGGTCCTAGATTTTGTTAAAGCGGAAGTGACATATTTTATATAATCATTTGGTAGCTCGAATGCTGAAAACACAATAACGGGAATATGTTGTCGACATAAAAATGGTAATAACTCTGTACCTGAGCCATCTGGCAAAATTAAATCTAACAAAACTATATCGAATTTTTCTGAGTCTAAAAACTTTTTTGCTTCATGCAAGGTGCTGGCTGATTTCATTTCAACTTCATCGTGCAGCATTTTTGCTATGACCTTTGAAAGATCAGAGTCATCTTCAATATGCAAAAGATAAGGTTTTTTTGGTTTGAGTTTTTGTTTGATATTTTGAATTGCGCTATTAAGTTGTTTTGCATCGACAGGTTTGTAGAGCCAATCAATAATATTGATGGCATCTCCATTTAGCAATTTCTTTTTATTTCCTATCTTGCCTGAAATAATGATGATAGGGAGTTTGTCAAATTTGTTATCCTTGCGAAGTGACTGCACTAATGATATTCCGTCACCATCCGGAAAAATTAAATCTAACGTTAGCGCGTCATAGTTTTTATTCGCTAACTTTTCTTTTGCTTCTGAAAGCGTATAAGCTGTGTCAACATTAAAACCATTATTAGTTAAGATAATATCTAAAAGGCTGGCAATGTCACGATCATCCTCGCAAATTAGAATCCTTGGAGCAACTTTTACTTTTCTAGTAACGTTAAGCGTTTCATGCCAGATGGGAAGAGTGAAATAGAACGTTGTTCCTACATTTTGTTGCGTAGTGAAATTGATGGTGCCTCCCATTTTTTCAATTATCGCCTTGCTAATACTTAATCCTAGTCCTGTTCCCCCTTGTTTGCGCATTGAAGAAGAGTCTGCTTGCGCGAATTTCCCAAACATATGAGATTTAAATTCTTCTGGTATACCTTTGCCCCGATCTGAAACTGAAATTTCAATTTGTTGATCTTGCATTTTGACTTCAATATCGACGGAGCTCTCTGGTGGTGAGAATTTTACGGCATTAGAGATTAGATTGGTGATTACTTGGGTCAACCTATCTTGATCGATGTTAACTTGTACATCAGGAATCTTCCCTTGAAGTTTGATTGCTATTTGAGTTTTTTCGCTAAGACCTTGGTTTATTTCGATTGCATGGTTAATCACTTCTGTAAGCGAAGTGGGCTGCATATTAAAAGTCATTTTACCTGCTTCGATTTTTTCGATATCTAATATGTCATTTATCAATCGAATCAACCGCTCGCAATTGCTATGAGCAATTTGTATCAGGTTTTGAGTTTTATCATTGGGTTCACCTACTGCGCCTCCCAAAATTAGACCTAATGACCCTCTAATTGAGGTTAACGGAGTGCGAAGCTCATGACTTACAGTCGAAATAAATTCATTTTTCATTTGTTCCATGCGAGCGCGCTCTGTGATATCGTGTATCACAATAACTGCCCCTAATTTCTTGCCCGCGGCATTGCTAATCGGCTGTCCATTGATCACAACCTGTCGTGCTCCATTATAGGGCGTTTTGAGTTTGAAGTGGCTAGAGCGAATAGGCTTAGTTAATGCTCTAAGTAGAGGGTTATATTCGTTAACATTTTTATGATCTTCTTCCAAAGTTCGAAAATCTAAATAATTTGAAAGGTCTTTGGCATATTGGGGTAATTTTTTTAAATTGTATTTTTTCTGTAAACTGTGATTGATTAAAATAATTTTTCCTTTTGAATCGCAAGCAATAATACCGTTATCCATATTGTCTAGAATCGCATTAAGGAAATTTTTTTCATTCTGAACTGCACTCATCAGGCTCTGTTTAAAAGCTGAGGCAACTAGCGCAATTAACAATATACCACCAACAATCCCTGCAATTGAAAATGCCAAGGTAGAAGGTATTAAGCTAGTTTCGGTCATCATCATGTGTGGCAATGGAGTAAAAATGGCTGCGGCCATTCCGGTGTAATGCATGCCACAAATCGCCGCACCCATCACTAACGCACTTATCGTTTTAAAGGCTATTTGCATGCGGTTAGTGCCTTGGGAGCTTTGGTTAGCTAACCAAAGAGCTGCCATTGCAGCAACAATTGCTATCCCTATAGATAGCAAAAATAAACCTGGCAAATATCGAATTCGAACATGTCCTTCCATCCCCTGCATACCGAGATAATGCATGGTCACAATCGCAACACCGATCAGGATGCCGCCATAGATCAAGGCAGTTCGGGTGAAATGTTTTGATTTCAATAAATCTAATGCTAAACCAGAAGCTAATATCGCAACTAATAAGGACAAAACT
The DNA here is from genome assembly GCA_002429595.1 of Coxiellaceae bacterium UBA6002. GTDB lineage: Bacteria > Pseudomonadota > Gammaproteobacteria > UBA6002 > UBA6002 > UBA6002. Next base: position 5,178 of record DJAM01000022.1, read on the forward strand.
GTCCAAAAAAGGTTATATTGCATTGTCATTGGCATGATGAAGGCGAGCATTCCTATAAAATGCATTGCCCAAATGCCTGCGCCCATTGCAAAAGCTCCACCTAATAACCAGAAGAGGGGTTTTTTTTCAACCCGCACACGACCAGCTAAATCTAACGCTACATAAGAAGCAAGCACTGCAATGAGATACGATAAGGCCACTAAGCTAAAATCATAGGTACCTTGGATAGCATCCGAAGGAATTGGTCCAAATATAAAAAAACCTTGTGTCATTTACCATTCCTTTAATCTTCGTTGTTTAGAGTTTGTTCCTGTGTGCTTTAATTTTTTTTTGGCAAACTTCCTATAAATGTAGGTCATCCAGCCTGATATTTCATGTGCTTAGCTGCCACCAATTCTTTTTTAAAGACCATAGTTACTTGCATCATTTGTGCTATTGTAGTAGTATGCTATTACATTACAACAATGAGGAACTAATCATGCATAAAGCGCAAGCAACGGAGGGAGAGCATTTAGCTTTATATAGAGCTATTTTGACTTTGAAAAATGAAGCGGAGGCCGCCCAGTTTTTTAATGATCTTTGTACTCCAGCTGAGTTACAGGATATGTCCGATAGATGGCAAGTATTGGTCCCTCTAACTCAGAATCTACCGTATCGAAAAATACATGACATGACAGGTGTCAGTGTAACGACGATCGGTCGAGTAGCAAGATCATTAAAATACGGAACAGGCGGCTATAACTTGGTTCTAAAAAGAGTATTGAGTAAAGAAAATGGCCGGCAAAAAGTATTTGACAGTCGCCATACAAAAAAGTGGGCGACTAAACAGTGATTCTCTGCAATTTCTAGGTGAGTGTGGTTTACCCATTAATCCTGATTGTAAACTTTACGATCGTCAAAAAAATTCAAAAGTAGATCTTGTTTGTGTACGAGATGATGACATCCCACGGTTAGTGGCAGAGCAGATATGCGATGTCGGAATCGTTGGTAAAAATGTTTTTTTAGAACGAAAAATTGCTTACGAAAGCAACGTCGCATCGAAGGTGAAAAATTTTGAAATTATCAGGACCTTGGGTTTTGGTGCTTGCCGCTTGAGCTTTGCGGTGCCGAATAACTTTAGTTTTGAGAATTTGACTGATCTCAATGGCAAAAAAATAGCTACTTCCTATCCCTACCTTCTTAAGAAATTTCTCGTAGAAAATTGTATCAATGCTGAAATAGTTTATTTATCTGGCTCTGTCGAAATTGCGCCAAAATTAAAATTAGCAGATCTCGTTTGTGATTTAGTCGCTACGGGCAAGACCTTGGCTGAACACGATTTGCGTGAGGTTTGTTGTCTTCTTAATAGTGAAGCTATTCTATTTAAAGCGTCAACTTTGTGTAGTCAAAAGCAGTTGATTTTAGATTCCTTATTAGGACAAGGAGTGAAGTAAATGGATAGAATAATTTGGAATACGTTAACAACTGTAGAGCAACAGACAGTTTTACAAAGACCAACTTTTAAAGAGCAAAAAATATACAATGAAGTGTTTGCCATCATTAATGAAGTAAAAAAAAATAGAGATCAGGCTCTAACACATTTCACTAAACTCTTTGATCGAATAGCAATTACCGATTTCAAAATCACTTCGCTAGAACTTGAATCTTCAAAATCTAAATTAAGGAAAGAGCGTGTCGCTGCCATCGAATTTGCTTTTGATCGGATATATCGATTTCACAAAGAACAATTGCCAAACAATCGAAAAAGAACACTTTCAGAAGGTGTAGTAACTCAAAAACATTATAAACCTATCAAGAAAATTGGGTTATATGTACCAGGAGGTGTAGCGCCTTTACCTTCGACTGTATTGATGCTAGGTGTGCCAGCGTTAATTGCAGGGTGCTCAGAAAAAATAATTTGCACCCCTCCAAAAGCTGATGGGACTGTTGACGAGCATATATTGTTTGCAGCTAAGTTGTGCGGCATTGAAACGATATACAAGCTGGGTGGTGCTCAGGCTATTGCGGCGATGGCTTATGGTACTGAAACGATACCTAAAGTTGATAAGATTTTTGGACCTGGCAATGCTTGGGTTACCGCAGCTAAATTAGCTGTGCTTTGCGATCCCTGCGCGGCAAATTGTGATTTACCTGCTGGCCCTTCTGAATTGCTTATTATTGCAGATAAGTATGCGAATCCGACCTTTATTGCTGCAGATTTATTGGCGCAAACAGAGCATGGTTCCGATACCCAAGTTTTTTTGGTAACTGATTCTGAAAAATTAGCTGCAGAGGTAACTCGACAGATTGGATTACAGTTAGTCATGCTACGTCGCCAAGAACCAATGAAGAAGGCTTTGCAAACCAGTAAAATAATTGTAGTCGAAGATTTAACAACTGCCTTTGAAGTAAGTAATACTTATGCTCCCGAACATTTAAGCATCCAAGTTAAAAATCCGAAGCGATGGTTAGATCTCATAGAAAATGCCGGTGCAGTGTTTTTAGGTCCATGGACCGCACAAGCGATGGGTGATTATGTCATTGGGAATAATCACGTTTTGCCCACTTACGGTTATGCTAAATCGCAAAGTGCTTTAGGCGTTTACGATTTCATTAAGCAAATCCCCATTCAAAGCGTCAGCAAAAAAGCATGTAAACAAATTGCGCCAGTTGCAGCTATTTTGGCGGAGCTTGAGCAGCTCGATGCACATGCTAACGCAGTTAATTTGAGAGTGAGGTAAGTACGATGGTTTTAAATTTAATGCGACCTGAAATTGTAGCCATGGACCAGTATCAAACAAAGACTAGTGGAGCGTCTCTAGCGCTCAATAAAAATGAAAATCCTTGGCCTGGTTTAGCACTTCATGATGAAGTGCAGTTAAATCGATATCCGGGCAAAGAGCTACAAAAGTTGGTCAAGCTCATGGCGAATTATTATCAACTGCCAGCTGAGAATATCTTATTGACTCGAGGATCAGATGAGGCAATTGATTTACTTATACGTTTGTTTTGTAGACCCTATAAAGATAGAGTGCTGATCATGCCGCCAACATTTGCGATGTATGAGAATTATGCCTTAATCAATGGTATTGAAGTAATTTGTGTGCCGCTACTGACCAATGGTGAGATTGACATAGAAAGCCTCACAGTGAATGCAGCAGCTGCCAAAGTGATTTTTATCTGTTCGCCTAACAATCCCACTGGAACCGTTGTCTCATTACGGCAAATTATAAATTGTGCCAAGATATATACTAACAGTATCATTGTGGTTGATGAAGCGTATATTGATTTTTCTACTGCAACTTCGGCATTGAGTTTATTAGCCACATTTCCCAATCTTATTGTTTTGAGAACCCTTTCGAAGAGTTTTGGTTTAGCAGGAATTCGTTGCGGAATTCTTTGTGCTGCCAGTGCTATTCAAAAGCAAATTAGTAAAATTGCTGCTCCTTATTTAATGAATAGTTTGAGTATCTTGGTCGCAAAAATGTCTTTTGCACCGAAACAGCTGCAGGCAATCAAATCAAATATAACCCAGATAACTTTGGAGCGAGAGCGCCTGAGTCACGCCTTGCAAGCAATGCCGAAGCTATTTTCTTATATCTGGCCTAGTCAGGCTAACTTTATTTTAATTGTTTCGCCCTACGCAAAAGAGTTATTCAATTATTGCCATGCGAACAATATCTTGTTACGTGACTTCATTGGCAACACTTATCTTAAAAATTGTTTACGTATCTCTATTGGCAAGCCAGAGGATAACGATTTGCTAGTATCTGTGTTTCAAAGTTTTTATCAGGAGAGACATAAATGAAAAAATATTTATTTATTGATCGTGATGGCACTTTGATTAGAGAGCCAGAAAATAAACAAATTGATAACTTAGAACAAATTGTGTTGTTACCAAAAGTCGTTCCCGCTTTGTATTCCTTAGTGCAACATTCTTTTTCGCTCGTGATGGTGACTAATCAAGACTCACTCGGAAGTGAACAGTATCGTCTAGAAAATTTTACTACTGTACAAAACTTTCTCATCCAAACGCTCGCTACTCAGGGAATCATGTTTGAAGATGTCCGTATTTGTCCCCATGATGAAGAGGCTAAATGTTTTTGTCGAAAACCACAGCCGGGTTTATTGTTGGAATACTTACAACGAAACGATTGGGATCGAGAAAATTCCTATGTCATCGGTGATCGGGAAACAGATTTACTCTTGGCAAAAAATATGGGTCTGAAAAGCTTCAAAATAAGTCAAGATGATGATTCTTGGGAGGGCGTCAAAAATAAAATTATCCTACAGCCTCGAACGGCATTTAACGAACGTAGGACGACTGAAACCTATGTAAGGTGTTTGGTAAATCTAGATGAAGAGCTACCTAGTAAAATTGATACGGGATTACCATTTTTTAATCACTTGTTAGAACAGTTTGCCAAGCATGCAGGGATTTATCTAGAACTATTTGTCACCGGCGATTTAATTGTCGATGAGCATCACTCTGTTGAAGACTGCGCAATAGTGCTTGGTCAAACCATCAAACGTGCCTTGGGAGATAAGATTGGTGTCGCTCGCTATGGTTTTGTTCTACCAATGGATGAAGCTCAAGCAAATATTGCGTTAGATCTATGTGGACGTTGTTACCTTGTTTTTAATGGTACATTTAAGCGCGAATCAATCCAGAATTTTGCGACTGAGATGGTGCCTCATTTTTTTAAATCGTTAACTGATCATCTTGGCGCTAGTCTTCAGATCAGCGTCAGCGGTGAAAATTGTCATCACATGATTGAAGCGATATTTAAAGGTGTAGGTAGATGTTTACGTATAGCTATTGCGAAAGTTTCTAACAAAATCCCTTCTACCAAGGGGGTGATATGAATGTCGCAGTAGTTAAATGTTGTGGTAATAATTTAGCATCAATCAGTAATGCTTTGTTGAAATTGCCATGTAACTTTATTGTCACAGATGACCCAGATGTCATTATTGCCGCAGATAAAGTTATTCTACCTGGCGTTGGTTCAGCAAAGACAGCAATGGAGAAATTAAAGAGGGCTAACTTAATCGAGGTTTTGCAAAATCTGCGTCAGCCAGTCCTCGGGATTTGTTTGGGAATGCAATTACTTTATAGCTACTCAGAAGAAAATGATGTTGCTTGTCTCGACATCATTCGAGGACAAGTTAAGAAATTTCGTTCAACAAATGAATACCCTGTGCCGCACACGGGCTGGAATTTTGTTAGCGCTGCCAAAAGTAATGTTTTCACAACAATGTTTATAGATGGCTATTACTATTTTGTTCATAGCTATTATGTATCGTTATCACCAGAAACGATAGCAAGTGTGAATTACGGTCACCTCTTTAGTGCCATGGTTAACAAAAACAATTACTACGGGATGCAGTTTCATCCCGAGAAATCTGGCCGAGTAGGGCAGACATTACTTGCTAATTTTTTGAGGTTACCATGAGAATTTATCCTGCAATCGATTTGATGTCTGGTAAATGCGTTCGTTTAAATCAAGGCTGCTTTAATAGTAAAAAAATATATTCCGATTCGCCTGTGAACATAGCTAAGGAATTTGTGCAACAGGGTAGTCACTATTTACACCTGGTCGATTTAGATGGAGCGAAGCAGGGTAGTTTGCAGCAGTTAACACTTATTAAGAAAATCTTGGCGATATCTGATCTACGAATACAAGTTGGTGGCGGCGTTAAAAATCAAACTATTATTGAGCAGCTGCTTAATTCTGGTGCTGATCGTGTCGTAATTGGGACATTAACGACCACTAATCCGGAACAAGTTGTTAAGTGGCTGCAAGAATACGGGTGCGATAAAATTGTGTTGGCCTTTGATGTTCGATTCATTGGCGATATTCCTTTTATTGCAACATCCGGTTGGCAAACTAATTCAAACTTATCTTTGTGGCAGTTATTACGATTCTATTCTCCATATGCCAAACATTATCTTTGTACCGATATAAGTTCAGATGGCTTATTAGAAGGTCCTAATATAGCGTTGTATGAACAATGGCAACAGCAATTTCCCGATGTATCTTGTTTGATATCAGGAGGAATTCGATCGATCAATGATATTTACAATTGCGCTAAACTAAATCACGTTGAAGGTATTATTGTTGGTAAAGCGATTTATGAAAACAAAATTAATTTGGCAGAAATGCCATGGTAGCAAAGCGTATTATTCCATGTCTGGATGTTAAGAATAATGTTGTAGTAAAAGGTGTCACGTTTAAAGATCACAAAATTGTTGGCGACATTTTGAGCTTAGCAAATTATTACAACTTAAGTGGTGCAGACGAATTAGTTTTTTATGATATCACTGCAAGTTGTGAACAACGCTGTGCCAATAGCAACTGGATTAAAAAAATTGCTGAACAAATTGATATTCCATTTTGTGTGGCGGGTGGCATTCGGTCACTGCAGGACGCCGAACGGATTTTAACTTTGGGAGCCGATAAAATTTCGATCAATTCACCTGCCTTGGAGAATCCTAAGTTCATTTCGGATTTAGTTAATGAATTTGGAAGTCAGTGCGTAGTTATAGGGGTGGACAGTTGTCAACTTGGGGGCAACTATTTTGTTTACCAATATACTGGGGTTCCTGAAAAAATGCACAGGTCGAATTACCGAACCAAAGATTGGTTAGAGGAAGTCGTAGCGCGTGGTGCCGGAGAAGTTGTTCTTAACTGCATGAACCAAGATGGCAGACGACAAGGATATGACTTGCACCAACTTGATTATTTTCGAAAACGTTTGCCGATACCGCTAATTGCTTCGGGTGGTGCGGGCACTAAGGAGCATTTTAGTGATCTTTTTGAAACCACCAGGGTAGCAGGAGCACTAGCTGCTAGCGTTTTCCATCAAAAAGTAATTGAAATTTCCGAGCTGAAAACTTTTCTTAATAAAAAAGGCATCGAGGTGCGTTGTGGTTGATTCGACAATTTTAGACTGGGATAAAATGTCGGGCATTATCCCTGCCATCATTCAAGATGCTGACAGTGGCAAAGTATTAATGCTTGGATTTATGAATCCGGAAAGCTTGAGCACAACGTTAGCGTTAAAAGAAGTCGTTTTTTATAGTCGTCGTCGCCAATGTTTATGGCGCAAGGGAGAAAAATCCGGGAATGTTTTAAAGTTGGTTGCTATGAGTACAGATTGTGATAAAGACAGTCTGTTAATATTGGTCAAACCTACGGGTCCAACCTGCCACTTTAACACGCCAAGCTGCTTTAATAGTCCGTCCTTTACACTTGGCTTTTTAACCCAACTGGAAGAAGTGATAATAAGCCGCAAAATACAGCCTCGCCAGACAAGCTATGTGGCTACTCTTTTGGGCCAGGGTATAAATCGAGTGGCACAAAAAGTGGGTGAGGAGGGTGTTGAAGTGGCGTTGGCTGCGATAGCTCCATTTGGGGAAGCACTAGAAAGTGAATCAGCCGATTTGTTATTCCATCTTATAGTGTTGCTCGTAGCACAGGAAAAATCTTTAATGAGCACCATTCGTATTTTGCAAGAGCGTCATTGGAGTGGTGTTGGTTAGATGACTTCCGCATAACTGTCATCCAGCTAAGCAGGAATGACAGTTATGCAGCTCAACGCTTAGCATTACATCAAAGAACGATTCCAATTATGACTTCGAAGTGATAAGCTTGGCTTCCGTCCCTAAGAGACAGAACGTCTCAACTCATCATCGATTAGTAAAGAGGTTACCTTGGATAAAGCTAGAGAACTTGCGTCCGTCGATCGATCAAAAACTGCCACGATTGGTTGGATAATTTGTGGCTTAGGTGCGGTATTTTATTGTTACGAATATTTACTTCGGATCCAGCCTAGTGTCATGGTGCCGGAGTTAATGCGTCAGTATCACATTTCGGCTGATCGATTTAGTGCGATTGTGAGTCTGTATTATTTGGCTTATACACCGATGCAGGCTGTAGTGGGAGTCATGACGGATCTATATGGTCCGCGTTATATTTTGAGCTTTGCGGTGTTTGTTTGCACATTAGGCAGCTTGTTTTTCGGGATAGCAGACAACATTTACCTTGCCTCGGTAGGTCGTTTCCTCATCGGTTTCGGCAGTGCTTTTGCTTTTGTCAGCGCTTTAAAACTCGCCTCTATTTGGCTGCCACTCGATAGATTTGCTCTGTTCGCTGGATTAGTCACTGCGTTGGGCATGATTGGTGGTATGGTAGGCGATATTGGTTTAACTCATCTGGTCGCTACCATTGGATGGAAAGCAACTATTTATACCAGCACGATTTTAGGTGCAATTTTACTTCCGATAATTTGGCTAGTCATTCGCGATAAAAAATCAACTATTCAAAGTTCAGCAAAAACATCGTATAAAGAAACTTTCTCAGGTCTGCTGACGATTCTATCCAACGGTCAAGTCTGGTTGGCAGGATTTATTGGTTGTATTTTATATATGTCATTAACCGTGTTCGCAGAACTCTGGGGCATTCCATTTTTAAAAGCTGCTTATAATCTTTCTGCGAGCGAAGCAGCATTTACCAACTCATTTGTCTTTCTAGGCTGGTTAGTTGGTGCTCCTTTGATGGGATGGATATCTGATAAAATGCAAAAACGTCGTCTCCCGCTTTTATTAGGTTGCATATTATCGGGATTCGCAATTATCTGGGTGATCTACGTGCCAACAATGCCACTTTACGTCGTAAAAACTTTATTATTTTTATTTGGAGTGTTTAGTAGTATTGAAGTGGTTTGCTTTGCGGTAGGACGAGAAACCAGCCCCAGACATGTTTCTGGCGCTGCGGTATCCTTTGTGAATTTACTCGTCATGTTTAGTGGTTTAGCCTTCCAGCCCTTAGTCGGTAAAATGTTAGATCTTCACTGGCTAGGTAAAATGGCTGATGGCATTCGCGTTTATGATGTGAAGACTTATCAGTTTGCCTTAAGCGTGGTTCCAATTGCTATTGTTCTTGGCTTATTGCTCTCATTGACATTACGGGAATCATTTGATAAATCTTTGGATCATTAAATGGAGCTCAATCCTGCTAAATTAAGATGGCGTTGTCGTCGAGGCATGCTCGAACTGGACGCCATCTTGCAACCGTTCTTTGACCGGCACTTTGCTTCTCTAACTATCTCTCAACAGCAAGCATTTGCGCGATTAGTGGAATGTACTGATCCGCAGTTGTATAACTGGTTTATTGGGAGTGAGACGCCTGATGATCGAGAGTTATATGATTTGGTAATCTTAATAAAAGATCATCCTTGATATTTTATTTTAATCGTTCCCGCTCCCGTTCCTCTTTCCGAACTTATAGACCACTAAAGACTCTGTTCCGGACGACGCTTTCTATCCAAGTGGCTCTATATGGATTCGGGAAGAGGAACGGGAGCGGGAACGAATAAGAAAAGCAGCGAAACGCCTCAAAATGCTTTGAACTCACTAAAACTAGACAACCACAAAGCATTAAGGCTAAAATCCCGCTCTATGGCAAAAATCTTGATTATACATGGACCAAATTTGAATCTGCTGGGATCGCGAGAACCTACCGTGTACGGCTCGAAAACCCTGGATAGTATCAATAATTGTTTAGTACAGGAAGGTAAAAAACTAGGTCATCAGTTATTTTGTTTCCAGAGTAATAGCGAACAAGAACTGATCGAAAAAATACAACAAGCTCCTTCCGACCAAATAGCGTTCATTATCATTAATCCAGCCGCCTTTACTCATTACAGCATTGCTTTACGGGATGCTCTATTAGCGGTAGGAGTGCCATTTATCGAAGTTCATTTGAGCAATATTTTTAAACGTGAGCCTTTTCGTCACCATTCCTATTTCTCTGATATTGCCTTAGGCGTCATTAGTGGTTTTGGGGATCGAAGTTATTTATTAGCCCTGGAAGAGGCCCATCATTACCTATCAGCAACGGAGTAATCTTAACCGATGGATATCAGAACAGTAAAAAAATTAATAGAGTTAGTCGAAGATACCGGGATCGGAGAAATTGAAATTCAGGAAGGTGAAAAATCGATTCGAGTCAGTCGCTATCCAAGCGGCGGTCAACCACCAGCCGGTCCTGCATCAATAACGCATCATCATATCGGCGCTCCACAAGCTCAACTGCAAGCTCAAGCTACCGCACCAAGCGAGACGCCAGTCGCTCAAGAAAAATTTGAACAGAAAGGACATAGTGTCAATTCGCCAATGGTGGGTACGGTATACATTGCACCGACACCCGGAGCTAAGCCGTTTGTCGAACTTGGACAACGTGTTGAAGCCGGACACGTACTATGCCTCATTGAAGCCATGAAAATGTTCAACCAAATCGAAGCTGATAAGTCTGGCGTTATCAGCGCTCGTCTTGTCGAAAACGAACAGCCTGTCGAATACGACCAACCACTCTTTATTATCGAAGAGTAGACGCTATGGTAAAGAAAATCCTCATTGCTAATCGCGGGGAGATCGCTCTTCGCATTCTACGCGCCTGCAAAGAACTCGGCATTAAAACCGTAGCCGTTTATTCTAAAGCAGATGAAAACTTAAAACATGTTGGACTCGCCGACGAAGCAGTTTGCATTGGTCCTTCGAACTCGACGGATAGTTATTTGAATATCCCGGCGGTGATTAGCGCTGCTGAAATTACCGATGTTGATGCAATCCATCCAGGCTATGGTTTTTTAGCTGAAAATGCCGATTTTGCTGAGGCCGTTGAAGAAAGTGGTTTTATTTTTATTGGGCCAACAGCTGCCGCAATTAGACAGATGGGCGACAAGGTATCGGCAATTAATGCCATGCGTGCCGCTGGCATTCCTTGCGTGCCAGGTTCCAATGGTGCGTTAGGACATGATGGTGAAGTCAATATTGAAATAGCCAGAAAGATTGGTTTACCAGTCATTATCAAAGCAGCTGGTGGTGGTGGCGGCAGAGGTATGCGAGTAGTACGTGATGAAAGCGATTTAATCAATGCCATCGCAATGACCCGTACTGAAGCGGAAGCAGCCTTTGGTAATTCGCACGTTTATATGGAAAAGTTCTTGGATCATCCAAGACACATAGAGATTCAAGTACTAGGAGATGGCAAAGGAAACGCTATCCACCTTGGAGAACGTGACTGCTCTACCCAACGACGCCATCAAAAAGTCATTGAGGAAGCACCTGCTCCAGGCATCACCGAAGAGCAACGGAGAAAAATAGGTGAGCGGTGCGTAACTGCCTGTAAAGAACTTAGCTATCGAGGCGCCGGAACATTTGAATTTCTTTATCAGGATGGTGAGTTTTATTTCATTGAAATGAATACTCGCATTCAAGTTGAACATCCGGTCACTGAGATGATCACCGGCATTGATTTAGTCAAAGAGCAGATTCTTATTGCGGCAGGAGAACCACTTCGCTATCAGCAAAAAGATATTGTTTTTAAAGGCCATGCAATTGAATGCCGTATCAACGCAGAGGATCCAAAGTCCTTTTTACCCTCCCCTGGAACGATTACTTTATATCATGCACCAGGAGGACCTGGTATACGGGTTGATACTCATATTTATAATAATTATCGTGTCCCGCCTTACTATGATTCCATGATTGGTAAAGTCATCGCCTACGGCGAAACCCGTGAAGTTGCAATCGCAAGAATGAACAACGCCTTGGATGAAATGATTATTGAAGGCATTAAAACGAATATTGCTCTTCATCAAAATGTGTTAAACGATCCAGAATTCATCAGGGGTGGCAACAACATTCACTATTTAGAAAAGAAATTAGGCATTGCAAAATAACATGGCCTGGCTCGAGCTCAAACTTAAGATCAATTCAGAAACAGCAGAATTGGTTAGCAGTATCTTGGAGAACAATAATGCTCTTGCCGTCACCCTACAAGATGCGGGCGACCAACCCATCTATGAGCCAGATATTAACGATGCCCCACCTGTTTGGGATGAAGTTATTGCCACTGGGTTATTTGATGCCCAAACTGATCTCAAGAAAATTCTCGCGCTAATTTTGGATCAGTTTCCTAACATCCATTATGAAATTAAGCATCTAGCAGAACAGCAATGGGAACGAACATGGATGCAAGATTTCGCGCCTATGGAGTTTGGCGAACGCCTGCGAATTATTCCTAGTTATCATAGCGAGACGCATGGAGCTACAGAAGTTGTCTTAGACCCAGGGCTTGCGTTTGGAACTGGCAAGCATCCAACGACAGCAATGTGCCTTCGCTGGTTAGATCAACATATTCAAGGCGATGAAGTGGTGATGGATTATGGTTGTGGTTCCGGCATCTTGAGCATTGCAGCGATAAAACTAGGTGCTGCAAAAGTATTAGCTGTCGATCACGATCCTCAAGCAATTCATGCTACTCAAGAAAACGCCGTTCGTAACGGTATTGACCAAAAACAGATTAGCACCTACTTTCCGCAAGACCTCACCAATACCCAAGCAGTTGACGTGTTGATAGCCAATATTCTAGCCAATCCACTTATTCAATTAGCTAACGTATTTGCAACGTTTATTAAAGCAAAGGGGCAATTAGTGCTTTCTGGTATTCTACAAGAACAAAGTCAGGACGTGATTGAGGCATATCAACCCTGGTTCAAAATGAAGCACCTAGAACATCAAGAAGATTGGGTTCGTATTGATTTTGAAAAATTGTAATTGCTAATCTCACCCAAGTAATTTTCCAATCTCCAACCCTCCTCACTTTGATGCGCATAGCAAGGACCAAGCGGCACTTTGCCACCACCACCAGGAATATCGACAACGTAAGTTGGCTGACACAGTCCGGATAAATGACCCTGCAATTGCCGCATTATTTCTTGTCCTTCCGAAATATTCAGACGAAAGTGACTGGTTCCCCGGACGAGATCTGGATGGTGCAAGTAGTAAGGCTTAATTCTATTTGCAACTAGTTTTCTGAACAAAGATTTGAGGATGTCCGGATCGGCATTAACTCCTTTTAACAGGACCGACTGACTCAGCAATGGAATACCCTTAGCCGTTATCGAAGCACAACTTTTTATGACATCTGACGTTAATTCATCGGGATGATTAACATGCACCACTATATAAAGAGCTTTATCGATAGCTAACGCATCGAGAAGCTCTTGCGATACCTTTTCAGGGGACACAATCGGTAAGCGACTGTGAATTCGCAACACTTCAACATGAGGTATCGCAACTAATTGCTCGAGTATGCGTTTGAGGTGCGAGGGTTTTAAAATCAAAGGATCACCACCGGTCAGAATAACCTCCCAGATATCCGGATGTTCGCGGATATATTCGTAGGCTGCTGCTAGATCGTCGGAAGACATAGCATCACTGCCCGCACCAATCATTTCTTTTCTAAAGCAAAAACGACAATAAATAGGACAAACATTAGCTACCTTGAGCAAACAACGATCTGGATAGCGATGCACAAGCCCTTTAACTTTCTCAAATTGATTATCGCCAATGGGATCAACTAACTCTTCTGGAGCATGCTCAAGCTCAGCGATCTGTGGCAAAAATTGCTTATGGATAGCACTATCTTGAGGAGAATCTTTTAAAAGCGTTGTGATCGCAGGCGTTATGGTCACATTGAAGGCCGCGGCGACTTTTTCTAGAGGCAAAACATCTTCCGCAGCAATTAGCTGCGCTTGCGCCAGTTCACCGATTGTTCTTAAGCTTCGTGATTTTTTCAAGGATGTTTCCTAAACAAGAGGCTGGCTATGATCTCAGAAATTGTTTTAATTGTCATTCCCGCGATTCCCTCGTCATTCCCGCGAAAGCGGGAACCCACCCCTCCAGCCGCACCTAAAATGGATTCCCGCCTCGCGTGAATGACAATGAGCGCCACAAAATGACTTGAGAAGCCAATTTGCAATGCTATAATGCTTCGCGACTTAAGCCCTATTTCATTTCTTCCCAGATCAATTAAGGAAAAAACATGAACAGCACCGAACACGCAGTTCTTGAAAGCAGAGAAGAAGTGATTGCTAATTCTGCTCCACCATTACGACATATAGTAAAAAGAGCCCTCGAAGATTATCTAACTCATTTGGACGATCAAAATCCAGCCAATCTTTATGAGCTAGTATTAAATCAAGTCGAAGCACCGCTACTTGAAGTCGTGATGAGCTTAACCAAAAATAACCAAAGCCAGGCAGCTATTTTACTAGGGTTAAGTCGAGGAACGCTGCGAAAAAAACTAAAACAATACCATCTTGATGATTAATGACAGACTCAATTACTCACGCACTGCTCAGTGTTTCGGACAAAACAGGAATTGTTGAATTCGCTCTTGAGCTTCATAAAAGAAAAATCACCTTATTATCGACAGGCGGCACTGCTGCGCTACTAAAACAAAATCAAATCCCGGTCATCGATATTGCAGATTTTACCGGCTTCGAAGAGCTCATGGATGGCCGAGTAAAAACACTGCATCCTAAGATTTATGCCGGCATCCTGGCACGTAACTGCGATGATTCGGTATTAAAAACATTTGATTTTCCCAGAATTGGTTTAGTTGTTGTTAATCTGTACCCTTTTGAAAAAACAATTGCCACAAACAATAGTACTTTCGAAGATGCCATTGAAAACATCGACATCGGTGGCCCTACCTTGCTTCGTGCTGCCGCAAAAAATTTTGCGCTCACCACAGTGGTTGTCGACCAATATGACTACCCTAGAGTACTTAAGGAACTTGCCGAACAAGAGCACACCCAATTAGAGACTCGCTTTCAACTTGCTAAAAAAGTTTTCTCTCACGTTGCCAAATACGACGCGGCGATTAGCAATTACTTTTCAAGTATTGACCTTGGCAATCAAGAGGATAAAGATCCATTTCCGACATCTTTGACTCTGCAATTTCAAAAGAAAAGCGCTTTGCGCTATGGCGAAAATCCACATCAGCAAGCAGCTTTTTACTCGATTGAAACTCCTGAACCAAGCGCTGCAATCGGAAACGCAGACCAGCAGCAGGGCAAACCTTTATCCTATAACAACATTAACGATGCCGATTCAGCTTTAGAATGTGTGTTACAGTTTTCACAACCCGCTTGCGTTATCGTTAAGCATGCAAATCCTTGCGCGGTTGCATTAGCAGCTGATGCACTTAAAGCCTATGAAAAAGCTTATAGTGCCGATCCAATGTCCGCTTTTGGAGGAATCATTGCGTTTAATCAAAAGCTACACGCTGATACCTTCGCAAGAATCATTACCAACCAATTTGTAGAAGTGATTATCGCGCCAGAAATAAGTCCAGAAGCTTTAGAGCTAGCTGTACAAAAACCTAACCTGCGAATACTAGTGACTCACTCTGCAGCAGCTTCATTGAATCGCAGCTTAGAATTCAAAAGTGTCAATGGCGGCCTGCTAGTCCAAGAACGTGACAACCTACCTTCACCTATTAAAATCGATGTTATGACCCAACGCTCACCAAGTGAAACCGAAATGGCAGACTTATTATTTGCCTGGCAAGTCGTTCGTTTTGTTAAATCCAACGCTATTGTATATGCTAAGAACAACATGACGCTCGGCATTGGTGCAGGCCAAATGTCACGAGTTTTTAGTGCCAAAATCGCAAAAGAGAAAGCGCAAGAGGCAGGGTTTGACTTGGCAGGCGCATGTTTAGCATCCGATGCTTTCTTCCCTTTTCGGGATGGTATTGATCAAGCAGCAGAAGCAGGAATCACCGCAATTATCCAACCAGGTGGCTCAATGCGAGATGAGGAAGTTATTGCGGCAGCAAATGAGTATAATATTGCGATGGTGTTTACACACCAAAGGCATTTTCGGCATTAAGTTTAACGTTTAGTGTCATTCCCGCGCAGGCGGGAATGACAAGCAGCTAGCTTCCCTGCAAATGGGAGAAATAAAAATTAAGGTGACCCATGAAGATACTAATAGTTGGCAGCGGCGGCAGAGAACATGCGCTTGCTTGGAAAGTGGCGCAATCGCCAGAAGTAAGCGAGATTTTTGTGGCTCCAGGCAATGCTGGGACCGCTCAAGAAGCTAAAACGCAAAACGTTGCTATTAGTAGTAATGATATCAAACATCTTCTCGATTTCGCGAAGCAACAACAAATCGGTCTTACTATTATCGGGCCGGAAGCACCTTTAGCGGCTGGCATTGTGGATGCTTTTTCTAAAGAAAAACTACTTTGTTTCGGACCAAGTAAAGCGGCGGCGCAGTTAGAATCTTCTAAGCATTTCAGTAAGCAGTTTATGCAGCGGTTTAAAATTCCAACCGCTAATTATTCTGCTTTTTCTGACATTGACGAAGCAGTTGAGTACATCAAAAATTTGTCTTATTCAAAAATGGTGATCAAAGCCGATGGCTTAGCAGCGGGCAAAGGCGTGGTAATTGCGCAAAGTAAAAAAGAAGCCATAACAGCCGCAGAAGATATGCTGATTGGCAATGTTTTTGGTCAGGCAGGACACTGCATTATTATTGAAGAATTTTTAGAAGGTGATGAAGCAAGTTTTATTGCCATCGTCGATGGCACTCATATTATCCCCCTAGCAAGCTCCCAAGATCATAAAACTCGCGATAATGGTGACGTAGGCCCTAACACCGGTGGGATGGGAGCCTTCTCACCAGCTTATAACATCACCGCAGACCTTGAAGATCGTATTATGACTGAAATTATGCAGCCTACAGTCCAAGGTATGGCCAAGCTCGGACATCGATATCTTGGTTTCCTATATGCCGGGTTAATGGTGACAAAGGATGGCACCCCAAAGGTTTTAGAGTATAATTGCCGCCTAGGTGATCCGGAAACTCAACCAATTATGATGCGCCTGAAATCAGATCTGGTAGAGATGTGCCTTCATGCTTTAGAAAAGAAGCTAAATCGGATAAATATTGATTGGGATAGTCGCTTCGCACTTGGTGTCGTACTGACTGCCGGAGGGTACCCAGACCAATATCGAAAAGGCGACATCATTCACGGACTCACCCACGAAGCAGGCAATAATTGGAAGATATTCCATGCAGGGACCGCAATAAAAAATGGCCAAGTCGTGACCTCTGGTGGCAGAGTATTATGTGTCACAGCGCTTGGTGATAACATCAAAGAAGCACAGCGTCGTGCCTATGAAGTGGTGTCTCCAATTAAATGGGAAAATATTTACTACCGTACAGATATTGGTCACCGAGCGATAAACAATAAAATAAATGGTGCCAGCTAGGGCAGATATAACAAGGTTGTGAATGGATAGAGATAACTATGAAGTTGATATAAAGACCTGGGCTAGTTCTCTATTAGAACTAGACGAGCGGCCTATTCATAGCAACGAGCTTCACTCAAACAACTCAATCGTAGCATTATCTTCTTCTTACTACCGGACCAAAGCGTTCTCATCCACGATTGGCATAAACAACATCATCAATGCTGCTGACCCTCTTTTAACACTAGTGACCAAATTAAGACGTATTAATGTTCCAGCTGATGCTGCCGGTTTGCATCAAAATATTTGTCATGAAATTAAAGCGTTTGAAAATAAAGTCCAAAATTTTGGCTATCGACCGCAACTCATTCTTGCTGCACGTTATGTGCTCTGCGCTTTACTTGACGAACTGATCGCGATCACGCTTTGGCCAGATCTTGATTGGAAGAAATATAGTCTAGTGGAGTTTTTCCATAAGGACTTATGGGACAGTGATCACTTCTTTTTGATACTGGATCGATCCCTACAAGATCCAGAAACAAACATTGATCTCATGGAACTCATTTACCTCTGCTTGAAATTAGGTTACGAAGGCAAATATCGAAATATTGACCGAGGACTCAATGAATTACATTCCATCACTGAGAACCTTTTTGCGACCATAACTTATTACAAAGAAGAATTATCTAAAGGCTTTTATATCTCTCCAACCCCTCTTAATTATTTACAAACACGCAAGAAGTCTTATCTGCACTTACTTCCTCCTCCCTGGATCGTAAGTTTAATCATGGCGACAATACTTCTAATTCTGTTTAGCTGTTGTTACCTACGATTGCACCAAACAGCAGCACCCATTACTCAATATTTGAATGGCTTAAAAAACAAGCCTATGGCTCCTTCGACTGAAAATATAGGAGCAGGGTTTTAATGAATCAGTTTAGTAACATCATTCAAAATAAAAAATTTCAATTAACTACACTACTCTCTATTTTTTTACTTTGGTCAATTGGACCATACATTGCTTTTGCAGGAATGATGCCATTTGCCTCACTACAATACCGAATCCTAGCAAGCATCTTAGTATTTATCATTTGCTATGTGATTGAATATTTACGAATCGATAAAACCCAAATTCCGAACGACATTTTGCTTTCTGAAGAAGTCCATCAAGAATTACAAACGCTTCAAATGACTATAAAAAATGTGCTGCGAACTTTATATCAGAATATTTTTAAGAGCTTTCTATATCGCTATAAAAAACCTTGGTTTTTAGTTTTAGGCCCAACTAATTCTGGCAAAAGCACAATTCTTTCAAAAGCAGACCTAAATCTTCGCGGCCTAGATAATTTGCCGCCGTCGATTACGAGCCCAACTAAAAATTTCAATTGGCTACTCGCAGATGAAGCTGTTTTTATCGACGTTGGAGGCTATTACTTACGTGATAATAAAACCTCAGCAACTAACACAACACAATTATTCCAAGGATTTTTCAAATTATTAAAAAAATATCGTGCTTTCAAGCCAATTAATGGCGTAATTGTCACAATTAATTTACAAGAGTTGACCGTCAATCCCCGAGAACACAATCAGCTTTTAAAACTTGGGCAAATTATTACAGACTTATTGGTGGAGTTTAATGACTTCCCTATCTATCTCCTTATTACTCGCTCAGATTTGATCGATGGCTTCACAGAATTTTTTGAAGATCTTAATCCCGACGAACGTAATCAGATTTTTGGCATGAGTTTCCCCCTCACCAAAAAACCTCAATCTCTACCAGAATTATTTAATGAAGAATACACAAACTTACTAACACGCCTTAACGAACGAGTTATTTCACGCTTAGGAAAAGAAAACAGTCTGGATAAGATAGGTAAAATTAAGAACTTTCCATTACAGATGGAATGCCTAAAAGGATCCCTTGCAAAGCTACTCAATATCATTTTACCCAGCACCCAAGTTAATCTTCGAGGTATTTTTTTTACAAGCTCGATACAAAAAGATATTCCCATTGATAACCTTTCTAAAAGCCTAATGAACGCCTACGAAGTTCAACCGCTTAACAATTCTCATCGAGCCTTACCCCCCAAAGTTTACTTTGTAAAAGAGCTATTCAAACGAGTGATTTTTCCTGAGACCCAGTTTTATAATCATAATAATTCCACTCACCAGATGCAGTCGTGGGGTAATTTGTTTACCATCGTTCTGACTGTGCTATGCGTATTTTTTATTCTGAATAGTTATAAATACAATCAAGTTATCATTGCAGAAGCTCATGGTCTCATCAGCAAATATCAAGCGACCAAAGAACAATCGGAAGTTCCTTTACTTGCAGAGCTCAACACTTTACAGAGCACATTAGGTATTTTAAGTGCTTCGCCACAGCATTGGTATAATCGTGTAGGAATTCATGAATCTTCAAAGTTACACAAAAAAACTGAACAAATTTACTTAAAACTTCTTAGTTCACAATTTGTACCTTATTTGAAAACAACAATTGAAAGCCAACTTGACAACATCAAAGAAGAAAATTGTAACCAACTTTATTCAAGTTTGAAAATTTACCTTATGTTAGGCTACCCTGACCACTTAGATAAAAAATATTTCATTTCCTGGTTTGAAAATTATTGGCATCAAAATGTCAAAAATGCGAATCAAGCAGCTCTTAATAACCATCTCACTGCTTTGTTGTCCCAACCCATTAAAGCAGTTCCTTTGGATTTTAGAGTTATCGAAAACACCCGAGCTCTGCTAAATAATATGCCACAATCACGCTTGGTTTTAACGATTCTGCAAAATCAATATCAACGCTCATCAGTCAAAATCCTACCCGATGCAGCCGCCAATTTATTTAGC
Source organism: Coxiellaceae bacterium UBA6002 (assembly GCA_002429595.1). Taxonomy (GTDB): domain Bacteria; phylum Pseudomonadota; class Gammaproteobacteria; order UBA6002; family UBA6002; genus UBA6002. Next base: position 25,128 of record DJAM01000022.1, read on the forward strand.
AACATCCCACGGGAAATTTCCGGAATTTATGACATCAAAAACTTCAGAAATGTTTATTACACAGAAATTGAAAAAACCTGTCAGGAAATCACCAACGGTAACTGGGTATTAGATAGAAAGGCAGAGCCTTCATTCTCGGATATTGCACTTAATCAATTGGCTAGCGAAGTGAAAGCAATTTATATCAATGAATATGCTGTTACCTGGTCAAACATTTTAGCTAAAATTAAGATGGATGAGTTTTCAAATATTACTCAAATCATTAGCGCCATTAATCTGTTAAATAATCCCCAATCACCGCTAGTACAATTAATTAATACTATTAAAAATAACACGCAGCCAATATCGGACTCTGTAGAATTCACCCAACAAGTTAGCACTCGTTTTCTTGCTTTAAATGCATTATCAAATGATGTTCTTAAAAATACGAATCAAAGTGTCCTCTTGGCTGTTCGTGAATATTTAAATCGAATTGCACTTTCAGCAGATTCTCTAAAAATTTCTTATGACGCCGCCAAAAATCGCATGGAAAACCAAAATGGCGGTGATGCCATTGCCACTTTGTTACAACAAGCAAGAATGTTACCCGAACCCTTACGCACCTGGCACACAACAATCGCTGCCGAAAGTTGGCGTATTATTTTGCAAAATACTCAAGCTTATTTGAATCGTATTTGGATCGCGACGGTCTATCCACAATACGCTGCAATGCTTAATAATCGCTATCCGTTGTTCAAAGACTCCACCGTTGATATTTCAATGTCTGACTTTAGCAATTTTTTCGGCAATAACGGCGTAATGGATACTTTCTTTAAAACGTATTTACAACCTTTTGTTGATAGTAGTCGCTTATATTGGGAATGGAAAAATGTCGATGGCCAAAGAATTAATATTCCCCAATCTACCTTGGAAATGTTTATCCGATCAGCGCTCATCCAAAAAATGTTCTTCCCAGATGAAAGTCGACAACCCGCCATCTCTTTTTCAATCGTCCCAGTAGAACTAGGCGCTGGCGTTCAAAGCTTCACCCTCGATCTAGAAGGTCAAATTGCCGCTTTCCAAAAAGATAACGAACAAATTATTTCTTTAAGTTGGCCCGGAACTGGCTCGAACCATACTGAACTCACATTTACCGATGATTTGGGCAAAAAAATAGTCATGACCGAAACTGGCCCCTGGTCCTGGTTCAGAATCCTCGACAAGTCAAAACTGGAACCCACTGCCAACCCCAAACACTTTCGTCTAACCTTTGGCAACAACAGCAGCACCGCTAGCTATGAACTATACGCCAGCGGTATAGTTAATCCCTTTTTACAAGGAATACTAAACGCCTTCCGCTGCCCTGAGGCTTTATAGCCTTGCGCTAAGTCTCTGGAAGTCTATTGCTGGATGATTCGGGAGCAGGAACGATTTTGTTTGTCATTCCCGCGCAGGCGGGAACCCATCTTTGCAGCTGCACCATGGGATGGGTTCCCGCCTGCGCGGGAATGACGAATATTTCGCTCCCGGTCCCGAACACTAGAGACAATCAATCAAAGAGAAAGATTGCAAGATCGCCACTGCCTAATTAAAATGGCTGCTTCCCGCTGAAAAGTGTTTTACTAAACCTACCTGAAAATTTTTACGCTTATAACGATAAGGAATATGGCATGAAAAATAAATCATATGACCAAGCTTATTTAGATAAATTGTACACCCGCTTTAAAAATAGAGATGAAGTCCATAGAGCATTATGTGGAAATGTTGGATTTGAGCAACGTGAATCGGCAGATAACGCACCCCCAGTAATTGACCCTAATAGATTGGCACCAAGTGGCGTAGCAGAAAACGGAAAGACCCTTGCAACAGCAGATTTTGTTAAATCTCGGTTTACTGATCGTCAACGTTTTATAGAACATACTCCGGCTGAAGATAATAACAAGACAACTACTTTTTGGCATATCACTGGAGTAACGGGGCTTGGTCAGCTTTTAGACCTTCCAACATTATTTATTTCAGTGAGTCCAGAAGAAGCTAGTAAAGAAAATTATGTAACTACACCCTATGCGTGGCAACCCTCGACAACAAAACGAGCTGAACTTAAAGAACAAATTACTCAAGCAGTGCTCGCAGCAGCCCCGCGTCCACCTGCACTTAAGAGACCAGCTGTCGCAGCAGTAGTACCACCAGCTGCAGCAGGAGCAGCAGCTGAACCAGCAGATCCAGCTGCACCAAAAGCTCCAGCGGCGGATGAAGCGAAACCCGAACCAGAAAAACCACTAGAGGAAGTACAGCAACACCCTACTGCTGAACAGAGAAAAGAGATCAATCGGCAATTAGAGAGACAAATAAATATCATACGAACTACAAAAGAGGGGCAGGCAGAACTACAGATACGAACGGAGCATGCTAAGCGGCATGCCGTCAAAATGTTTAGAAACATTGCAGGAAAATCAGCTGGCAAGCCGATCATAAGCGTCCTTGTAGGAAAGGCTGATGAGAATAAACTAGCAATCTTTGAAAGCTGCAGAACCGATGATAACTTTAGCGTTCCATCAGTTTCACATCTTCTATGGGATAACGAAAATTTTCCTACTGGTAATGTTAACGGTGTTGAATCTCGTTTTGTCGAAGTCTACGACTTCGTTCACGATGAAACTCACCCTAGTTTAACCACCCAAGCTTTTGACACCTTATACGATATCTATAAAAAGACGGTGGGTAACACTACTGCTGAAGGTACGGCTGACCCTAACCCGGTAGTATTTATCTCTAAAAATGGTTTAGACCGTGGTCCGAAATTTGCTTTCGCTTTTTATCTACTTAGCAAATTTGATGAAATTTTCTTAACTGCTGAACACAGACCCGATATCAATAAATTGGTTTTAGCAGCTTTTGAAACATTCAGACGATCACATTCACCAGTTGCTCTGTCTAATGTTGAGGATGTTAAACAAGCACTTTATATTGCTTGGGGTCTAAAAATTGTAGAAATGCAGAACGACTGTTTCCAAGCATTAGCAAAAAGTGTTAATGACAACAGGACCGATCCAAATTTCAGATCAAAAGCAGAGAAAATTAATGAAATCTTAGCTGAACTTAACGACCAGGCAAAACCACTTGCTGTGCGATTCTCTAATATTCAAAGTAAGATGGCACAACATTTTTCTGTCTTATCTACCAGGCATAAGTTCACTTTGCTGGATCACATCCCTGTCGTTCCTAAACCAGTTTATTACAACCAGCTCAAAGAACTAGTGCGAGTTGTCAACTTAAGAATTGACGTGGAAAAAGAGATCTTACCGGAGCATCTTGCAGGCCAACAAGCTCCACGTGATAGGCATGATGATTATCATTATGAACCAGCTGCGGGAGCAGACGGCGATGAGGAGGAAGGCGTACTACCAAGAGTAGGTCGTAGATAGCATCGTAATCAGATTTGCGGCCAAGGCAATTGGCCGCAAATTAGATTAATTCAAAAGTAAAATTACTTCGCAATGACCTTAATATCTGGGTTTTTAGAATAAGCCTCAAGAATATCAGCCACAATGGAATCCACGATACTAACCCGCGCTTGATCATCAATCACGACTTGTCGATCTCGCATATCAGCCAATCTATTTTCAACTAGTTTCGCTGCACTACCACTTGGGAAAATATTTCCTAGCACTCGCCGTGCTTCACGTGGTCCCAATTTGCGATAGAGTTTATTGCGTATATTAACATCTACCGCTGTGGTGCTGAGCGCCCAAAGCTCAATTGGGCCAAGGGTGTTGGTTAATAATTGCGTGTTCATCCCTTCTTTAGTCGCGAACTGAGCTAAGAAGGTGGCCCCTCCTTCACGAGGGCCGTGAACTCGAGTTCGTAGAGCATGGATCGCCGTTTGAGATAAACCGAACACCTGCGCAGTTTTCTGTACGGCCTGTTCTGGGCCAGCGTCCATAATAAAGATCGACGTAGCAAACTCGATCATGGCATCATCAAAGTCATCCAACGATTGAGAAATCAAGGCAATTTGGACACCCCACTTTCTACCTTCCCGCATATCTTGGATCACTTGATCTCGCATGGCTTGAACTTTGGATGTTCGATGGAATTCGTCTAGCACTAAGCGCTTGGGATCTTCTCGAATTTCGGAGATTCTCTGCTCATGATAGTGCCGATAGGCTTCTGACATATCCGAAACATTTTCCTCAGTTAGGAAGAAGTTTCTTCCTAGGACGTAACGTGCGAGCATGTACATGACTGAGGTCTGTCGATTAGCCGCATCACCACCACTTTTTGCTACTTCGTCAAGATCCAATGAAACGATTCGGGCATCCCCAATATCGAATTTAGTGGTCTGAGAAATAATGGGATATTCTCTAACAGCGCTTGAAATCATTCGTGAGAATGCATTAATTAAGGGCTCACCCGTAGGAGCATTCACCTTACCATATAGATCTTCAATAGCCGGAGTTCGAGAGATAGAGGCAGCATCAGCTAATACTGGCATGGCATGTCGTTGGGCAAGCATCGCCTCATGAATAAAACCGGCCACAAATAGCGCATCGGTTACTTCCCACCAAGTCGTATGAGTATCTCGAACAAAGCCAATTTCTTCTAGTATGCCGTCAATAATATCTTCGACACTGGGGGTATAGAGATTAGGATTAGCATCATCAACTAAATTTTTATACAACTCATCGACAATCATACCCGCCATGTCGGTAATACCATCATAAGGACGAGTCGCGCCTACTGGAGTGGCAAGCAAGGTTAAAAAATTAACCAAAAAGCTACGCTCTTGTGGCGTCGGAAACCGACACCCTAGTTGGGTATCAAATGGATTGATTGCAAAATCTGGAGTCATACGTAAGCGATGGTAAGCGGCTAAATGACGCTGATTAGGTGGTAATGCTTCTTTTAGAAGAGAAATCAGACCACTACTAGACGGACCAATATCAATCACAGAAATCCGTGGCAGTCTGGCAATCCCAGCCGACAAGCACAGTGCTAGGTTGATGGCGTTAGAAAGCACCGATTTACCAGAACCTGGTCGTGCAAACATCAAGTCAATCCAGGTAGTCTGTTCAGACGAACCCGGTTGATAAGGCCAAGGTTTACCATCAGGCGACCGGAATAAAATGGCACCTCTTTCCCAGGGAGATGAAGGCCTAAATAATGGCAACATATACAAAACGTCAGACAATGGCGCAACAGATGGACTTGCGACATTAGTGGAACTCACGCCTAACATTGAGGAAACGACGCCTTCAAAGGCATCACCCGCCACTTCAGAGACAGTACAAGATCCCCAACCTTCAATCGCTTTAGCAAGCTGCGCTGTTCTAGAACGAAGTAGACGTATATCGCCAGCGGGTGCCCAAGTGGAAGCCGCCACCCTTAAGCGTACGATGGCATCATCAGTACTAAGATTAAGATAACGCAATAGATTCACTGCATCATTAAACAAGCGATTTTCAGCCGACGTCCAACTCAATACTGAAGAGATAGCAGCACGCAAACGAAGTGAACCTAGTCCACCGCCTTCGATCAAAAATGAGATCCGCCAAGGAATATGGGTAGGTAATGCTCTAATAAAAAGTGCATTAAACTGTTGCACTTCCTTAGGAAATAAATCGATAAACACCGAACTATAAATCCGATCACCAATCCTTGCCGTCCGTAGATCTAGATTTTCAGCATCTCTTGGTAAAATTTGCCTGCCTAGTGGCGGCCATAAAATATCAGAAATATCACCGGTGATGACCCTTGGTTCTTTAATAGTGATTCGGTCACCTGGAAGAGAGGGACGCCATTCACGATCAGTAAAATCTGGGTCGACACTCATTCTCATTTCGTAGACAGCATCATGCACCTCAAGTAATTCTGAGACGATACCAAAAGTATTGAGATCATTAACTGTGGACCTAACAAAAGAATCATGGGCTTCTCGAATATCTGGAATCGCCGCAATCACATTCTGGGCTTGAAAAAAAGGTGGGATTTTCTTCTCTTTAATAACATTACGTTTATCTTTAGCAGCCCGTTTGCGTTGTTCTCGCGTTAAGGCACTCGGTCGAGTTCGTAACACGAAATAAGCTTCTTCATGAGCACAATAACGTGTTAAGTAACTAGCCCGTTCATCAAATAGATCTGTTAGTGCGAGTTGCAATCGACTTGCTGTTTCACGAGCCGGTCGTAAAATCTCTTTGATTTCTTCTGCGACGGCATCTTTATTGTAAGTGAAATAAACTTGAATGGTCTGGCCCAGCCTTGCCATCGAAGTCTGCAAACTAGTTTGGAGGTTAAGTTGGGTGCGATTAAATTCTTCAGTCCCGACTAACGCTTTCACGCCTTTTATCTTAAGTACGGAAACCAGTGAACCATCATGGTCAACAAGATCTGTTGGACTGTCGGCGGTTTCTAAATCACAGTAAGATTCTGTGGTTTGTTTTAGAGACGTACTTAGCCAAGCGACAAATGTGTCGACTCCGCTTAATATTGATTCCGCCCACTTGGTGGCCATACAATCTCTCCATTAACATTCATTACTAAGCAGATAATTCCTCTAATGCAGCCTGTGCCCAAGTTTCAATTTGCTGATTAAATTTAGTTCGAGAAGGTAATAACCGAATCCTTGGTAAAATTTGCTGGTTGACCCTATCCGCCGCATTAACGTTGCTTTCAATCAAAACTTGGCCGAAAAGACGAGGATTACTCATCCCTTCCCCTAACTCTTGCTCTACCATTTGTGATCTAAATTTAAGATTCCGATAAATATTTTGAGCATCAGCGCGATAGCTTGACGCATTTGCTATGGCACAAAAAAGGACATGACATAAACCATTTAAATCGGCTTGAGCAATTTCCGGTAAATAAATCAGACGCCCACCACCATAATCGCTTCGACCAACCGCTTCTAAAAAATAACACTGGGTACAAAAACAACACGCCGTGACCATATTACTCAGTTTAGTGTTGTAGAAATTTCTATCGAGGTTGATGACCTCTTGAAATTCTTTAGCTTGAAAACCACAGAACTGACAGGTGTAATTGTCACGCAACCATACCCTTTCGCTAAACTTTTGGAAGGCAGGATCTGCCTTCCTCGCAGCAAACAGTCTCCAATTACCCGGCCTAGCCACTAAGGTAAGGTCATGATATGGCATCGGCTTTACATCCTAGTCACTTTTTATTCATTATGAACCGGAAGAGCTTCCCGGAAGTGCAGTGACACCAGTACCAGTAAAACCACCAGCAGTTGAGCTCGTACCAAAGATGGTACTACCCGCAGGACCAATCAAGCTAGGTAGAAATACCAAGAAGGCGCCTATTACTAGCATCGCGATTGGTGTTCCTAGCGGAATCTGTTGTGGGTTATCTTTATGCTGTTTAAATTTAAAAATGGCAGCCATGATAAACCCAATGCCACCCAAGAAGGCAACTGCTAAAATTAATTGTCCCAATGCCTTAAAGGAGCCAGTAATATTTGATGCAATGCCGCCTATCCCACTATCGGAAGACTGAGCCAATACTACCGTTGAGTAAAATACTCCTGTCATTAAACTCAACGCCAACACTGCTTTAGAAGCAGAAAGGCATTTGCTAAGAAAACTATGTTGCTTCACAACGAACCTCCAACAAACAATTTCAAAAACCTTGCTAAGTTTATTCCATCTACAATAAATAATAATAGTCCATAAGCAGAAATATTTTATTTAAAACCAGCGGCTTCCGCACATAATGCAATGGCTTATTATTTGATTAAAAACCAAAGGTTGCTCTAATTACATTGATGGTGCCAATAATATTAATTGCCAGTGTGCCTGCGATGATATGCATTAAGCCTTTGCCCGTTGTTCCAGGCTGGGTGCTTTCAGCTGCTATCCTCGTGAGAATAATTAAACCCCTCACCACGGCAATCAGTCCAAACAGTCGTACGACATCAATTAATGGATTTACAAAGGCACTCCAGGTGCTGCCTCCGCCACCCCACCATAAAACACTATTAGAGGAACTATTAACCCAAATGGATCTGATGGAAACATTTACAAAAGTAGGAAAATAAAGCAGCCCTAAGCCAATAACAAACAAGATGATTGGTTTTGCCATGCTGGCTTGCGAACTCATCATGGTGCGTTGCTGACCATATTTTTTTAGTCGAAATATCGCGTCAACAATAAACCAGACACCCATCACATACGATATCGCTACAACGAACTGATAAAGAGGACCAAGATTACTCTGGAAGGTGCGCATCATTCCTGCCAAATCTTCACCCGAAGCAGCAGCCCAGGCACTCATGGCTGGAAAAAAGGTTAATGCGATTATCAAAGAAGAGCGCAATATTTTCATATTTAACCTAACTATCATTAGAACCGTATTCAATCACCGCTCCTGAGCTGGTGGTTACAATTCCTTGCGTTGGGTTAATCGTTTGTACAATTCCATAACCTGGTAAACGATCACCAATTGTTACAGTTCGTGCATTCTTACCATTTGGGGCTTCAATCCAGGCGCGTCCTGGTACTAAGGCCTTTACATGGTAAACAATGCCATTACTCAATGACATACTGCGACCACTAATCGAACGATCAATGCCGATGGCTCGAACCTCATTAGCAATCACTTGAATTTGATTGCCAAGCGTTGATAACGAATTGGTTAAATCACTTATTTGTGATTGTAATTGTGTTATCTGATTCTGCATTCCTGCAATTGTTTGTTGACTCGCCTGATTTTGCATTGTTAATCGTTGGATTTGCGCATCTGTTGCAGGGTTTTCCACGGCAACGGGTTGCGGCGGTGGCGTGACCTGTTGTAGATTATTTTGAGTTGTCGGTGGAATGGCAGCGGTTGCTTCAGTTGGAGTTGGCTGTGATAGATCAGCTGATCTTTGTGAGTTGAGATAACTGAGTATTAAATAGACGATAACAATCGCCAGCACAAATCCGATTAGCCATAAAATCCGTTTGGCACCGCTTGATCTGCCGCCTCCACTTCCTGGTGGACCCTCGCCGGGCTCAAGTGGCTCAAGGTTTTCATCCGGAAGGTACTCACCACCCTTATAATACTCTTCGGGTGGGTATTGGTACTCCTCAGGACCTTTCTTCTCATCCGCCATGTTCTAACCGTCCTCAGTGAATGATATTATTTTTATTATTATTCATTCGTTTATATTCTTTGAGTATAGCAGAAAAGACTTCTTGTAGAATATTGCTAGATCTTTTAGTAATGATTGACACAAGCCGCCCCGCCTACACCACCGCAAGTTTTATCGATATCCGGACAGCATGCAGCTGGAATTGTTAAATCCTGCATGAATAAAATCCCGATGCTATCACCTTCATATACGTAAACTGTAGGTGGACGCGTGAAATTTGCTCCCAAAACACTCGCATATTGACTGCCCACCGCACCCAAAGCCACCGCGATAGTCTGACCGGTACTCAATGGGTCGTGAGTGACCAAAATTCCTCCAGCACCGGTTGATGTTTGTGAACCTTGTTGGGAAATAGCATCTGCTAAACCGCTTAAAAATGAAGAGGCAAAGAGAGTGCCATATCGCAACCAATAGTGATTATTAACACAATCTGCCAAAGCTGTATGAGCAGTCTCAGGATCAATCGCAACGGCATTGATGCCAATACTGGCTGGCTTTCCTGGCATATTCATCTTATTAAAATTAATCAAAACCTGCTGTTTTAGTAGAGTAAAGGTGCCGATCACGGTCGCACCTCGGAGCTTTCCAGAAACAATTCTGGCCATAACAGGGCTATTTTCGTCACTATTCACGGTATTGGTTAAAACCCCCATCATGATATCGCCTGCCTTAACATCGGCGCACTCAACAGTTACTGCTGGACTTGGGCCCCCAGGAATCGGAGCTGCAACAGCTCCAGCTGTAGTGACCACAGAGGAGGTTTTGGTAACGGTGGTACTCCCTGCACCGGTTGACGTTGTGGTTGAAGTCGTCGAGGTTTTCTCTGTTGCAGGTGGCTCACCACGAACAAAGTCCTGGGTCGCAGGTGGCGTCCAAGTATTAAACAATGAATTAGCTTGAGTTGCCATGGAGCCTTCAACTGTTTGTAGCCTCTGGTCTCTAGCCTGCGCATTTAATTGTTGTTCTTGACTAGCTTGCAACTGCCCTAATTGTTGTTCGGAGTTACCAACTGGAGGAATGGTGGCGGCACCCGCAATTCCAGCCACTGCTGCTAACTGATCAGGCGTTAAACCTGCTGCTTGAAGTTCAGCATCGGTAAAACCGCCGGCTTTTAATTCTGCTGGAGTATAGCCAGCAGCTAAAAGTGCTGCAGCACCACAACCACGACTTCTCAACGCCGCTGCGGATACCCCTTGCGATCGAGCTAATCTTAATGCCGCTGGATTACATTGACTGGCTATAGCGGCATTCGCGGCCGCTATCTGAGCATCGGTTAATCCCGCTGCTCTTAAATCATCGTCCGTAAAACCTGCAGCTTTCAATTGCGCCGGCGTGAAACCGGCTGCTAATAACGCCGCGGCACCGCAGCCACGTGCTCGAAGATCAGTAGCGGAAGCGCCTTGGGCTCGTGCTTGGCGTAGGGCATCAACACTACAACTAATCGGACCACCGGTAGGAGCCGTGACTCCTGCTACACCGCCAGGTGGCAACACATCAGCCGGATTAAAGCCAGCTCGAAGCAAGTCACCACTCGTATAACCAGCCGCACGTAAATCATTTGGACTAAAGCCGGCATTTTTTAAGTCAGAAGCGCTAAAGCCGGCATTCTTAAGATCAGCAGCACTAAAACCGGCATTTTTCAAATCAGCAGCACTAAATCCTGCTCTTTTTAATTGACCTGCTGTGAACCCTGCTGCTCTTAAGTCTGCGGCACTAAATCCTGCCGCTCGAAGTTCTTCTGGTGTAAAGCCTGCGGCTTTCAGGTCAGCTGCAGTGTAACCCGCGGCACGTAGCGCAGCAGCACCGCAACCTAGTTTGCGTAAATCGGCAGCAGACACACCTCTTGCATGAGCTTGCGCTAAAGAAGCAGGACTACAATCTCTGGGTAGATTTGCTGAAGGTGTTGTCCCAAAACCGGCCGCCGCCAGTGCTTGAGGCGTGTAACCGGCATTCGCAATATCACGTGCTGAAAAACCCGCCGCACTCAAATCATTAGGCGTGTAACCTGCCGCGGCTAATTGTTGAGCAGTGAAACCTGCTGCTTTGAGTTCAGCCGCTGTAAAGCCAGCCGCTCGCAAATCTGCGGGAGAAAAACCAGCATTTTTAAGATCTGCTGCACTATAACCCGCAGCGGCTAATTCACCAGCTGTGTAGCCGGCTGCCTTAAGCTCGGCGAGTGAGCAACCTTTACAACGAAGTTCTTGCGCAGTCACACCAGCGGCGCGTGCGCGTCGCAATTCGTCAGGGTTACAACCTGGTATTCCTGAAGGGGTTTGAAAGCCTGGACCGAAATAACTAGTTCTAGTAATTGTTGGTACCGCTGCGGTACCTTGTTGCGCTGCTTGAACCGCCTGAGCAATATTTTGTTGTTCTTGAAGTTTGACATATTCGGTTGAGGTTTGACCCACACCTGGGATGGATTCAACTCCAGGGGTTCCTGCAACTTGAGCTGTGCCTGCGATCCCCATATGACGCTTGTAAATAATGTAACCAATCAGAAAACCTGTCACTAAAACGACAACTAAAAAGAAGATAGCCGCTCGGCCCTTAGCATTCCCTGCAGGATTCTTCTTATCGCCAAACTTAAATTTCACCATTTCATTACAGTCCCTGAATTGTCAGTTTGACCATTTTGCCATTTTCCGAGGCGAGGATAACTGGCGTTTGTTGCATCTCATAGGCGTGCATGCCATCCGCACTTGATAAGGTTGAAATCCATCCCGGAGAAAGGACAGTCAAACGAGTGCGTAAATAGAGTTTGCCATTCAATAACCAAACCTGACAATCACGTCCTGCAATTGACAAGGCTCGACTTCCTGGCGGTGGTACACCATTTAAAACATCTAATAGGACTGGGTTAGAAGCACCTGGCAAAGTTTCAGGCATTGCTGCAGGCGCCGCATTCGGACCTAGTCCTGGAATACGCAAATCAACGCGATAATCCACCGCTCGTTGTCCTGGAATCAGAGTTAACATAACTGGCGTATTCAATCCTCGTAGCATGACGGCAAGATTGCCAGTTTTGAATTCAGTAATTGCCTGAACTAATAGCATGTTACTTTTTTTATCCCATTGGATGTTATACGAGCGAGGATCGCCTAAGTCGTAAGATTCTATTGGCCAAGCTGCTCCAGACGCATCTAAGAACACTAAGGAAGAAACAAACCCTGCAGAAAGTCGTATAATTGGCGGAGTAGCCCCCGGCGCTAAGTTAACGATTTTTGCAGCAGAAGTTGGTCGAGGTGGAATGCCTGGCGCTTCAGCAACTGCTCGTTGTGTGCCACTAAATAAGCCATGTAAGGTTCTAATTTGATCTGAAGTCAATGGCAAAAGATTATCGGTCGTTTCTGTAAAAGCTTGATCCCTTAAATTAACCCCTTCTGGACCTGGTGGCGCAGCCAAAGCAGGTCCTGCGCCTGGCGCCGCAGCACCAACACCAACAGGACCCGCAGCAGGACCAACAGGACCAGGTGCTGGCGCACCATTCCCTAAGTTTTGCGGCAGGGTCGAAACGTTGGCTTGAGCATTTAAAGGTCCGGGAGGCGTCACCGGTGGCGG
>DJAM01000052.1 GCA_002429595.1 Coxiellaceae bacterium UBA6002
GTGGTAAAGAAATGTCTTTAACCTTAGATCTCAAATAATCCTCCAACTGCGCTAAACTTTTTTCTTCACTTAACCAGATGGAATGACAACTCGTGAGTAAACTGTGACATTTGGCTTGAAAGGTGAACCAATTATATTCCGTACGTACGCTAATAAGATCCTCTATCTTATCCCGTAGTACCTTAGGAGCAATATTCTCAAAACCTTGTTCAAATGAGGTTAAATGATCGATGGCCTCTTGCTTTTTATCTTCAGGTAACTTAATCCACGTATTGAGGTAAACTTCAAATAATTTGTTGACCATTTCCTGAATTTTTTCTTCTTTATCCATCCGCCAACCATTCAGTTTTTTAAGTTCGATAAATGTCTCAAGCTGCACGACCTTGTCTTTAAAATCCTGACTGTGATAATCAAAGTATGTTTCAGTGGGCATTAATCCAGCCAGAAGATTTTCCCAAGCTTGGGGATTATTTTGTACTGGAATTGGCCGAAAAGGATTGTCTTCATCATAAGTGGCTTGACTTAGAGGGAAAACAATCGTGTCTTCATCTAGGTTAATATCATAAATTACGTCATTACCTTTCTCTGTTTGTTCTTTATTCTGCTGCGCTTTTTGACGTTCTATGTCAGCCGGTAAAGTCAGAACAAGCTCTACAGTTTGAATGAAAGTCAGATACTGTAATGTGTTATCAGCGCTCAAGTTCACATGAGAAACAGCAGCCTGTAATTCTTCAACAAATTTTTTCAAATGCGATTGGAAATCGGGTGTGCACAGCTCCTCAGAATCGAGCTCCAGAGTCAAACGAGTTTTAAGCTGCTCGGTAATAAAAGCCGCATAATCTAACATGACCTCTACAATTTGTTTTTGTTGTTCTCCTAAATAAACTTGCCAGTTGCTTAAAAACTTCTGTTTATGATGACCAAAAAGTCGGCCCCAAAATCCTTTAGGTTTTTGGTTTTCGGCGATATTATTTTGTTGCACCACTTGTTTTTCGAGCTGACACAACGCCTGCCACTTAGCATTAGGATAAAAAGAAAATAATGACTTAAATTCATTCTTTGGTTGTGGCAAAAAACGAAGTGTCGTGATAAAAGGAAATTGATCCTGTAAAAAATCCATCGAATGATATCCAAATAATTTCCCAAAAATAGAAGGTTGTTTGATATCACCCTCAAAAATTTTGGGAATCATCACCGCATGCTTATTACTATTTTTAAGAAGAACATGCTGTTCATCTGTCTGATACCAGCTCAATTTATTTAATTCACCTATTTGCGCTTTTGTTCCAAATTGTTGAATAAATTGATGGTATTGCAAGAAAATGTTTCCTGATAAACCATGACGAGGCTGTGGCGGCAAAATGAAATTTTCTTTCAACAATTTCATGTTTTTTAATTGATGAGCGAGATGATAAGTCACATCGTCACAGTGAATATCTTTGGTATCAGAGGCTACTTTTAAACGCGCCAACATGGCCTGCGCTATCCCTTGGCGTACTTTCTGAATCTGTTGAGTAAGAATTGCCACGTAATTTTTAATATGCCTTCTATCTGCCCAATAGAGTTTATTTTTATTGATTTGATATTCAGATTTAAGCAGACTCACATACTGCTCAAAGACAGGAAGATAATGATCAATCACAGCGATTAATGCTTGGCTGGTGTAAAACGAATAGTTAGCGTGTTTTATCCAGGCTGTTTTTAAAGATAACAGTTTTTCTTTTTGCTCACGCGTTACGCAGGCACCTTGCAATCTCTTCCACTGCCAATCATCGTTTAAAGTAGCCTGTTGATTGACATACCAATTATGCATTTGCTTTTTTTGGACATCGTTAAGGTATAAAGTTGTATGTTCTTTAAAAGCTGTCGAATCATATGCTTTGGCAGCAGCAACTAAATTTTCATGATGAAGCGCAGAGTCTTTTCCGCTTAACCCTAAAAATAATGACGGTATTTGTTCGTAATAACGATTCGCTTCACAAAGGTGATTCAGCGCTTCAGGTGAAAATAAAGAAAAGCTTTTCAATGCTTGTTGATGAGTTTCTTGTAAAGAAAATTTACTAAGATCAATAAGCGGTAATGTCATCGCCGTTTCCCACGTTAAAAATAATAAAACTATTTTGTGAGGAAACGTAAGGTCTGTCATTACAGTATATATACTGAACATGAAAGCCTACCCATAAAAATAATTTTATTGCGCCCAAACTTCTTTTAGGATTTGTGTCATGCGAGTGATGCTTAGTTTTTTTCTAGCATTCATGAGATAAAATTCGATTGTTCTAGGACTTAAATGTAAAATACTTGCCGCTTCTTTTGCCGTATTTCCCTGTAAAATCAGTTTGACGCATTCTTTTTCCCGGGGTGATAATTCATCTAAGGTATACACTTTATTTTTATTTTCATTTAACATCTTTTTCTCCCACAATTCGCTATAAATTCCAAAGTTTTTTTTTCTTAGACGTCACCATGCATTCTGAATAGTGCTAAGTAATGCAAATATAACTCCACAAATAAGTTAGCTATTGATGGCATCTCATCAAGCGCTCTACCGCAGAGTATTGGCCAGCTGTCCATTGTTGAAAGAGTGATAGAAATAAGAGGGTCGTCAAAAATAATACAACCTTGTCTTCCTAGGTGCTTCAAGGTCGATTCCACTTTACCCCAAGCCTGAAATGCTAAAAGCTTTTCTATTGTTTTGCCTTCCTGAGACATGAAAAGTTTCTCCCCTTGCTAAACTAAATTCTATTCCGATTCTTTTTTTTCCGAATTTTTGCTTCTTCGTCTAACTTCCTCCAGAACTTCGTTCGCCAAGAAATCTGACTTTCCATGATAGCGATATGATTATCTTCAGCATTCTTTAAATCCGCCTCGGCAAGCTTTGGATCATTGCGCGAAAAAAAATGATAAGTGCAGTACCAGACATCACTCTTCGTCGTGTAAGGCGACATTGTTCCTGGTAACGGACAGCGACGATCTCCTAAACGATAGCTACACCCACCATCATGGGCTATAGATTCATTAACGACATTCAACCAACCACAAGAACATTTTCTGGCATGATTAAGAAACGAACCACAGTCGGGACAGTACTTTGCCATGAATTATTTTTCCAACTGTTCAGGAGACAACAACTCACCCACGTATTGTTCAAACTTCGTGGGATTAAATAAAGTGGCTGGTCGCAAAAAATTTTCCATGTGAGGATCATTGCTCCATTCGCGAGTTTTCTTCGCAATCACCTGTCGGCATTGTGTAACTGTTGCACCCGAGCGCAATCGATCGATGATTAACTCCATGTTCTCAGCAACAGGTCGATAGTTACGTCCTACTTTGGCGTTGAGAAACTCTAGAACAGCCATGGCGTCTTGGTAGATGGGTTGAGGCGGTGACTCAGAAATAATTTTTTTATTTATAAAATTATTTTTCTCTGCATGATGACGCGTGACTAACGCGACCTTCCCTTCCTTATTCCTTTCCTTTTCTTTGTTCCCTTCCTTTTCCACGTGTGCATGCACATGTTCGTAATGACACGCTGGTAATTCCGTGGGGCACGCGTCAGCCACACGTGACCCACACGTGGTAGAGATACTGTCTTGATCAGTATTAACGTGATTGATGGGTAATATGGAAGAAACAACGAGAGTTTGGCAGTCATTATTGATTTTAGCAGGCAGGATACTCTCGGATTCACGCGTGTTAATCGATTGATGCAAATGCCAACTGGGGATACAGCCATAACATTCGTCATCGACTTCATATTTTTCAATAAAGCCATAGGCTTCTAACGCGTCTAACACTTTATCAAAGTCGATGAAATCATAAGGAAGGACATCTAATTTAAGCTGTCGAGGTCGCCATCTGAATCGGCCATCTCGATCACAACAGGTAAACAAACCAATAAAAGCAAATCTCAGTGGTAACTTGGTGATTTCTTCCGCCTCAAAAAGTTTTTCATGCCGAAATAGTTCAGGTTTTACTGTACGAATTCGCGCCACACTATCCTCCTTTCTTAGAACTAGATGCTCTTTTTTTCTAATAATTTTTGCTTAATTAGTCGAATTTCCACTTCAAGAAAAGAGATACGATCTAAAATATCGCCTCCATATTTTGAGTAGTTTTTGACATGAGGAGCGAGCTCGTAGCGACTGACAACGCCTTGTGTCATGCATTCAATTGCAATGGCATACTCAAAGGGAACACCTTTATCTCGATTAAGCCAATTGTTAATCAAGGAAGGTTTTACCCCCAGCTTTTTTGCTAATGCAACTTGAGTCCCTATAGTACGTATTGCTTTTAATAATGCTGTACGGTGCATAAGATATTGCTCGCCCTTTCTTCAGCTCTTCCAAGCTCTTGACTCACTTCATCTGCGATCAATGAGTTAAGAAATACTAGCAATTTAAAAATTCACAATTGTGAATTTTAACTCCAGTAAACTAAGGCATTATTTGAGCAACAACGTCCCACAACCATAAACAAGAGAAACAGAAAAAATCTATTAATTATTTTATTTATCAAAAATTTCAATATATTTTTAGGATAAAAAAATCATGACTCAAGATAATGAAAAAAAATGTTTTTCCGAAAAAGAAGCAGCCGAGTATATCTGCATGAGTCGATCATATCTTAGGCAAGATCGCATGAATGGTATACGGCAAAACAGAACACCAGGCCCTCCATTCGTTAAAATTAATCGCACTGTTCGATATTTAAAAGAGGATCTCGATGCATGGTTAATTTTCCACAAAATTGAAAGAAAACTGCCTAATTATGAATGCTAAAGTATGCAATCATTTTTCTAATAACCATATTTTTTAAATCTATTTAGATGGATAAGTTGCTTCTTAATTTTAGTTTGCACAAATAGGAGTATTATTGAACTATTGTCAATACAATACATCCGTTGCAAACACGGGGAGTTATAACAAGTGAAAATTGAAAATATATTCATATCAATTGAATTGTAAAACGAAGATCAAAAACGGAGTAACTAGGGGGGAAATGATCTAAAATTAATCACGAAGAATGAGAGATAATTGTTTATTGAACAATCTTTCAGGAATGCTATTTAAATATCCTAAGCTAATTGCTTTATCAATTAACTCATATCTATTTTGAGCATCAAACCTAGCTTTAAGTTGCTCAAGATATTCATCAACAGTTCTATGTGAAATTCCAAGTAATATGGCAATTTGCTTAACTGTTTTGCCGCGCAATAAATAAAATAAAACGTCGCACAGGCGCTCACTTAATTTGATTTCTCCAAATTTGTTACCCAAGATATAACTGCTTTGGCCCAGTAAAATATTATTTACATCCTCTACCGATACTTTTGCTAATATCGACCCTAAATCAATTATAGAAGCGTTCGTTATGTCAGCGCCATGAAAAATAGTACCAACAATCTGATGATCAACGTCTAAGAGTGGTGTTTTGGTAAATAAGTAAGCTTTCCACTGATTTCCTGCAAAAGGATGAATATCAAGTATTCTCATCCTATGTGCTTTTTGCATCACTTGTTTATCCTGCTCCCTAAATAATGATGCACAGTTTACTGTTTCGCAGGGCATCTCAAAATCAGTTTTACCAATTGCCTCCTCATGGTGAGCCAACCCAATAATTCGGCCATACTCAGCATTGGCATACATAAAGGTGGAGTTTTTGTCTTTACAGCCCCAAGCGCCAGGCATCTGATCAAACAATGCTCTCAGCTTGGGATCAACAACAGGAACTTTTGACATCTCGAGAACTTACTTAGTAAGATCACAAGTCAGAATCCTATCTGTATTTAAATGAGTAGCCGGGCATCCAAAGATTAAAATAAGTGGTTCACTTGCTATATTTTCTAATTGATGTATCACACCCGAATCGATATTAAAAAAGTCACCGGTTGTGACAGGTTTTGAACTAATATCTGTAGGTTGATTGTTTTCGTCAGGAATTGCGGTGTGAATTATTCCGGAACCAGACATAATTCCGTACACTTCGACTCCCTCACAGTGGTAATGAGCGCCTACCTTACCTTTAGGAGGGATCTCTGTGATATAGGTTCCGAAGGAAGGATCCTGGGTGAGTGGAGCAATTTTGATTCCAACCGCTGGATCCGCTACTGCACCATCAAGTGCTGTTTTAAAATTAGCTATTTTTACATCGCTTAAAGACATTATAAGCCTCGTCTCATGTACCTAAACAAGCATTAATTGATTGCAATAAAGCCAAAGCCCTATTTTCAAATTTATCATCCTTTCCCATAATAGAATCAATCCTTATTAATATTTTATACAAACAGCCGATAGCTGAATATGAGACATTGACCATAAATTCTGTAAGTTATTTGCTTATGCCGATTACAAGATTATGGGAAGATTGTTAGGGCGAATTAAGAGAGGTAACTATTGTCATCTTGTCCATTCTTATTCGATCAAAGTTAATGCGATGAAGATTATTTACTATATTATATAATTTTCACTTAAACCTGATGGGATGACCCATCTGAAAGTACAAAATTTAATAAAAATTCTATAAAAACCAATTATTTTCAAGTTTACTTAGCCAGCATGATGTATTTCTGATTTTTTATTGCATATTTCATTCAATAATTAGAATGATTCCTAAGCAACTTGAGCAATTGGCTTAATGGCTTATTATTTAAAAAAGTTTCCATTTGCTTTTTAAGCGCACTTCACATTTTATTTCTTTAAGGCCTGCTGCGCACGCCATTGTAACAATGGGTGGTTGCTAATTCGTTCGCAAAGAACCTTATCTTCGCAAATTAATTCCGGTTGTATTTTGCCTTCACGCTGCACCAGTTCTAAAAATGCAGTTTCATTACTTCGAAATGGTAGTACCGAGCTAAGAGCTGATTTACACTCATCAACTAATTTCTCCGCCCATACCTGAATGACAGACAGCCGTGTGTCGGGTGCCATATCATTTTTCAATACAGGAATTAATTTATCTCGAATATCTTTTACTGAATATTTTACCTTCTCAATCGTGATCATCTGCCAGCTTTGTTTTCGCATTCCAGCATAAACAGTAAAAGCCAATCGAAGCTTCTCGTCATCAATGGGCCATTTTGTTAATAGCTGATGGCTGTCAAATAAATCACGACTGACTTCTCGTTCAAGCAAAGCATTCAATTTCCCTGCTGCTAACTCATGGATATCTAGCACTTTTACTCTAGTTGCCTTTGGCCAATTGGGCGAGTAACGCCATGAGGCTTCCCATAATGGTGAGCGATAAATATAGTTCAGATCGATTTCAAGACGACCTTTATTACCCATTGCGCTTTTATATATGAGCACTGTCTTCCCGCCAGCATGGCTGCGAGGATTACGGTGCAATTCATATTGAAGTCGTTTACATATATCGAGCATGATACCTTCAAGCTCTGGCTTTTCTTGTTGCATGATACTTTTATCAATTGATCCAATATAATTAAAATCCAGATCAACCGATAGCCTTGGAAATTGATCAGTACAAAATAAATTAATGGCTGTTCCTCCCTTGAGAACAAGCCGGTCAGATAAATATGGCACTGCCATAAATTCTTCAAGTAAGCCTAACAAGTGGTAAACCTTTTCTAGCATTTCTGGTCGGTAGCCCCAAGTCTTTGCTTCTTGCCTCAATTCCTGATTAGATATTTTTAACATCAGGCTCCTCCCAGGTTCGATTAATAATTGAAAGAGGAACGATCAGTCGCCATTTTTCAACGTACACGCCTTCACCTCGCTCGCCAGGACTCATGTAATGTGGCTTTTTAGGAATATGATGCAATAGCTTTTCTATATGCTTTTTGTTAGGGGCAAAATGAGCTGGCCGCTGCTCTAGAAAAAAACCAGCTTTTGCAATAGTGGTGGAGTTTTTGAGGAGCAAAGCATACTCAATAAGTTTATCTACATCCATTCTTGTCACATTATCTAAGGATCGCCAGATTTCTTCCCAACCACCACCTAAATCTGGACGGTCAAGAATATCGACAATTGTTCGCTCAAGACCGGTAAGCATTACCACCATACCACCGCGTTTTATTACTTCAACACCATACTCCATCTCACCGCCTTTCACTAACATCTTTGGTTGACGTATTGCTCGGAATCGTTGTGCTTCATAAGTAAAAGGTAAAATTTGTCGATTTGTCAGAAATGTAAACTCATTAAATGTTGTATAGGCCACTCCATGCAATTCAAGCGCTGTATGATAGGCAAGTATGGCACCAACGGTTACCTTGCTCGCTAGAAGATAGGGATCAATCCACAGATCCTGGCTAAGCATTGGTTTTACTGCATAGAGAAATTTACGGATATGTATCAAATGTCCTGCTTTTTGATGATAACTTAATTGCTGCCGCCAGCCTTCAGGCCGCGACGAATCTCCCTTTGCAGCCATAAATGCCACGAATTCTTCATAATGAAAAACAGGATGAGTTTCAAAAAAATGTTTAATCTTCATTTGGTCCACAATTATCAAAGTATATAATTATTATATACTATCGCATAATAAGATCAAATAGAAAACTAATAAAAAGGCTTGTAAGCGAAAAGTATGTTTCAAGAAAAAGAAGAGCTAATACCGAATAAAGGTTTGATACCTATCAGCAAGTAACTGACAATAACTTTGCAACTGCCTGCGCCTTATGCTCTGGTGCCAAATGCGCATACCGCAAAGTCATTTTCAAATCAGAATGGCCAAGAAGTTCTCGCACCGTGTTTAAATCTACTCCACACATCACAAGCTTGCTTGCAAAATGATGACGCATATCATGCCAACGAAAGTTTTGAATTTCTGCCAATTTCAATACCGTTAGCCATGACTTTCTGACATTATTAAACTGGTTTCCCTGCTTACTCTCAAAGACGAAACCATTGCTTGTGGTATTTGTATTCCATTGTAGAAGGATGTTAAATGCTTCATCGTTTAATGGAATATGGCGAGTTTTACTACTTTTGGCATATTCGCCACTCACACTCAAGATTCTTCTATCAAAATCAATCTCTTGCCATTTGAGATTAAATATTTCACCTTGACGCATACCAGTATTAAGCGATAACAGGACCATTGGTTTAATGTAATCAATTACCTCATCACTCAATTCAGGTAATTGCTCATATCCACGTTTTATTCTCCATTGATTAGCACTAACTCGTGCTTGTCTTATATTTGCTTGGCGAATATCAAGCGCATTTCTTAGTCTTATTTCCTCGTCCTTACTCAAGTATCGAACTTTAGGTGCATTATCTACTTTCAATAAAGGTAAGTTACCAATAGGATTCTTTTCTATAATCCCCCACATGACAGCCTTAGATAAAGCCGCTTTAAAAGTAGCAATATCTCGATTCACCGTGTCCGGTTTTTTACCATCTTTAATTCTTTGTATTCGCCATTGCTCTATTAATATTGGTGTAATTTCATTAAGAGATTTATCGCCAAGCAATTTGTAAAAACACCTTCTTATACGTGCCAATGTTCTTGCTCCGTCTTTTCTATTCGCCATCACCCATGGCGCATAATCGTTTTCAATAAAGGAACAAAGTTTGTTAACTGGGGTATTCTTTTTCTTTCTCGGATCAATACCCTTAACTGCCTCAGCTAATACTTCTTTAGCTCGGTCTCTTGCCTGTGCGGGTGTTAGTATCCCAACTTTTCCAATAGTTACCCTTTTGCCTCTTGCATATTCACACATGTATAGCAACTTGCCAGAGATATTAACTCTTACTAAAAAGCCAAGCACTTTATCATCACGAACATCATAAGGTTTATTCTTTGGGTGTAATCTAGACAGAAGAGTATTATTAATCGTGGCTTTCATGATCTCCTCAAAACTGAAGTGCAAATGAAGTGCAGAATTAGTATACTTAAATGAGAAAATATAAACAATGATGAACAAGTTTGCTGTTATATCTCTTTGTTTTTTAAATATATTATATTCATTGAGGTGCAGCGTGATTCATGGAAGAGCATTAAAGAATAGCACTGAAAATCCTTGTGTCGGCAGTTCGATTCTGCCTCTGGCCAAAGAAAATCAAGCACTTACCACTCGTCAGTCTATAATCAACTCAAAAATTAAAGAATAGGCATCACTAGAAATCAACTAGCAATTTGAGCTAAGAATTTTTTTGATTTTAACTCAAGTCTCGTGTTTTTATAGCGCCTAAATAAGTTATTTTGTTGGCTATTGTCAACGTAATAGATTTGGAGTTAAAAACCTTGCGGGACTTTTGCGTAGATGCGTATGACATCATGCTACACTTAATGACTTTCTTGCGGGCATCCGTTAAAATAATATATAATAAAGTCAATAGAGGAAAAGATATAAATCACTTGGTAATCGTTCTAAAGGTTTTGGATTAGATAATTCCTTATTTTTATTCTTTATTACCAGCTCTAGGAACCAGCAAACTATTTACCTGAGTATTTAAAGTTTCTTATTGTACTCATACAGCCATCAATCCTACAAATAACTCCTCTAAATGTGATCAAAGATTAATACGAGCCCTCAAGATCCCATCATACCAATGACCATGTCTTTCGCTAATATAAGTATTACCGCTTATAGATCGGTATAATGTAATATAGTTGGTTATTTGTGCGGTCAAACCAAAATCAGCATGTCATTAGATTTTTCAAACCAATAATCAAAATCTTCTTTAGCTAAACTATACCGATTTCTAGAACTAAGCCTACGTATTTTTTCCAACTTAAACTTACCAAAATCGTAGAGCAAAACTCCTTCTTTTTAATTTAGCTGGTGTATTTAAATCTGACAATATCTCGATTACATCCTGCAATTTTTGTTCAAGGCGGATTTGTTCAGTACTACTATGAGCTTCTACAATGACCAATAAACTAAAGTCACTCTGGTAATTAATATTAGCAAATAATTGCTGAATGAAGACGAAATCACCTTCATGGGCAAGATGGATCACGTTGTTCGAAATTTACCAATTCTTTATTCCTCATTTGAAGGAGAGTTTATTTCAGCCTTCAAAGGGAACAAGCACGTTAATCTGTACGGCTTTAATAGAAGAAGATTATAAGAACCAAATTTGCAGTAGTCATATTCGCTCAACAGAACGCCAAGCAATTGAAGGACACCTGAGAATAAATTAGTTCATTTTTATAGTAAAATACTAATGCGTTTGGCTCAGCGCCAGGAAGAATGCAGCGAAATTAGCAATTGAACTACCTAACGGGATATTTGAAACCAATATTGAATATCTAACACCTTATCGTCTTGCCGAAAAGGCAGAAAATTACATAAACAGGTTTGTCCTGTTTGATTTGCGCCAAGAATGCCCCGAAAGCCGATCGGCTGCTTTAAGCCCTGAGGAAGCCGATGAATCATCGGCAATTGAAGAAAGCGAACAAGATAGTCCGACTTCGCAAGCTGAAAGTGATGATCTAGTCATGACCGCTGTTATAAAAGAAGACTCTAAATTGCTATGGAGACACGAAATCAGAACTGCATACAATCCGTCGAGTTGGTTTAACAATAAACGCAAGAGTGAACAGACCGAAGATAGTAAACAAGCTAAAGTACCCTCTTTGCCGCGTGAGAATTCTATGTAGATACGCTTCGCGTATCGACCACATATTCCCACCCATAAAATTATCACGTAATCATTTAATTAGTAAATAATTCAGGCGTAGCCATCAACATATCTTTTCGCTTCTTGTAAAGCACATTTAGCTGTAACATCAAATGATGAAAAGGTAATGATAGAAGCTTACTGCACCAATTAGGTTGCCTAGTCTAGTAATCATATATATGAAACCGACAGCTCTAAATAGATTAACAACTGGAATGTTATTGTTCTCGATCTTCTGAAGAACAATAAATGACAGAATCATTTACGGGATTGGAACAAATTACTAGCAAAGCAACCAATCATTTGTAATATTTTTAAAATAATATGGCTCAGCTAAATTTGCAGAAAATCCTATACTTTCTCCGGGCTTCATTTCCAATTTTTTATTTCCTAGATGGCAAATAACCGATCCCATTAAGATAATTATCATCTCTTCCCGCAAAGTATGATAATGCGAAACCGAACTTCGTCTTCCAGGCGAAATGATTTCATAATGAATAGGAGGTCAAGTATACACATTACCCAAATAGGATTTGGGTAATGTGTATACTTGGCCCTTCTTCTTTTTTTTAGCTTATTGGTGACTAGACCACCCCTTATTTATGCTGATATATTAGCCACTTTCTTGAGGAAAGCCTAAAGCCTGGCTTTAGGTTAATAGTAGGTGCCATTAATTTTATCATTTACAGCTTGACACTTAAGAGAATCCTAATGTCAAATTTACTTTATAAACTATGTGCCGATCGACACATCACCCTCACTCCATTACGTAAAGAGGTGCTTTATATTCTCTATCAGAAAAAAATTCCCATCCGTGCTTATGATCTCCTCGCTATTCTTAAAAAAACATATCCAGCGACTGAACCGCCAAGTGTTTATCGTGTTTTAAATTTTTTTATTGAAAAAAATTTAGTACATAGAATTGAGTCACAAAATGCCTATGTTTATTGCGAAAGCTGGAAGGACGACCAACCTGCTCATAAAACTATTCTACTTCTTTGTAAAAAATGCAACAAAAGCACCGAGTTCATTGATAACGATTTTCATACTCACTTATCTGTCTTTTCCAATAAAAATAAAATTCAGATTGAAGACTCTTTAATTGAAGTAAAAGGGATCTGTGCTAGCTGCCATATAAAAAAAGTTCCTCATTCATGAGAGCTGGAATATTAATCAATTAACAGGCCTCGGCTGATAGCCTTCAGAATCACCACCGGGATTGTGGCAGTGCTGATTTATCCGTAACATATTATTTTTGCACGTCCTTACTCCTGCCACCGATGCTGCGGCACCAAATAGGGTAGCTCCGCATTGCACCAAAGCAGTTGCCCAACTAGACATACGATCTTTGGCAGCTATCTCCGCAACAAAAGTAATCGGTCCAGCAATATCTCCAATGTGAGAGATAAAATCACTAGCCAAAGCCAGCTTTTGCATCGTTGTTAGTGAATCTTCTTCTTGGTTAGCTAATCTGGCCATTATTGGGGTATCTTCTGTAGCAGAATTTATCTGCGGTCTCTGTGGTCCATGTAGATGTTCATCATAGGCCTGATGTATATGTCCCTCTTGATGATTTATATTAACAACAGAATGCGCATATACGGACCCAACGGTTAATCCAAAGGAGAGTGCGCATCCTATCCCCAGTCCGTACCAGGAAAGCCCGACACTGTTTTCATCTAATTGCGCAATAAGATCAATTAACCCGCCCAGCCAGTAAGCATCGCTAATAAAACTAGCTACTGCCTCTCCTGTCGCACCTAATTTAGTCCATTTATCTGCACCCTTAATTAAATGTGTATGTTTACATTGCATATCCTACTCGCTATTTATTATTTAAGCCTTACAAAATAAAACATAATTACAAATAATACAATATATTATTTGGTATATTATTATAAGAGCTAGATTCATCTGATAATTTTGAAGAAAGAGAGGGTCGTCAAGTACACACGTTACCTAAGACAATGTGTGTACATAACCCTTATTTAAACTCAGAATAAAAAAATATACTGATTCTAACCCTCTAGCTTTTGGACTAGATCACTTTTTCTGATTGTGTATCAGGGACCGGACTAAATTAATTTTCGCAAGCTAGTCCCTCTACAAAGTACACGTTGGGTAATTTTTGTAATATTGAAACTGGGAGTGGAAGTTTTGACTTTAATTCTTTGAGAACTCGCTATCCTTGAATCACCTAAATAGGCCAATCTTTAGGTAAACTAAAAACAGTGATGCTTCCATAATCCATGTTAGTTCGTCCAAGAACTTCCTTTAGAGAGCTAGAGAAACCCGGCCTGCACTCGACGTCTTCCTCACTATCTTATTAAGCTAAGGCTCAGTTCAGAGGCTAAACAGGCTGCAAAAGTTCGCATATCTCCCCGTATTGCTTCTACAATGACACTGTTGCCCTTCGCCAAAAGCTATTCTATACACTTTATTTTTGATCTTCACGGTAGTCATGATTTAGATTTATTGCATTACATTTGACAACCAAGAACGCTATATAGATTTTTTATCGGATACTCTTATTCCTGGTCGGCAGAATATCCACTTACCAATACCAGAGGATGATACCTATTATATAAAGAGACGAGATTGTATAGACCAATTGAGGAGTTATTTTTTAAAGTTAATGCCCTGATTATTATTGGAGTAAGCGTACTGCCAAATACATCTTTCCATTAAGTTGAAATTATTACATGCTGTTACTTTTAAGATAAGGGTAGCAGCATGGAAAATGCACCAACAAGTAGAGCCGAATGGTTTTTAATTATCGAAGAGTACCAAAATAGTAATCTAACTCAA
>DJAM01000050.1 GCA_002429595.1 Coxiellaceae bacterium UBA6002
GCAATTTGGAACCGTTTAGGTATTGATATGCCGCGTAGTAGTTTATGTGGTTGGTTGATGAAAGTTGCACAGCTATGCGAACCTCTTGTTAAACTAATGAAAAAGAAAATTATTGATTATGATTATATACAAGTGGACGAAACGTCATTGTAAGTGCTTGAAGAAGTTGGCTGTGATAATAAAACAAAATCATTTATGTGGTGCTACAGAGGTGGAGGAAGCAAACCAATAATTATTTATGAATATCAACCCACACGAGGTGGCTATCATGCAAATAATTTTTTAGAAGGATTTAAAGGTTATTTACAGACAGATGCTTATCCGGGTTATAACTTTGCTGATAAAAAAGATGGCATTACAAGAGTAGGATGCATGGCGCACGCTCGAAGAAAATTTGCAGACATTATTAAAATCTCAAAAACAAATGGTTTAGCCAGTGAGGCGATTAAGTTTTTTAAAGCATTATATAAAATTGAGAAAGAGTCTGGCGAAAAAAACTTATCAGCTCAAGATCGATTTACTTTACGGAGTGAGAAATCAAGTCAAATATTAACAGGATTTAAATTATGGCTTGATACTTATCTAACTAAAACATCCCCACAAAGCAAAATCTATGAAGCGATTCGATATACGTTGTCGAATTGGGAGTTTTTAATTAATTACCTAAAAGATGGTCGAATAGAGATCGATAATAATTTAGCCGAAAATGCTATTCGTCCTTTTGCGCTCGGACGCAAGAATTGGTTGTTTAGTGGCAGTCCAAATGGAGAAAAGGCTGGAGCAACGTTTTATTCATTGATAGAAACTTGCAAGGCAAATAACATTGAGCCCTATAAATATTTTTGCACCATGTTGTATCGCATTCGTGCATGTCAAAATGAAAGCGATTATAGTAAATTATTGCCTCAAACCATCGAATTTTAATTTAATTTGCTGGTCATGTAGATCCCCGAACGTTTACTAAAAATCAAATTGAGTGGGGGTCCTTTTCTAAAATACCAATGCATTGGTAAAAAATTTCTCTAATTACCTCAATAAAATAATATGACCATCCTATTGGTAAACCTTTTTGGTATACCTGCTTCTTGGGAGGTTATCGTGAATAATTCCAATCAAAAACTTAAGACACTTACTTTAGAAGAAGCTGCAGTTTACCTAAACATGTCACCTGGAAGTCTAAGAAGAAAAGCTTTTAGCGGCCAGATTCCAGGAGCTAAGCCAGGGAAACGTTGGTGTTTTTATGAAGATGACCTTGCGCAATACCTGCGATCGCTTTATGCTTCCCCCGCTACAGTATCGTTGGCTTATCCGAATAGGAGAAACCAATGTCACTCTACAAAGGAAAAACGTGTGGTGGATTACTATCCGCCACAATGGTCAAAGAATACGAAGATCAACTGGGACTTCTAACAAGACAGCGGCTCAAAGGCTCCATGACCAAATAAAGGCTGATCTATGGAAGAATACTTATTTAATGGAAAAGCCTGAACATTTTTGGGTGGAAGCAGTTATGCGCTGGTTTCAGAAGCTCAACACAAAAAAAGTCTTAATGATGATAAATGCCATCTAAAGTGGCTCGATCCATTTTTAAGGACTGTAAAACTTCAAGATATCACTAGGGACATGCTCGATACGCTTACAGTAGAAAAACTAAAGGAAGGTGTTAGATCTTCTACGGTTAATCGAATGCTAGAAATCGTGCGGGCCATCCTTCGTAAGGCTGAGAGAGAATGGGGATGGCTTGATAAAGCTCCTGCCATTCGCATGCTGAAAGAGGAAAGTCGGCGCATCCGTTGGCTAACTCGCGAGGAGGCAGACCGTCTTCTTGATCATCTGCCGCCACACCTTGCTGCTATGGCTGCATTTGCTTTAGCAACCGGGTTAAGGATGTCCAATATCACGGCTCTTGAATGGGAAAATTTGGATTTGATCAAGCGACATGCTTGGATACATCCAGATCAAGCAAAGGCAAAGAAAGCTATTCCAGTACCTTTGAATTCAGAAGCAATAGAAATTATCCGGAAACAAATAGGCAAACATCATCGATATGTTTTTGTTTATAACGGTAAGTCTGTTGCTGATTGCAATACCAAAGCTTGGAAGAAAGCTTTAAAGCGAAGCGGTATTAATAACTTTCGCTGACACGACTTAAGACACACTTGGGCGTCCTGGCATGTCCAAAATGGCACCAGCCTGCAAGAGCTACAACAACTTGGAGGCTGGGCCTCTCTTGAGATGGTATTACGTTATGCTCACTTGAGCAGTAACCATTTAAAAGAAGCCGCTGAGCGAATTGTGCCATAAAATGGTCACACCCTAGTTTGCAGGGGGTAAAAGGGTATGTCAGATTCTTTGTAATTTATTGAATTTAAAAGGAATTTTGGCGCGCCCGGAGAGATTCGAACTCCCGACCTCCTGGTTCGTAGCTCGTTAGTCTATTTTTAAGCTATTGATTATTAACAACTTTAAAACCGTGCGCCCATTACAAATAGCACAACTGAGCACAACGAAGCATAACTCACTCCCGCAAAACTCCAACGACATATTTTTGAAAAGGTATTGCTAAATGTCGCATATAAGCTACAATAATACTAAGATGGAAAAAGAATTACGTATTTACATTACGCCCAATGGTAAACAACCATTTAGCGAATGGCTTGGTGGAATCAAAGATAAAGTTGTTGAGGCCCGGATTAGACGACGTTTAGATCGATTAGGTATGGGTCATTATGGAGATGTTAAACCCATAAGCGACGGAATATCAGAATTGAGACTGCAGTTTGGACCGGGATATAGGATCTACTTTGGAGAAGTAGACTGTAAAATCGTTATTCTTCTTTGCGCCGGCAGCAAAGGATCTCAAGCAAGGGACATTCAAAAGGCAAAAGACTATTGGTATGAGTTTACTAAGAGGAAAAAGAGATGAGTGAATCAATTTTAAGCAATACAGCTAGTTACCACAATAATTTAATTGAGGCTTTGAAAAATAGCCAAAAAGCTGAAGCTTATTTAAAAGTTGCACTGGAAGAGTATGAGGAAGATAAAGACCCAGAAGCTTTCCTTTTAGCATTGAGGAACGTTGCTGAAGCTCAAGGTGGAATGACAAAGCTTGCTAAAAAGACACAACTTAATAGACAAAATCTTTATAAAACATTATCGGGTAGAGGCAATCCTACCTTAGATACACTAGACACTATTTTACATGGGTTAGGGTTTCGGTTATCCATTGAGACAATTCATGCAGTTTAGTATTTAGGCTTTATCTTAGAGCCTTTTACCAAATGATCGAGTAGATTGAGATCTAGTGCTAAATACGTTCCCACAAAAAGAACTGGTAATTTTGACACCTCCTAACAGATATGAAATCGCTCGAGAAATAAGAAGCCGAGTAAGCACTTTCAAAATAAAACAAAAACATATCTTTAACAGCTTATTACCAGAAAAAATATACAAAATGCTAAAGAGCTAGTTTGTATAAGGCCCAAAGAATACGATCCAATTTAACAATGTGTCAGAACAAAAAACTCTTGCCATATGTTCAATTTAATGTAGACTCATGATCCAGATTCCTGCGACAAGGATTAAGACCATGTCATCTTCTGTCGAAACTCCCAACTATCCAGACAAAAAAGCTCACCCTTGGCGCCGTTGTCCTATGGGCAAGCATTTTGTTCGAGAACATTCTGTTCGCACCTCAGCTAGTAAGAAAAATCCCAACGGTAGTATTACTATCAGACATGAAAATCAATAATCTATCCCCAACATCAGACAAAGTTAAACTATTCCGCTCAACTTTCCGTGGACGTGAAGAAGTATATCCAAGGCGCTTTGAAAATATTAAAACAAACAAATCAGGTTACTCGCCGGTATGCGGTAATGAATGGGTACGAGGTATTTGCGAAAAACCTAAAATTAAATGCTCAGACTGTCAATACAAGCGATTCTTGCCTATTACCGAAGATGTAATTCGATGGCACCTTTCGGGAATGGATGATAAAGGTAACAATTTTGTGATGGGCATATATCCAATGCTCTTAGATGAAACGTGTTTTTTTCTTGCAGTTGATTTTGATAAAAGCAGCTGGCAAAAAGATGCTGTCGCTTATTTGGAGACATGCCATCAAATGAATCTACCAGCTGTTTTAGAACGATCACGATCGGGGAAAGGTGCCCATATCTGGTTATTCTTTACTGAGGCTATTTCCGCAAGCTTAGCGAGAAAGTTAGGTGCCCATATCCTTACCGAAACGATGGAGCAATACCCAGATGTCGGTTTAGATTCTTATGATAGATTTTTTCCTAACCAAGATACACTACCCAAAGGAGGATTAGGAAATCTCATCGCCTTACCATTACAGAAAAAAGCTCGCGCTTTAAATAATAGCGTCTTTATTGATACGAACTTAATACCATACGAAGATCAATGGGCCTTTCTATCGAGTCTACGTAAAATAGATCGTAGTACTATTGAAACCATTGTTGAGCAAGCTGATGCGAAAGGTCGCACAATAGGAGTTCGCTTAGAGATTGCTGAAGAAGATAATCTAACTCCATGGAAAATAGCTCAGCGAAACCGCCATGCAATTTCCACTATTGATAATTTACCCGAAAAAATTGATATTGTAGTTGCTAATGAAATATATATCGAAAAAACAGTATTGCCGCCACCACTCAAAAATCGTTTAATCCGTATTGCAGCATTTCAAAATCCTGAATTTTATAAAGCGCAAGCTATGAGACTCCCCGTATTCCAAATACCTCGAATCATTGGGTGCGCTCACGAATATTCACATCACATAGGTTTACCACGAGGATGCTTAGATGAAATATGTGATTTATTCAAGACTTTAAAAATTAAATTCACCCTCAAGGACGAACTTTATACCGGGAAACTGCTTGAAGTAGATTTTTGCGGCCACTTGCGTTCAGAACAAGAAACTGCCGTACAGGCGATGATTAAATCTGATATAGGTGTGTTATCTGCCACAACTGCCTTTGGCAAGACGGTGGTGGCAGCCTGGCTTATTTCCCAGCGTAAAGTAAACACACTCATTCTAGTTCATCGAAAGCAATTACAAGAACAATGGGTGGAACGTCTTCTTACTTTTTTAGATCTACCCAAAAATGCAATTGGTAGGATAGGTGGTGGCCGTAAAAAACCAACAGGAATTTGTGATATTGCACTTGTTCAGAGTCTTGTACGCAACAATGCTGTCAATGATATTGTCGCTGAGTATGGTCATATAATTGTAGATGAATGTCACCATTTACCAGCCGATAGTTTTGAAAAAATTATTCGCCTAACCAATGCAAAATTTATAACAGGATTATCAGCGACCGTTACACGCAAAGATGGTCACCATCCTATTATTACCATGCGCTGTGGACCGATACGTCACCGAGTTAGCGCAAAAGAACAAGCAGCTAATCAACCATTTGAGCATACCGTTTTAATCCGTCCAACAGCATTTCATCCCATCAAACCCAGAAATGAAAATCTGCGTATTCAATTTCAAGACTTATATGAAGAATTAATCAGGGATGAAGAACGCAATCAATTAGTGTGCTCAGATGTGATCCAAGCAATTCAAAGTGGTCGCTCACCCGTTGTATTAACAGAAAGAAATGAACACTTGGACGATTTATTTCAAAAGCTTGAGCCGGTTGTTAAACATTTAATTGTATTACGAGGAGGAATGAGCTCTAAAAAAATTAATCAGATTATTAATCAGCTTAAGAGCATTCCTCAAGATGAAGAACGCTTATTACTTGCTACTGGAAAGTATATCGGCGAAGGCTTTGATGATGCTCGATTAGACACTTTATTTTTAACACTACCGGTTTCTTGGCAGGGCACTATTGCACAATATGTTGGCAGACTACATCGTCTTTATGATTCTAAAAAAGTAGTTCAAGTATATGACTATGTGGATCTTTGCGTGCCAATGCTCGAGCGTATGTTTAACCGCCGGTGTCGCGCTTATGAAGCGATTGGATATAAGATTTTACTCCCTGCAAGCGCTCTTCCTGGCTGGCCTGCAAGCGTACCTCTTCCTGTCGATCCTAAATGGAAAGCTGATTATGCTACAACAATTAAACGCCTCATTCGTGATGGGCTAGAATTACCTTTAGCAAAGTTATTTAGTCGGGCTACAGTTCACACACTTAGTGTAGAGTCAGAACAAGCAAGAAGCTTAGTAGAAGCATTTCTGTATCATCGTCTTGAAACGTTACCGCAAACTGCTGGACGTTTTCATCTAAATGTTGAACTTCCAATTCCCTTCAATAGCCTAAGTTGCATGGAGGTTGACTTACTCTACACTGATGCGCGAATTGTAATTGAAATTGATGGGAAACAACATTTGGCTGATGAAAACGCATATCGCCGTGATCGGCGAAAAGATGCTTTACTACAAGAAAATGGCTACCTGATATTAAGATTTCTAGCTGAAGATGTTTGCAAATATCTGGATGATGTTTTAGATGGAATTCTTCGTGCTTTGACTATGAGACAACACTCGTCTGCGGGATCAACAAATAAAAACTTTTCGCATTCAAATGGACAAGATCCGGCTTTGATTCCGTATTCATCTGATAGTCTTTAGTTCTAGCTTTTTAACGAGCAGCAGAATTACTAAAATTAATTTATTTAACTGTTGCATTTACTTTAATGTAACCAAATAAGAAGCCCTAGATAAAAACTATATGCTTGTGCGCTATAAGCTATTGAAATTTAACGGCTTAATTCAAAAATAATGAATTTTGCGTGGGAAACAACTCCCGCAAAATCCCACAAATCGCCTCGCTTAAAGGCCCAGTTGTTACGAGAATTATTTTATGTTATTGATTATATTAATGAATTTTGGCGCGCCCGGAGAGATTCGAACTCCCGACCTCCTGGTTCGTAGGAAGGACTACACAATATTATTCTTTTGTAAAACAATAACCTACGATGCTTTAGCTGTAACAAAACTGTGATAAAATGGTTTAAATATGCTTTAAACTGATATCAGTTTGTTACAAATTTACTACATGTGCTACATTAGGTTACAAGAAAGAATTTTTATATTTTATTAAAGTATACCTATTATCATATACTGAATATGCAACCTATAAAAAATATCCTAGGCTGTATTGTAATAATGCAGTAAATAGTCTAATATAAGTACATAGGCTGATCACTGCGTAGCGGGGGTTGGTCTTATTTTTTTGGTAAAATTATAAGCCCATATCCATTCCAGTCTCCCGTTTTACCTCTTCTAAATTTTTCCTGAATTATTTTAAAATCCTCTTTGATTTGCTTACCAAGAACATACCGGCCAATTGGAGTTACCACTAAATCAGCTAATTGTAGTCCAGCTATATTTTCAGACTTTGAGCGTAAATTTAGAGCCAGAATTCGTTTTTCAATCTGTTTTGCTTGCATGTAACGAGTGCCTTGTATTTTTAGATTCAACCAAGCAATATCAAGCTCATGGTCAAGGGTAGTACCTCTTCTCTCAGCAACAACAACGCCACCTCCCTGAATATTTCCTATCTCCATACAAAATCTCTCTACGAGAATATCTAAACTCAAAAAGTAAGGATCAAGAGCAGCCACACCATATTTCGACAGATGGATATCTTTGCGGATTACACAAGCCACCACTGTAAACTTAAGTTCACTTATAAGAGTGTTCAAATCGCTGTAAAACTTTAGACGAAAAGATTCATCTTTTAACTGCTCAAAACCATTACGGTTCCTGGTTATGTCAGCTGTATGCAAAATAATATCTTCGTTCCCAAAATATTTTATCTTGAAAGCACTAAGATAATGTACTAATTGATCCTCCGCATATCCTTTATCAAGAATAACTCCTCCCAGCACAAACAAAGGATACTGAGGATCAATGATAGCTAAATTATGATCGCCTGATTCGTCCAAAAAAAGAACTTTCAAAATATACTCCTTTCTAATTAAAAAGAGATTCAATCTATGATGAATAATCAATTAGTAAGAATTTCGGTTACACTTATTAGTGATTCCCTTTATCCTCTTCCAAAAAATCATTTTTAAGATACTTAGGTACAATAAGATTCCAAGTTGTATTTAATTCACAAGTTAAATTACGATTTTTATCCATATAATGAGGCTGTTTTGGCCGATATGATTGTAATTCCTTTAGTTGACCTACATCTAGAATTAAATTCTCACTATGTTGCTCAAGATAAAAACCAACTTTTGCAATAGTTGTGGAGTTATTAAGCAATAAGGCGTAACACACTATTTTGTCGACATCAAAGTATTCTATTAACTCTAATGATCTCCAAATCTCTTCCCAACCACCTGCAAGATCGGGCCTATCTAGTACATCAACCAACGTTCGCTCATGACTCGTTACCAGAATTTTTACTCCCAAGCGGTCAACTTCTTTGACTTCGGCATACTCCTGATGCTTTAAACATAATTTTTTTGGAAATAAAATCCCCTTATAAACGGATTCTTGGTAATTGAAACTTTTTGTTTCGTGATCAGTTAAATAAGTGTATCGCGAAGACACAGAATAAGTGGAACCATAAAATGCTAAAGCACTATGGTAAGCAATTACAGCACCCTCAGTTAATTTGGCTGCAACCAGAAAGGGATCTGCTTGAAAAGTTGATGACGGCATTCCCAGTGGTATAGTTTGGTAAAGTCCCTTCTTTATCCGAGATATATGCCCTTTACTTAAATGATATGCTAACAAGCTATTACAAGTATTCCTGTTAGTTAGGTTTTCGCTAGCAATGAATTGACTAAACTCTTGATAAGTAAAGACAGGATGACTATTGAAAAATATATTTGTTTTCATATTAAGAATACTTGATAATTTAGGTAGTTAGTGTTAATAATATTAGTGCTTGCTTCCGCTTCTATCAAGTAAGGATCTAATGGAACAGGCCAATGCACATAGCATGCCAACCAAGTGCTTACTACACCTGATTGGCACTACCACTATAAACCTAGAAAGGAGGTTCACAATGGGTCCAAATAGCTTAAATCATTGCTCGTCTTCGTCAAACCTTAATTTTCAAACCTACGACTTGATATCAGAACACTTGAATAAGGCTTATGCTCTAACGCATGTGGCACTGAATGAAAATTTTGGTTCCTGTTCTTTTTCAGTGATTCATGACTATTTATGGGTATTAGAGGATGTACTCAATCAAGCCAGAAATGTTCTTGATAGTACGTACTCTTATTACAAATAGAAGAAATAAATAAGTCTGTTAGTATAAGGACTGCCCGTTATTGAATCTTATTTGCTTAACGGGCAGTGTTTTACTGACTATTTGGACTTGCTAAAGCACCGTAAGGAATTGATAATAAAATATTTTTATTTGGACAGGGATCACTCATAATCACTTGGTCCCGAGTCCAAGCGGGCCCACCAGTTAAATCAAGCACCTAGCTTGACTTTGTTGGTAGTTCCAAAAACCGATGCGGGATTTTATTTTAGCGGGGATTAGTATTCCCAAGCCCCCGTAATACAGTTAACGTTTGACCACCCTTTCCCTTTAAACAAATACTATCCGCAGCATCAATCAAGCTTGTTAACTCAACCGCCGAATAGTGGGTCGTGATGCGACCAGACTTATGCCCCAAAAGATCTTGCCGATCTTCGAAACTCACTCCAGCTGTACGCAATCTTCTTCCAAATGTATGTT
Organism: Coxiellaceae bacterium UBA6002; assembly: GCA_002429595.1. Lineage (GTDB taxonomy): Bacteria > Pseudomonadota > Gammaproteobacteria > UBA6002 > UBA6002 > UBA6002. Next base: position 9,688 of record DJAM01000050.1, read on the forward strand.
TGAGATCATGTAATCACTTAATATCCACTCAAGAGTTAACCTGAACGTCCGGACTATATCCTAAAAATCTTATCGATCGTCAATCAGCACAGCTAGGGAATTTGCTTTGTCTTTCCTTTGTATTATCTCGGCTGCGTAATCCGGCGTTTCGTCTTAACAATATTGAATGTCGAACATACAACCTTCAAAATTCAAAGCGTGATCTCCACAAACTGCTATTTAACGATTACTATATATGACAAGCTAGGTATGTTTCCATTTTTCGCAAGATCAAGGTGATACCGTAAGGCAAGCTCTCTAAAAGCAATTATATTTATGGTTTGAATTTAGCTTGACTCTTAAGAGAATTTATGAATGCTTGTTTCTCACCCAAGTCAACTAGCTCGATATTCATATCTTTGGTTCCATTAAACGCATTGGTCAATATTTCTTCTAACTTATTTTGATTGTTTTTGTATTGATCAATAAGTTTACTCATATCAAGAGCCGTAGCGCCACTGGCCTTAACAAGTTTAGCCACATGATTAAACCCGATTTCACTCGGGTCGTTTGAAGTGAGTTCATTTTTTTGTAAATCCATTTCTAAAAAGTTTATTTCCTTTTTGTTTTTGTATTCAACTGTATATCCGGACTTAGTTAGGTGAGATCGGTAGTGTCCATATCAATTAAAGTATTATGAAAATCCTTTTCATTAAACTTACTTTTGTCAAAACTAGCCATTACAACTGTATACAAACCCTCAATCTGTTTAACTTGATTAACCCATTGTGGTCGTTTTTCTTTTGGAGCCACTGAAGGAACCGTTGCCTGTAGCTTTGCAATTTCCTTGGTTTTATCAAACAATTTTGTATTTTTAGAAGCAGCAATAGAAGGAATCGGTTTAAACTCATAATCAACCTTTTTTGCCGAGTTTTCAAAATAGTTTTTAATTTTTATATTCAGATTATTTATAATCTCCTCCTTATTTTTCAATTCAATATTATCTAAAATTTCCCTTGTATTGATTGGTTCATCATTTTTTGTACTATTTATACTGCGCCAAGGTGACCTATGTAATATGGTATGAAAAGCATTTAGTGCACAAATAAATTTAACAGCATCCTCCGGGTTAGAAATGTGAATCTCATCAGAGTCATATCTTTCTTCATTTCAACTTTCTTTTTTATATTTGGAAAACTTTTCTCTAATCTTCGCATTCATAAGGAAGTGCTGCATATTCTGCTGAAGATGAACGACGGTTCTGGTGATCATATTGTATCTTATTGTGATCGATTTTTTTAAGGTCCGAATATTTGATTATTTTAAGATCCATTAATGGCAACCAAAATTTTATTATACATATAAATTTTCCCCGTGAATTAGAGATAACTATGCAAATAGTTTAATAGAAATTATTTTTTAGAAGCGCTAATTGCCACAAAGCCACCTTCACCGTAACCGGATTTAATTTGATCAGGTGTTTTAATATCTTTTAATTCAGAAAAAATAGTTTGATATATTTCTTTTTTCTGAAATCCATTTTCATTTAAAAACTTGATAACCTCATCGACTGAATAAAAATGGGCAGACTTATAAAATAGGTTTTCGCGCTTGATTGATGAATAGTGCTGACCCAGCAAGGAATTTCTATCGATCATTCCAACAATAAGAACACCGTTGGGTTTCAAAATTCTTTTTGCCTCTTGCAAAACAATTGAGGGTGATTCAACAAAACATAAAACAGTCGTTAACAATGCAAAATCGAAGTATTGGTCAGGAAACGGCAATGATTCAGCAGTTCCTTCAACAACATTAACCCCACGTGACAGGGCTAAACTTCGCAATTTTTCCGAAGGTTCAACTCCGGTTTTAATTGCCAATGCGGCGGCGAATCGTCCAGAACCAACGCCAATTTCAAGTCCTTCACCCGTCGAGGGTAAGACCTTTTTTAATGCCATTAATTCTGATTCAAAAGCGGCTGAATGGCGATCAAACCAGCTATCGTACCTGTCTGCCAGTTCATCAAATGTTTTAACGACATTGTTACTCATTATTATTTATCCCTTTTCACAACTAAAATAAAGTATAATCAATGCCTTCTCAAAAAACGATTATTTGATCTGCCCAAAGCGTCCAATCGGTCAGTTCCTCAAGTGAACTGCGTTTTGTTCCTTCTACAAGTTCATCATCAACAATACCACGTGCGTCCATACAGGAACTACAAACACCGATTTCGCCATTATGACGAATGACGTTTTTGAGCATGAGTTCAATATTGTAGTATCCTTGCGGAACGTTTTGACCTCGCTTAGAGCATTGCGCACCATCGCCGATCAAAAATATTTTTATCTCTTCGTTTTCACGCTTAGCTAATGATCCCGCTAAGCGTAATCCATTATAGCTTCGCTCTGTCCCATAGGGTCCATCATTCAAAATAAAAAGAATTTTCATTAGTTTCCTCAAATTTTTTATATTCGCTGCATTCGTGTTTATTCCGTTAAATATCGATCTTGTTCTAACGGTTGCTTGATTAGAACACGCTGTATCCTAAGATTACGGGCTTTTAATATAAAATCAATAGCCATCAATAATGCCCCAAGCGAAAAAATAATATCACCAGGAAAACGTAACCATTGCCATAAAATTGTTTTGTTATAGAAACCTAAGCTTCTGGCATACGCATAGCCATGTTCATAGACAGCGGCTAACTGGGGCCAACCAATCGGGAAAAAATTTAATGCAATCCATAAAACCATCCCTAGGTTATATAACCAAAACGCCCACACACCTAATCGATCACTCCAGGCAATGTGGTTTCCTGCCATATATCGCAACGCCAGATAAATTAACCCAATTGATAAAAGACCAAAGGCTCCAAACATGGCGGTATGCGCATGATTAAGTGTTAAGAATGTCCCATGTTCATAATAATTAACGAAAGCAGCATTAAGAGGCGCACCACCAAAAACACCCGCACCGACAAAATTCCAAAAGGTAGATCCTAAAATGTATAAGAATGCTAATCGATACGGAAAATCCTGCAATTCTCGCAATGCCGCGCGTTGCTCTAGTGCCTCTAATATTAAAAGAAATAAGGGAAGCACTTCCAAAAATGAAAACACACTGCCTACGGCAATCCATAAATCTGGCTCTCCTGCCCATAATAAATGATGGCCTGTGCCTAAAATGCCACTACCCAAAATTAAAATCCATTCAAAGAGAACCGCTCTTTCTGCTAATTGACGAGAGACCAGACCAACGGCCATTAAAAAATATCCTGTGATGGCTGCCGCAAAAAGTTCAAAGGCCCATTCAACCCAAAGATGCACAACCCACCATCGCCAAAAGTCTGTAATTGTAAAGGAAGCATTAATTTGGGTGAGAGGAATCATGCCAAAGGCATAGATCACCGCAATACCCAGTGAACTGTACCAAAGCAAATGTTCTATGCGAAATAAACTATAAAAAGAATTCCAGAGAAATAAATTTTTTAACGTGGGCCACATCGCACGTAACAAAACCAGGCTCCAAAATAACAAACCCACAAAAAATAACATTTGCCATAGTCGGCCCAACTCAATATAAGAAAGCCCCTGGTTACCCAACCAAAACCAGCTTTTAGTAAATACGCCCATGATGCCTAAATAATTCCCCAGAAATGCTCCACCTACAATAATGAGTGTGACCCAAAATAATAAATTGACTAGCAATCGTTGCCCCGGTGGTTCTCTTCCACCAATGAAAGGAGCAAGAAACAATGCAGCGCCAATCCATCCTAGCCCAATCCACACAATGGGTGCTTGGAGATGAATTGCACGCAAAAAGGCGAAGGGTAAAAAAGTATTAATTGGAATACCGTAAAAACTTTCTCTCTCCGCATAATTGTGAGCTAACAGGGATCCCACACCAATTTGTAGTAACAGTAATAAAGCAGCAACGATAAAATATTTCAATAACGCCATCTGGCTTGGTGTTGGGGCTGAAAATTGGCAAAGAACAGATATTCGATCCTCATGATTTTGTTCTTTTTCAATATATAGACGAAATATTGCTACTACGGCTCCAATGGCAAAAAACAGAATCGTTAATGATATCCAGGTCCACATAAACGAAGCAGTGGTAGGTCCATTGCCCATGCTAGGTTCATAAGGCCAGTTATTAGTCCATGAATAGTTTTCTCCGGGACGAAGAGCGATAGTGGTCAATGAGCTATAAATGAGAAAATCAGCTGTTTTGATCGCTTCTTCTGGAGTCAAACTATAAGCCTTGGTCCAACCTTTTCGGGTGTCATGCTTTTGCAGATCAGCTGCGATATCTGTTTTAAGACTTTGAATGGCTTTAGTTACAGGATCAGATAGAACAATAATCTGACTCAATAAATTGATATTTTTCAAATCCTGCTGCATTCTTTGCGTAATTCTATATTGCTGTTCGGTACTTAAAGCATTAAATGGCTTATTATATTCGTCGATAGTTAACTGAGCTTTTATTCTCTGTCCTAATTGAACAAGATTTGAAGCTGTATAATCTTCGCCATAATAAGATCCCATCCCATACAGACTTCCGTAATCCATTAAATCCGCTTTTTGAAATCCTGCTTTTCCTGCGATGATATCATCCCTCGTCATAATCACTTGTTCACGTTCATCGACAAAGAGTTTAGGTATGGGTGCCACTTGGCGATAGGTTTGAACAGTTGACCAGATCATCGCACTCCAACAACCAACAATTGTTATTAACAAAAAGATGATTAAAATCCGAGTAACTTTATCTTGTGGTGGTGGAACAGGTATTGCGCCAGTACGTGAGTAATTGTCCGTAGTATCCATTCTATTTCCTCTTCTGGAATAGTGACTTGTAAATAAAAAAAGCAGGCTTTCTCCAAAGCCCAAAAATAGTGGTACTATACTTCCCATGAGCTGATAAGCTCAAGAAGAAGAAAGATGATTAGCTTATATTTTGGACACAAAATAAGAAAAATCCGCCAAAGTTACATTTCTTTTGTCGTTATTGTGTGTCGAACATTTGCTTTCAACTCTATTCTGCTCCTAAGAAACTAAAGGTTTCTTCCAGGGGTGCCTCGCGAAGCGGCGTGTGGTGCGCTATAATCAAATTCTCTACTAAAAATAACAGGGAGGTTTAATAATGTTTAAATTTAACACATTAATTATTTCTATCGCTTTAAGTCTAGCAACCACCTTAACCCACGCGGCTCAAGCTCCTACTAATACTAATATGAACCAACCATCCGTAATGCCTATGCAAAGCATGGGCCAACGAATGCCTGATACGCAGCAGCAAATGAATATGATGCAGGAAATGCATGAGAAAATGATGAATGCTAAAACACCTGAAGAAAAACAAAAATTGATGGGCATGCAGATGGATATGATGAAAAATTGCATGCAGATGATGCAAAATATGCGAGCTCAGGAAATGAAGGAAACAGATCCATCAAAACGTATGATGAACATGGAAAATCGTATGGATATGATGCAAATGATGATGCAGATGATGATGAATCGACAAATGATGATGTCCGAGCACAAGCACAAATAAAAATTTTGTATTTTGAAGGTTGTGGAATGAATAACAATTATGGATTTGGAAAATTAGTGGCCTATTCTTTTGATGTTGCTATCAATAAGGTAACAGAAGAACTAAAAAAAGAAGGGTTTGGCATACTCACCGATATTGACGTGTCAGCGACAGTTAAAAAGAAACTTGATAAAGATATACCACCCTATCGCATTCTTGGTGCTTGCAATCCTCAATTAGCTCATCGAGCGTTGGAGATTGAAACATCCATTGGGTTACTTTTGCCTTGCAATGTGGTTGTTCGTCAAGACGAAAAAAATAAAGTGTATGTAGAGTTTATGGATCCTGATGTAGTTTTAAAATTGGTGAATAATCCAAAATTGCAACAATTATCATGTGAAGTGAAACAACGACTGGAAAAAGTAATGAAAGCATTGTAAATCATTTTTTCTAGATTAAATGAATGAATATTAGGTGAATATGGACAAAAATAGTATTAGCCAACATTGGGAAAACATCTACAGTGAAAAGCTTCCCGAAGAAGTGAGTTGGTTTCAAAAAAAACCTACTATTTCACTTAATCTCATCCAAAAGTTTAGCAATAATAGCGCTCATGTAATCGATGTGGGTGGTGGCGCATCTCTATTGGTTGATTACCTACTAAAGCTTGGTTATTCGTGACCGATCCAGCAACCTCA
>DJAM01000087.1 GCA_002429595.1 Coxiellaceae bacterium UBA6002
GAAAAAATCCTTCAGTAAATTCTTCGCAGAAGATAAGAAAGATAAAATTATCGAAACGTCACCACATGAATCAGTAGACGATTTAGGTGCCGAACTAGACGAACCTCAAACCCCGCCAAAAGAAAAAAAATCTGAGGAGCAACCCATATCAGCTACTGCAGAAGAAATCAGAGTGCCACTGCAAACTTCTGTTGCAGATAGCGAAGCCGTTAATAACTTGCCTGAGGAAGAGCAAGCTGTTGAAATCTTGGCTGTAAACGCATCAAACGAAAACCCCCAAAGCTGCGACCCTCAAAAAATTTCCCGCGGACAACTGTTCATGGTAGGTATGAAAGGAGGAGCCATCGGCGCAGTTCTACCCGATGCAGAGCCGATCCCATCGGAGCACGGGGAACTCGATACTTTAGGTAAACTCTCATTTGGTATTGGCAATGTGGCTGGTGATCTGCCAGTCATTGTTGCTACAGGTAAGGCGATAGGCGTTCTGACCAAGCTTTTTAAAGCGACACCCGGTGGCACTGTGGTCAGTGCTGTGGCTGGCGCTGTGGTTTTTTCGGTGCCCACCTTTATTAGAGAAGTACGCACTGCCTATAACGAGCACAAAAGTCAACATCCCGAAGTCAGGTTCAAAGAATTTGTTGCAGAGTACGGCGTTCATATTTTGAAGGAGACTGGCAAGTCAGCTGCCGCAGGTGCCATTGTTGGCCTAGCTGGGACCACCGCTAAGAATACTTTGGCTAGTACTCGCTTAGGTCGCACTTTGTTAGTCGGTAGCACGCAAGTACAAGAACTTACAACGGCTGGCAAGGCAGTAAAAACAGCCGTAGATATCACAACAACGGCGACTGTTCCTCAGCTAGTAGCAGGTCAATTGCCTACGCTTGAATCCTTTACGGATAATGTGCTGATTATAGGGGCTATGCATGGAGTGCAATCAGGTGCTGCTAAGGTGATGGCTGTAGCTAAGTACGCGCATGAGCAAGCTAAGTATTATCCGTTGCCAAAAACGATAACACTTAACGATCCTGCTGTTATCTATGAACTTAAGTATATAGGTCTGTTCCCGTGTATGTTGATTCTCCTAAGGCACATGACTTTGTACAAAGGGTATTTGAGAATGTTCATCGCAATCATCCTGGCTATGAATTTGCCAAGCCTTATATTAAAAATAGTTTCGAGCATGCAAAAAATGGTGAAAACGTTCTTGCTTTTACGGAGCGCTCTTCAGTAGAGCCAGGAACGGTAACACAGGGGTGGACGGGTAGAACCAAGCAGTTTGGCTACTATGAAGTATCAGTTGATGATACTCAGGGAAGAGCACCTGAACATTATGTTCATGAATCGACTCACATCGCCAATCAGAATGTATTTGAGAATGTGCACAAACCCTATGCGAAAGATAGCACAATAGAAAGCAAGCTCATTGAAGCGCATGATGCAGGCAAAGCTAAACTGCCTACCTCTGAAGAACAAGCCAAGCTACCACCAGTCGTTAAAAATGCAATTCTTTATATCTATGAGTATCCAACGCAACAGAGCTATACGGTTGCAGAGCTTCCTGCTGAACTAGCAGCATGGACAGCGCAAGTGCACACCCATTGCCCAGCAGCAGCCAAAAAGTATGCATCTGAAGTGAGTGCAGTGCTTAAAGAAACTCACCCCACCGTAGAGGCCAATACCAGATTGGCACCTGTAAAGCATTTACTAAAAGCTGTCTTCAATAGAAGTGGCAATGACTTATTCCAACGAGCATTGACTGAAGCGCAGCATAATACCGTGAGTGAAGCAATTATGATTGAGTTGGAAAAAAAAGGTCTTAGCACAAAATTGTTCGATAACATACAAAAGTCAGAAGAAAGCAATCAGTATCGCCATAAGCTAGCAGAAGCAATCAGAGCAAATAATCGTGAAATCCATGAGCAAGTGAATGAAGGTCCGCTTATTGAAGTTAAAAAAGGAGCTCAATCGTCTCTATGATCTTGGCTATTATCCCAGAATTCTCGCATATCAGGTTTTTCTAGCCATCGAAAGATAATATCTATGTGATATAAATTTAAGATTATATATGTTGATTTTATCAATTAGCTTAAAAATGTAAAAGTTCAAATGTACTTTTTAGCGTAACGAATGTCATGCAAGCTCAAGGTATGTTGCATTTTCAAGTTTACTTTTATTTTCAACAGCGATTTTTAAATAACGGTAAATATATTCAAGTAGTCCTTTAAGGTGCTCTGTCGAGCATGGCGAAATCCAAGATAATACTTCCTCGGGAATTTCTGTACCCAATTCTCTAAGCTTGTTGATTACTTTCGTCTGGTAAACTATTGTATGGAACATCAAAATGTTCGCTAGAAGATGGTTAAATCTGATAATTTTACGTGATTAGGTCGCATATTATTGCTGATAAAACACCAACACTAATACCCTAAAGTGCCAAAATATTATGCTGATCTTAAAATTATATGCAATTATCGTCGATTCAATTAACGGATCAGGTTAAAATTTATAAAAATAAGGTATATACCAAGGAGGCAGTAAATCATGGAAGGTGCTTATCAACGTGAAGTCATTACAGAGCAATCTAATTTCATTATTGTAAAATTAGTTTTACAAAAAGATGTAGTCTTACCCACACACAAATCAAAAGGATTAACTACTATCATACCTATTAAAGGGGAAGGAATTTTAACCAGAAATGCGGAAACAATTGCGATTAGGCCTGGTATGAGTGTGGATGTAACACCTCACGATGAACATGATCTTTTAGCTAAGACTGTATTAGAACTCCTCATTGTAGAAGTATTTTTAAAATGAATTCTACCAAAGAAAAGTGGCATTCTGAGGCTGCAGATATTGTCCTTAGCAAGTTAGGGTCTGGACTAAATGGACTTTCTTTGCATGAAGCTAAAAAGCGTCTTAAATTAATTGGCAGCAATGTCATTTCTATTGAAAAAAGATATACAACATGGCAGCGTTTTGTTAATCAATTTCATAATGTTCTTATTTATGTTCTATTGACCGCTTCTATTATTACAGCATTTTTGCAACAATGGATAGATACCGGCGTTATTTTAGGCGCTGTCATCCTTAATGCATTGATTGGTTTTATTCAAGAAGGAAGAGCAGAAAATGCAATTGATGCTTTAAAGCAAATGTTGTCGTTACAAGCCCATGTTATTCGTGCAAGCAAAAATCTGCATATTGATGCAAAAGAATTAGTTCCGGGCGATATCGTATTATTGCATCCAGGAGATAAAGTGCCTGCGGATTTGCGATTACTTAAATCAAAAAATTTACAAATTCAAGAAGCAATATTAACAGGAGAATCACTGCCTGTTGAAAAAAATACTCAACGAGTTCCCGAAAATACGCCTCTTGCTGAACGATTTTCAATGGCTTATTCAGGAACATTTGTCACCTATGGTACTGCTGTTGGCATTGTGACAGCGACAGGTGAGTCAACGGAAATTGGACGCATTTCGATGATGCTAAGAGGCGCTTCCAAATTAACTACACCATTATTAAGACAAATGGCAATTTTTTCTCGATGGTTAGCAGCTGCTATTTTGCTATTTGCTTTGGTAATTTTTTTATTTGGATTTTTTGTTCGACATTATCCTATCGATGAAATGTTTCTGGCAGCAGTAGCTATTGCTGTCTCTGCCATCCCTGAAGGATTACCTGCTGTTATGACAATTATATTAGCATTGGGAGTAACACGTATGGCAAAACATCATGCTATTATTCGTCGTTTGCCTGCGGTAGAAACACTAAGTTCGGTAACGGTTATCTGTACTGACAAAACAGGTACGCTTACTAAAAATGAATTAACTGTGCAACATATTGTTACTGCTGATAATAACTATCTTGTCTCAGGCAGCGGTTACAATGCTGATGGCAAGATAACAGCGCATCATCAAGAAGTTAATTTGGATTCACATCCCGATTTACTCATGTTGGTGAAGGCAGGAATACTGTGCAATGAGGCTTCCTTACATAAAGAAAATGAGTCTTGGCATTTATACGGCAATCCTATAGATGGTGCTTTGTTAGCTTTAGGATTTAAAGCAGATATTGATTATAATGATGAACGTTATTTATGTCACAAAATTGATTTTATTCCTTTTGAGTCCCTTCATAAATTCATGGCTAGTATGCATCATGACCATAAAGGACATGCCTATGTTTATGTAAAAGGAGCACCAGAAAGAATATTAGAAATGTGCTCAAATCAATTTCATAATCATCAGCAAAATATATTAGATAAGCCTTTTTGGCATTCTCAGATTAATAAACTCGCGCAAAACGGCATGCGTGTTCTTGCATTGGCCTATAGACCTACTGAAGCTGGACAAACTACCTTGCTGTTTAAAGATGTAGAAAAAAATCTTACTTTTTTAGGCATAATAGGAATTGTTGATCCTCCACGAGATGAAACAAGTCATGCGGTAGCACAATGCCAGAAAGCAGGGATTCGAGTCAAAATGATTACTGGAGATCATCGAGAAACCGCCTGTGCTATTGGCAAACAAGTTGGTATTGATATTCATCATGTGTTAACAGGTGAAAACCTGGATGCAATAGATGACAAACTATTAGTAAGTATAGTGAATGATGTTGACATTTATGCACGAACGACGCCTGACCATAAACTACGTCTAATTAAAGCCCTTCGAGAAAACAAACATATCATTGCAATGACAGGGGATGGTGTAAACGATGCGCCTGCATTACAACATGCTGATATTGGCATTGCTATGGGGAAAAAAGGAACCGATGTTACCAGAGAGGCAGCTGAAATTGTCTTGGCCGATGACAATTTTGCTTCCATTGAGCAAGCAGTTAAAGAAAGTAGAACGGTCTATGATAATTTAAAAAAAGTTATTATGTTTTTATTACCTAATGATGCAGGAGAAGGTTTTTCGATTTTTTTAGCCATTTTATTTGGATATACATTACCTATTACACCATTACAAATTTTATGGGTAAATTTAGTAACTGCGGTCACCCTGGGGTTGGCATTAGCCTTTGAGCCGTCAGAAAAAAATATTATGTCAAAAAAACCACGTGATCCCCATGAAACATTGCTTTCATGGTTTTTAATGTGGCGAATAGGATTCGTTTCTTTTTTATTTGTTTCTGCTATGTTTGGCTTGTTTATCTTTGAAACTCAACAAGGCGCAGATATTGCTTTTGCAAGAACGTTAGTAGTCAATGTATTAGTATTAGCGGAAGCCTTTTATTTAATTAATTGCCGAAAAATTTATGATTCAGTATTGAATTGGAATGGTATATTTGGCAATACTCCTATTTTAATTTCCATTGTCTTGGTATTGATATTTCAAATTGGGTTTACTTATTTACCATTTATGCAATCTATTTTCAATACCAGATCTATTAACTTGAATCAATGGGGTTTAATAGTTTTTATAGCCGTTGTCATCTTCCTGACGATCGAAATAGAAAAGTTTATAATACGTTTATTTAAAACCTAATGACTGTGGTTTTAAATTATAAACTTAATTTCTTACTCTTATGGCTGATCATGGCACATCTGCATCTATACCGTATAAAGTGTCAACTGCTTTAATCACAATGTATCCGCCTTTGCCGTAACCAGTCCTGACATTTTCTGGCAACTTGATGGTTTCTAGAGGGGAAAAAATGGTTTGATAAAACTCTTTTGGAGCAAAACCAACCTGCTTCATTAATGTAATAATTTCCTCAACTGAATAAAAGTGAGCATCTTTATAAAAAGGATTATCGCACTTTCTAGCTTCATATGTTTGTCCTAATGCGGAGTTTAGATCAATCATTCCAATGATAAGCAAGCCATCAGGTCTTAAAACACGTTTTGCCTCAGTTAAACCTTGCAAAGGAGAAGTTAAATAGCAGAGTACCGTACCCAATAATACATAATCGAACGACTCTTTTGGAAATGGTAATGCTTCTGCGACACCCTCAAAAACAGTGATTCCGCGCTGTTTAGCCAATTTACGTAAGCTTGCTGATGGTTCTATACCTGTTTTTATTCCAAGTGCTGCAGCAAATCGTCCTGAACCAACGCCGACTTCAAGCCCATCTCCTGATTTTGGAATGACTTTTTGTAGAGCAGCAACCTCAGATTCAAACGCGGCTTTATGACGATCGAACCAACTATCATATCGATCTGCTAGATTGTCAAAAGTATCAACTGTTGTAGGTTTTGAGTCCATTTTTGAACCATCCGATTCTAAGACTATTCTGTTATGATAACATAAGTAAAATACGGACATTAAGCGCAAACTATTTGAATATTGCTTGGATCCGTCTTGGAGTTGAAGCTGCATGGCTGCATGGCTGCATGGCTGCATGGCTGCATGGCTGCATGGCTGCATGGCTGCATTGGGTTGTATTATCATTTTTGGAATTGGAATGAGCGCAATCGCGTTGATTGGCGCAGTGACTTTAATTTTATCAGAGTCTATGTTTGAAAAAATTATCATTCCTTTAGTGAGTCTTGCTGCAGGTACGCTTATTGGTGGAGCTTTTTTTCAACTTCTTCCTGAGGCAATAAATAAATTAGGAAATATAAAATCGGTTTATGCTTGGTTGTTGCTGGATTTATTGTTTTTTTTATCCTCGAAAAACTTTTATATTGGCATCACTGTCATAAACCTATCATACGACATAAGCCAGTTAGTTACCTTATTCTGATTGCTGATGGAATTCATAATTTCATAGAAGGGTTATCAATAGGAGCAGCTTTTGTCATCGACATTAAATTAGGCATTATTACGTGGATAATAGTTGCGATTCATGAAATATCTCAGGAGCTTGGAGATTTTGGTATTCTAATACATAGCGGCTGGCATAAAACCACCGCGTTATTTTTTAATCTGCTTTCAGCATCAACATTTTTAGTTGGCGCAATTCTAGCGTATGTCATTTCAGCAAAAATTAATGTGGCTATATTACTTGCTTTTGGTGGAGGAAATTTGCTATATATTGGTGCTGCAGATCTCATACCTTTGATACGTAGCAACCGGTTACTCGACCAGATTATACAAATAATTGTTTTCGTATTCGGAATATGGATTATGTTTATCTTAGCATCTTAATATGAGTATTTTATGAAAAATCATCCTCGTTTTAAGCATATTATGCAATTATGTGTTTTTGGTTTGCCGCATGTCAGATTGCAATAACTTATGCACAGGCTCAAATCAATAACGGTCCTGTTGCATCATTAAAATCTCTAAAACAAATGGTTTAGCCAATGAGGCAATTAAGTTTTTTAA
>DJAM01000103.1 GCA_002429595.1 Coxiellaceae bacterium UBA6002
GCGCGGGAATGACAACAAAGGGCGCGGGAATGACACCAGTTATCCCGATACGATCCCTTCTGGGCGGAAAGTTAACCGCAGAGCTCTAAAGTTGTCAAATAAATCTGCGGACTCCGGTACCGGTAACGGCGAGGCTTTCATGATTGCATTTCGTGCAGATCGATCTAAATTAGCGTCACCACTTTCTTTTAATACGTCGACACTGATAACGACTCCACCTGGACCAAGATGAACTAGTAATTGACAGGCGACGTTGTCTGCCACTGCTTCGGGGACGATCCATTTACGGCTAATGCTTTGGATAATCATTTGCTTATATTTATCAAGCTCGCCGGAACTGTCAGCAGCTGCGGTTTTAGTCGGAGCGTTGCTATCGCCTTTAGCTTCTTTAGCGTCGGTTTCGTCGTTGGCATTATCGTCGTTAGCTTCGGTTTCTTCACTGGCTTTGGATTCTTCTGACGCTTTCGTTTCTTCTTGTTTGGTTTCCGCTGCAAGTTCTTTTTGTAATTGTTTCGCTTCCTCGGCTTTTCTTTTCTTTGTTAACTCTGCTTCCTGACGCTTCAACTCTTCTTTTCTTTGTTGTTCGACACGTTTTTTTTCTTCGGCGACTTTTTGCTTAGCAAGCAACTGTGCTTGTTCGTCTATTTTAGGTTCTTGAACCGGGGGGGGTTCTTTGGTTTCAACAGGTTTTTTAACAGGAGGTAAGTCTTCAATCGGTGGCGGCGTGGTTTGCGCTGGCAATGGCTTTGAAATAGGTACAGGAGTGCTTTCAGTTTGTTTCAATGCAGTTTGTTCAATATGTCGAATGGTATTCTCTGTTAACATCGGCACATGGCTGGGTTCTTTTTCTGCTTTCGCTTGATGAGCAGGTTCGCTCACTGCAACCGCTTGAATGACATTAACATTTTTTGCCAGTCGCGGATGAGAGTGGGGTAGCTTAATAAAAAGTAAACTAAAAACAATGACGTGTAGTCCTACAGAAAGAAAAATCGCAAGTTTTTTATCTTTCAGCGTTTTCATGATGGATCCTGCGTAATAAGGCCAACACTTTGCGCACCCGCTTGTTGCAATAACACCATCGCTTGCATCACTTTATCATAATCAACCCGCTTATCGCCTTTAACAAAGACACTACGCTCCTCATTCTTTTGCTTAGCGGCTAATAATTCTTTGCTCACTTCATTTTTTAAAAGTTCTTGATCGATTGGGCGATCTGGAGCCGTAAAGGTATTTAAAAAATACTCACCTTGGGCATTAATACTGACAATAATTGGTTCGCGTTGTTGAGTTAATGTTTTGGCTTGCGCTTTAGGTAATTCCACATTAACGCCTTGCGAAAGTAAGGGCGCAGTGATCATAAAGATAACTAATAAAACCAACATCACATCGATGTACGGCACCACATTGATTTCAGCCATCGATTTACGTTTAGAATTCCTCATTAGCTACTTTCCATTGCATGATTACCCGGTATACCTTGACGGTGCAAAATGCTGGTAAATTCTTCTAAAAAGGTATGGTATTGATTAGAAAGACGATCGACGATACTTGAATAGCGATTATAAGCAATCACAGCTGGGATTGCTGCGAATAAACCCATTGCTGTTGCAATTAATGCTTCTGAAATTCCTGGCGCCACCATGGAGATGGTAGCTTGTGATGCTTGGCCCAAGGCTTGGAATGAAGTCATGATTCCCCAAACTGTTCCAAACAAACCAACATATGGACTCGTTGAACCAACAGTGGCTAAAAATGCTAGTTGGCTTTCTAATTTGTCATTTTCTCTGGCTTGCGCTACCCGCATGCAACGTTGGACGCCATCCATTAAATTGTCAAAATGTAGACCTCTTTGACGTAAACGTAAAAATTCATGAAACCCTGAGTAGAAAATACTTTCTAAGCCAGCCAACGATTGTTTACGACGTTCAAGATCATTGTATAAGGTATTAAGGTCCACACCTGACCAAAATTGATTTTCGAAATCAGATAACGAGGTACGGGCTTTCTTTAATAACATAGACCGTTGAAAAATAATCCCCCAGGAAACAATCGAAGCGCTAATTAATAACAGCATGACCATTTTGACGACGGGTCCTGCATTGGCAATAAAACTCCAAATACTTGCATCTGATGCCATTATTTTTTCTCCAAACTACTAGCTATAATTTTTTGCGGTATCGCTTGGGGTCGTAATTTATCATTAACACATACTACCTGAATATGTGCCTTGCAAAATATTTTATTTTTATCTTGTTTGCTATAAATAATTTGCTCGTAGGTTTTTGAAACTTTACGTAACTCAATAATCCGCGTGTAGATCATCAATTCATCTAACATTTTTGCCGGTTGTAAATACTCGATATCGATTTTTTTAATGACGAATAAAATTCCTTCCTGCAATAAATCATTGATGCGAAACCCTAAACTCAACAACCATTGTGCTCTGGCTCGTTCCATGTATTTAATTAAGTTGGCATGATGGACAATGCCAAAGCTATCCGTATCTTCCGGGTAAACTCGCAATTCAAAAATGAACTCGTTCATTGTAGCTTCTCTCTTTAAACTTAAACTACTCGTCAGACACCAATTGAAACTGTGCTTGCTCTAACAAACGTGACGTTGGAAATTCTAAACCAAAATGCAAATAAGCATGCTTCGTTGCAACTCGGCCCCTTGCCGTGCGCTGTAGAAATCCTTGTTGGATAAGAAATGGTTCTAAAATATCTTCAATGGTATCTCTTGATTCTCCAATTGCGGCAGCAATACTTTCTACACCAACCGGTCCGCCATCAAAACGTTCAATGACAGCGAGCAATAATTTACGATCCATCATATCGAAGCCATGATCATCCACATCGAGTAAATTCAGCGCACTTTCAGCAACTTCACGAGTAATTTTGCCACCTGCTTTAACCTCGGCATAATCGCGAACACGACGCAACAAGCGATTGGCAATCCGAGGCGTACCTCTAGAGCGCCGTGCAATTTCTTTTGCGCCGTACTCTTCGATAACTACATTCAATATTGTTGCCGAACGCAAAACAATTTCTGTCAGGTCAGATTGGTTGTAAAACTCTAGCCGCTGCACAATCCCAAAACGATCGCGCAATGGCGACGTCAGAAGTCCAGCGCGAGTAGTTGCACCTACCAAGGTAAAAGGAGGGATGTCTAATTTAATGGATCGAGCCGACGGGCCTTCGCCGATCATAATATCGATTTGATAGTCTTCCATTGCTGGATAGAGAATTTCTTCAACATGTGGGCTTAAACGGTGAATTTCATCGATGAATAATAAGTCATGAGGTTCAAGGTTGGTCAGCAAAGCTGCAATATCCCCTGCTTTTTCCAAGACAGGACCGGACGTTTGCTTAAGGCAAACGCCCATTTCGTTAGCAATCACCATGGCTAATGTTGTTTTACCCAAACCCGGAGGACCAAAGATTAAAACATGATCGAGCGCTTCATTTCTTTTTTTAGCCGCTTGGATAAAAATCTCCATTTGGCTCTTAACAGGACCTTGTCCTATGTAATCATTTAATTTCTTAGGGCGGATAGCTCGATCGATGACTGTTTCATCATTCTGCAAGGACGCGCTGATTAGCCGATCTGTTGTTATCATTATTTCCTCCACGAATAGTGGCCTGCAAAGCAAGACGTATCAATTCTTCTGTGGAATGATATTCCTCCTTAACGGCACTGATCAAGCGACTTGCCTCTTGAGGTTTATATCCTAATGCGATCAATGCACCAATTGCATCCTGCATGACTTTATCAGAACGATCTTGGTGACTCATTAACTCAGGTTTGATGGTGTCAAAACCCCAATCTCGGATGCGGTCGCGCATTTCAATCGCCAGTCGTTCTGCTGTTTTTTTGCCGACCCCAGGGATCGAAGTCAGTAGCGCAATATCTTGATCTTGAATACAACGTACGAATTGTGACGGTTCGGTTCCAGATAAAATTGCTAGTGCTAATTTGGGACCCACGCCACTGATTTTAATTAACGATCGGAACAAAGCACGCTCTTGTTCGGTAGCAAACGCATACAAGGTGTGCGCATCTTCTCTAACTGCAAAATGGGTATGTAAAAACACGGCAACGCCGGTATCGGGTAACTGATAAAAAGTAGACATCGGCGCTTGGCATTCATAACCAAGACCATTTAACTCCACAACAAGAGTGGGCGGTTGTTTTAAAGTCAGTGTCCCCTTAAGGTAACTAATCATTTTTGTTCGATCCTATTTTTTCTTAAGCAATGACTAGCATGACAAAGTGCGATGGCAAGTGCATCAGCTGCATCTTTAGGCGGCACTTCTGATAGACATAACAAAACCTTGATCATTTGCTGCACTTGCCGCTTATCAGCACCACCAAACCCGACGACGGCTTGTTTCACCAGTCGCGGTGCATATTCTGCTAATGGTAACTGATGATTAGCCACTGCAACAAAGGCTGCGCCTCGCGCTTGGCCTAATTTTAAAGCAGAATCGACATTTTTATTAACAAATACTTGCTCGATTGCGACCTGATTAGGTAAGTGTTGCTGGATAACCGTTGAAAGTCCCTGGTAAATTTGTAGCAAGCGTTCGCTCGCATGCTCCCCTTTCGTCGTGATACAGCCACTTGCAATATAGCGATGAGAATTTCCTTGGCAGCTGATCAGTCCGTATCCAGTGACTCGTGAGCCAGGATCTATCCCTAGTATTATCATGATAATTGGCTATTCCAACATCTCATTGTCGATTTGAGCATTTGAATAAACTTCCTGCACGTCATCTAAATCTTCGAGCATATCGATCAGCTTAAGCATACGTTCCGCGTTTTCCTTATCTAAACTGACTTCATTAGCAGGTAGCATCGTAATTTCACTATGCTGCGGCGTTAATTGTGCTGCAATTAAACGTTCATAGACTGTTTCAAAACTATCGGGTGCGGTAAACACGTCAATACTGCCATCGTCATTGACAATGATATCATCAGCTCCCGCATCAATCGCTGTTTCATAGATTTGATCTTCTGAAACGCCTGGAGAGAACGTTAATAAACCTTTTTTGGTAAAGATATAAGCTACGGATCCTTCTGTGCCTAAATTACCACCACACTTTGAAAACGCATGGCGAACTTCAGCGACAGTGCGGTTTTTGTTGTTAGTTAGGCAATCCACTAGTACCGCAACACCGCCTGGACCATAGCCTTCATAACGTATTTCATCGACATCACTTTGCTCCCCACCAACACCACGCTTAATGGCACGATCAATAGTATCTCGGGTCATGTTATTCGCTAAAGCTTTGAAGACGGCCGTTCTTAACCACGGATTGGATTCTGCATCCGCACCGCCTTTACGTGCAGCAACCGTGATGTCACGAATTAATTTAGTAAATAACTTACCACGCCTTGAGTCTTGTGCTTTTTTTCGGTGCTGAATATTCGCCCACTTACTATGACCAGCCATTCCTAAATCCTATTAATTATCTGATAAAGGTTTACGTAGCTTAATTCCCAGCTCTAACATCTGCTGCTCTGAAACTTCGGCAGGCGCTTTGGTTAGCGGGCATTGAGCCGATTGAGTTTTAGGAAAAGCAATCACGTCTCGAATTGATTTGCCACCTGCCATTAACATCACCAAACGGTCAACACCAAAGGCAATGCCGCCATGCGGTGGCGCACCATATTTTAAACCATTCAGCAGATGATCAAACTGAGCATGGGCCTCATCTTCTGAAATACCAAGCAGTTTGAATACCGCTTTTTGCAAGGTAATATTATCTATTCGAATCGAGCCACCCCCAATTTCATAGCCATTCAAGACTATGTCGTAAGCCCTAGATAAAGCGTTTCCTGGATCCTTTAAGAGTACTTCTGGATCTTTAATGGTTGGTGCAGTAAATGGATGATGCAAAGACTCCCAACGTTTAGTGATGTCATTGTAAGCAAACATCGGGAAATCAACTATCCAAACAGGACGCCAACCGCCTTCCACAAGACCTTTGTCCTGCGCAATTTTGACCCGCAACGCGGCAAATGAATCATTCACAACGCTAGCTTTATCTGCTGCAAAGAAAATGATATCGCCATCTTTAGCATCAACACGAGTCAAAATGGCCTGCACAACTGTTTCAGGAATAAATTTTAAAATTGGTGATTGTAATCCTTCGAGACCTTGAGCGAGATTATTGACCTTAATATAAGCCAGTCCTTTCGCACCGTAATTTGCAACAAATTGAGTGTAATCGTCTATTTCTTTGCGGCTTATCTCTGCACCTTGGGGCACCTTTAATGCCGCCACTCGACAATCAGGCCGATTGGCCGGATCTGCAAACACTTTAAATTCTACGCCAGCCAACAAGTCTTTTACTTCCACGAGCTCTAGTGGAATCCGCAAATCGGGACGATCAACGCCAAAGCGTTGTACCGCTTCTGCATATGACATGCGCGGGAACGGATTAGGTAACGCTACATTCATAACGTCAGCGAATAAACTTCGGATCATCTCTTCCATCAAATTCATGATGATTTCTTCGTCGATGAATGACATCTCGATGTCGAGCTGAGTAAATTCTGGTTGTCGATCGGCTCGTAAATCCTCATCCCGAAAACATTTCACTACCTGATAGTATCGATCAAAACCAGCCACCATCAGTAATTGTTTAAAGATCTGAGGTGATTGGGGTAACGCATAAAAGTGACCAGGGCTGACCCGACTTGGAACGAGATAATCGCGAGCACCTTCTGGAGTTGACTTGGTTAAGAAAGGTGTTTCAACATCGATAAAATGTCGTTCATCTAAAAAATGGCGCAAATAGCGCAAAGTAGTTGCTCTTAATATCATCCGATTCGCCATTTCAGGACGACGCAAATCGATATAACGATAGCGCAAGCGTATTTCTTCGCCGATATCTTGGAATTCATCAATCCGGAATGGGGGCGGTTCTGCCTGATTTAAAATTGTGATTGATTTAGCAATGACTTCCACTTTACCGCTTGGCAAGTCTTTATTTACTGTCCCTTCAGGTCGGTGCTGCACAAGTCCTTTGACTTTCAACACATATTCACTGCGCACCCCCTCAGCAACTTTAAAGGCATCTTCCTGGTCAGGATGAAACACGATTTGAACAAGACCTTTAACATCTCGAAGGTCAATGAAGATCACGCCACCATGATCTCGACGTCGATGGACCCAGCCGCAAAGTTCAACCTCTTGATTGATTAACGATTCATTTACTTGCCCGCAATAATGACTACGCATAATTTTTCCTGTAATAAAATAGTCTAAGACGTTAGATAGATTCTTTGCTTAAACGCGATTTCTGTTCGGCCATCGAAGGCGGTAGCACAACACCAAGTGATATAATGTATTTAAGTGCTTGATCAATGGTCATCTTTAATTCTACAACTTGTTGCTTTGGAACTAAAAGTAAAAATCCGGCAGTAGGATTAGGCGTCGTGGGAACGAAAACTGTAATAAGCTCTTCACTTTGATCCTCATCAGGCCGCTTGAAACCCGTCCCGGTTTGAAATGCTAGCGTCCAGACATCTTTTCGAGGATATTCAATCAATAATACTTTTCTAAACGACTGACCTTCAGGAGAGAACAAGGTGCTCAACACTTGCTTTACAGCCATGTAAATAGACCGAACAAGTGGGATTCTAGATAATAGACTTTCCCACAAAGTTAAAAACCAAGTACCAATAAAATTGGTGACTAACATCCCCGTTAAAAAGACCAGAGCAATACCAAAAATTATCCCAAGCCCTGGAATATGAAAACCAAAGATGATATCGGGCTGGTAATCACGCGGCAGTAAAGACAAACTTTGGTCGACGATCGCCACTACAAATTTGATAATCAGCAATGTCACCCAAATAGGTAACAAAACCAGCAAACCTGCAATGAAATATCGTTTTAACATGACTAACCTTTAGAATCCGATGAAGGTGTTTTTTCCGTTGGCTTAGGAGTAGTACTTTCTGTCGTACTCGCCGTTGTCTCTTTTTTCTTACCACTTTCTTTAAAGTCGGTCACGTACCAACCGGTGCCTTTCAGTTGGAATTGTGTGGAAGAAATAACTTTTTCAAGACTATTTTTACCACATTTTTGGCATTCCGTTAAAGGAGAATCCGAAACTTTCTGGATAACTTCTAGTTCGTTACCGCAGGATGTGCAGCGGTATTCGTATATTGGCATTGGGCGTGGCTCCTCAATAAATCTGTATTAATATTACTTAATAGTAGCCCTTAGGTAGGGGAACCAGCAATACTATAGAGACATTTCCTACCGTTCTATCGTTCCCGTTCCCGTTCCC
>DJAM01000155.1 GCA_002429595.1 Coxiellaceae bacterium UBA6002
GGAGCCACCTTTCTTCTCAAACTTAATCATATCACTTAGCATAAACTTATCTTCTAGGAGATCTTTTATAAAAATAATTCTCTAGTTTTTAAAGTATAATCACCTAGTAAATGTCCAATTGCTAAGCGCATTAGGCGTCGGCAAGCCCCTAGAATTTCGTTGTCATTAAAATCTTGTTTAGCAATGGCTAATAAATGCTCTCCTTGGAATACGTGGTTGCCTTTATCTTGCTGACTCACTACAAAGCCTTGATCAAATTGATATGCGTAAGTTTGTTGAGAGCGAATGTCGCTACCGCACGCTGATTGACGTAATGGGAGTTGATATCCTAATTCGGACAGAAGTAGCATTTCGAATCGTCGCAAACATAGCTGACAATTTTCAGTATTCACAAATTGTTTGAGTGTTGCAGCATAGGCAGCAAAGATTTCAGGATATGGGTCATATTTTTGCAACAATCTAACTAATAATTCATTCAGATATAAACCAAAAAATAATTTATTACCCTCTAGAAAAACTGCAGCTTCACTGATTTCAACTTCTGATAATTGTAATAGTTCTGATTTTCCAGACGCGGTAATTAACAATGGCGAAAATAGTACCAAACTGCCTTTAAAGCGAGAACGTAAACCTCGAGCACTACGGGCAATCACACTGACTTTGCCATGATTCAATGTTAACAAATCGACGAGCAAACTTGTGTCCCGGTATGGCCTCGTGTGTAGCACAAAGGAAGGTTCTAGTATAATACGCATCTTTAATTACTCAGCGTCACGATATCCAAGATTCTGTAAAGCACGTTCGTTATCCGACCAGCTTTCCTTCACTTTCACCCACAATCGCAAAAAAACTTTCTTAGCAAAATAAGCTTCAAGATCACTACGCGCAGCAGTACCTACTTTCTTTAACACCTGCCCTTCGGTACCAATTATTATCGATTTTTGACTGGTTTTTTCGGTCCAAATGATCGCGCTAATTCTAATAATTTTTGGTTCTTCTTTAAATTCTTCTATTTGTACCGTCAAAGAATAAGGAAGCTCTTGCCCCAAACTCTTCATTAATTTTTCTCTGATTATCTCAGATGCCATAAAACGTTCAGTTACATCGGTCACTTGATCGTCAGGAAAAAAGTGAGGATTATCAGGTAAAAGTTTTTCTAAGATATTCTCCAACTCCCGAACATTATCATTTTTTAAAGCTGATACTGGTAATACTGTTGCATTCGGAAATTTCGCAGCGATTTTTTCAATATAAGGCAACAACTTTTCTTTATCAGTCACTTTATCGACTTTATTAATCGCAATGATCAAAGGAATATTCAGTGATTTAAGCTTTTTACTAATCCATTCATCGTTTGCCTGCCACTGCAACGCTTCAACTACAAAAACAACAACATCGACATCATGAATAGCAGAAGTGGCAGTGCGATTCATGTAACGATTTAGCGCTTTTTTTGCTTCTTGATGAAATCCTGGCGTATCAATAAAAACCATTTGATTGTGATTTTCTGTTTTAATGCCCAAGATTCGATGACGCGTGGTTTGAGGTTTACGCGAGGTAATACTAATTTTTTGACCCAGGATATGATTTAGCAGGGTGGACTTACCGACATTAGGACGACCAATAATCGCAATATAACCACAACGCGTAACTTCTGACATAAACAACTCTTTTTTCAATTCTTTCTTTCGCCTACCTCTATCATTCCCGCGAAAGCGGGAATGACAAAACCGAATCACATTTTCAACAACTGCAAATACTTCTCCGCAGCCAACTGCTCAGCCTTTCGTCGAGTAGAGCCCACACTATTCGTCACATAAGGCAGACTTGGCACACGGCATTCAATATGAAAAACTTGCGCATGGGCCTCACCTTCAACCGCGAGAATCTCATACTGTGGCAACGGCAAATGCTTGGATTGCAAATATTCTTGTAGTCGCGTTTTTGGATCTTTTTCTAAAGAAAGACTGATCTCTTTGATTCGCGATTCAAACCAGTTTAACACGCGGGTACGACAAATCTCAAAACTGGAGTCTAGATAGATTGCGCCAATAATCGCTTCAAGGGCATCGGCTAAAATAGATTTACGACTAAAGCCACCACTTTTTAATTCGCCAGGACCAAGCCGCAAAAAATCACCCAATTTAAATTCTTGAGCGATATCCGCTAGAGTTTCACCTTTTACTAAATTCGCTCGCAGCCGACTAAGATCACCCTCTTTTGCATAGCGAAAATGATCATACAACGCTTCAGCCACAATAAAATTCAGTAATGAATCCCCTAAAAATTCGAGTCGCTCATTATTTTGTCCGCGTACACTTCTATGAGTTAGTGCAGATTGCAATAATTCCGGATCATGGAATTCATATTTTAATTGCCGCATTAAAATATCGAGGGAACGCATTCAGCTACCTTACTGCTTTACCTATACGATTCCACCGGACTCGATGATCCAAGGAATCCCAGCTCATCCAAATACCAAATGCTTTACCAATTAAATTACGATCGGGCACAAAGCCCCAAGCACGACTATCTTCACTGTCATCACGATTATCGCCCATCATAAAATAATGACCCGCAGGCACAACAACATCAATGTCAACAGGATCTGTCGTATAGGATTTAACAAAAATATTATGTTTGATGCCATCTAGATTTTCAACTTTTTGATCTACCTCAGCAGATCCATCTTGCTCAATATCAACTGCTTTTCCAACATACTCCTGAGTCATCTCTTTGCCATTAATAGTGAGTGTTTTATCTTTGTAAACAATATGATCACCTGGCAGACCGATCACGCGTTTAACAAATAATATTTTGGTATCCACCGGCCAATGGAACAATGCAATATCACCACGCTTTGGATCACTAACGCTGACCAATTTATGATTGGTAACGGGTAAGCGTAAACCATATGAAAACTGTTTTACGGCGATGAAATCACCTGGTAAAACAGTAGGCTCTAACGAACCAGTTGGCACGCGGTAAGGCTGGATAATAAAAGAGCGTATTATCCATACCAGTAACAATGCTGGGAAAAAAGATCTTGCAAACTCTATCGCATAAGGCATTTTTTGACCTTCGGTTCGCCTCTTCGAAAAAACCAAAATGTCAGCCATCGCCACAAGACCCGTTACAATGACGAGCATGGTCAAGATAAATGGAAAATCTATATTTATTGGCATTATAAGTCCTCTAGTTTAGATGATTACCTATGTTAACTATCTTTATCGACTTTTAAAATTGCTAAAAACGCTTCTTGGGGTACCTCTACCTTACCAATCGTTTTCATTCGTTTTTTACCTGCTTTTTGTTTTTCTAGCAGTTTACGTTTTCGCGACACGTCACCACCATAACACTTAGCAGTGACATTTTTACGTAATGCTTTTACAGATTGTCGGGCGATAATGTGCGCGCCAATTGCTGCTTGTAAAGCTACTTCATACATTTGCCGAGGAATAATTTCGCGCAAACGTTCGGTTAAATCTCTACCACGTTGATAAGCTTTATCACGATGTACGATTGATGCTAATGCATCTACTTTTTGACCATTAATTAAAATATCGAGTTTGGCCAAATCGGAAACTTGAAAATGATGAAACGCATAGTCTAAAGAGGCATAACCACGACTAACTGATTTTAAACGGTCAAAAAAGTCTAATACCACTTCATTCATTGGTAATTCATATGTCAAAGTAACTTGGTTACCTAAATAAAGTAGCTTCTTTTGCACGCCTCTGCGTTCGACACAAAGCTTGATCACATTACCTAAATACTGCTGCGGCACTAAAATATTAGCTTGAACGATTGGTTCTCGCATTTCATCAATGTCATTAACTGGCGGCAAAGCTGAAGGATTATCAATATGTAAGATCTCACCCTTCTTAGTGACGATTTCATAAATAACGGTCGGTGCCGTAGTAATGAGCTCTAAGTTATATTCCCGCTCTAGACGTTCTTGGACAATCTCCATGTGAAGCATGCCCAAAAAACCACAGCGAAAACCAAAACCTAACGCTTCAGATGACTCTGGCTCATAAAATAAAGCCGCATCATTTAAACGAAGTTTAGCAAGCGCATCACGAAACGCTTCATAATCATCGGAACTGATTGGGAACAAACCTGCAAATACTTGTGGTTTTACTGTCTGAAAACCTGGTAAGGGCTCTGTGGCAGGATTGTTAGCTAAGGTTAGCGTGTCACCCACGGGAGCACCGTTGATTTCCTTGATGCCAGCAACAACATAACCGACCTCACCAGCATTCAACGCGTCTTTTTCTTGGCGCTTAGGCGTAAAAATCCCTACTTGATCGACAATATGCGATTTGCCAGTCGACATCACCACCATTTTATCGCCTTTCTTTAAGCTACCTTCCATGACTCGAACGAGAGAAATGACCCCTAAGTAGCTATCGAACCAAGAATCGATAATGAGTGCTTTGAGCTTTGCGGTGACATCCACAGAGGGTGGCGGAATTTTAGCAACAAGTTCTTCTAAAAGTTCTCTAACTTGGAAACCTGTCTTAGCACTAATTCGCACCGCATCTTTGGCTTCGATGCCAATAATCTCTTCAATTTCATTAATCACCCGATCTGGATCAGCCTGAGCCAAATCAATTTTGTTTAACACTGGCAAAACTTCAAGCCCTTGATCGATCGCCATATAGCAAACCGCAACCGTTTGAGCTTCGACCCCTTGCGCGGCATCCACCACCAGCAAAGCGCCTTCACAAGCAGCTAGCGATCGAGAAACCTCATAAGCAAAGTCGACATGCCCTGGGGTATCAATAAAATTTAATTGATATTCTTGCCCATCATTTGCTTTGTAGTACAGGGTGACACTCTGAGCTTTAATCGTAATTCCGCGCTCGCGCTCAATATCCATACTATCCAAAACTTGAGCACTCATCTCACGTTCTGAAAGGCCTCCGCAAATTTGGATGAAGCGGTCAGCAACAGTTGATTTGCCATGGTCGATATGAGCAATAATGGAAAAATTTCTTATATTTGTCATTTGTGTCGTTTTTTATTGAAGGTTGAGGGGGATGATAATACAGGGGAGTACTTTCAAACAATAGAATCTTCTTTTCCTATCGTTCCCGTTCCCGTTCCCGAATCA